>NZ_LMHR01000071.1:0-72273 GCF_001428465.1 Rhodanobacter sp. Root179 | reverse complement strand
AAACCGTATGGTCAGCGGCCCTTCGGCGCCGCGTTTGATGGATGAGGTGCGGCGCGTGTTGCGAATGCTGATTCATTTTCGCCCGCAGGGAAAGGTGGCCCGGTTGCTGCAGAACACTATTGCAGTTGAATGTTGCGACAGAGCACACCACCGGGACGTTGCAGGTCCACCAGGGCTCGCGCGAGGTCGACGCCGAGGTTCCCGACCACAAGCGGGTGTCGTTTTCTCTTGGGGACTTCTATTTTGGACAGGCAAAAGAGAAGTACCTCGCCCTCCCAAGGCGGACTAAAGCCCTTGCTCTAAAAGCCCTTCAAAGCTGTTGGCGGAAAAGTTGTCGGGGCCAATTCGTGGCCAGCTGTCACGAGTAGAACTGTCCCCGACACCATGGCTACGCCTACGGCATCGCGAAGCTGTTGTTGTCGCGATTGCCGTCAGGCAACGCCCGCGCCGGATCGATCGTGACCGACTTCAGCTTCCGCGTGCCGTCGACGTGGACCACGTAGCTGCGATGCTGTTGCCAGGTTTCCACCGGCACGTGCACGTCCTGCTTGCTGCCGTCGTCGTAGACCAGTTGCAGGGTGGCGGGCATGACCAGCTGGTCCAGGTTGGCCACGGTGACGTCGACGCCCTTGCGGTAGTCGCCGTCGGTGTAGGCGGCTTTCTGCACGGCCAGGTCGAGCTGCCAGTTGTGTTCGAACCAGCCGCGCCAGAACCAGCCGAGGTCTTCGCCGGTCTCGCTTTCCATGAAGCGGAAGAAGTCGGACGGGCTGGGGTGCTTGTAGGCCCAGGTGGCGATGTAGCGGCGGAAGGCGGGGTCGAAGCGTTCCGGGCCGATGATCTGCTCGCGCAGCAGCACCAGGCCGAACGCGCCCTTGAAGTAGCTGATCGGGTGGCGGTATTTCTCCGGCACCATGTCGGCGCCCAGCAGCAGCGGCGGAGCGTTCTGGTCCTGCAGCACCTTGGCGATCTCGTCGGCCGGGTTGCCCTTGCCCGGCGCGTATTCGCCGTCGCGCTTGGGCGCGTATTCGCCATGGTTGAACGCGTCGGCCTCGTAGACGTCGATGAAGGTGTTGAAGCCTTCGTCCATCCACGCATCGCGGCGCTCGTTGCTGCCCACGATCATCGGGAACCAGATGTGCCCGATCTCGTGCGCGATCACCATGTGCAGGCTGCGGCCCTTGGCCAGCTTGTGGTCGAAGGTGATGCCGGGATACTCCATCCCGCCGGCGGTGCCGGCTTCGTTGATCGCCACCGGCCAGGGGTACGGATACCACTGTTTCGAGAAGTATTCGGTGGAGGCCTTGAGGTATTCGGTGGCGCGTCCCCAGGCCGCGTCGCCGCCGCTTTCGGCCGGATAGACCGACATCGCCAGCGCGCTCTTGCCTGCAGGCAGGTTGATTCGCGCCGCATCCCACACGAAGGCCTTGGAGGCACCGAACGCCACGTCGCGGGTGTCGTACATGGCGAAGTGCCAGGTCAGCGTGCCGCTCTGCTTTGGACGGCTGGACGGCTGGGTGACTTCGTCCGCGCTGCGGATCATCACGGTCTTGTCGCTGCGGCGCGCCTGTTCCAGCCGTTGTTGCTCGGTCCTGGTCAGCACGTCCTGCGGGTTCAGCAGTTCGCCGGAGCCGGCCACGATCATGTCCCACGGCACGGTGATCGCGTAGTCGAAATCGCCGTACTCCAGATAGAACTCGCTGTTGAGGTAGGGCGCCGTGTCCCACCCGCGCAGGTCGTCGTAGACGGCCATGCGCGGATACCACTGGGCGATCTCGAAGATCTCGCCGTTCTTGCTCGGGTTGACGTCCATCCGCCCGCCGAACTCGCCGGGCACGGTGAAGCTCCAGGCGATGTGCAGTTTCAGCTGGCCGTCCTTCGCTTTCAGCGCGGTCGGCAGCTGCACCTGCATGCGGGTGTCGGAGACGATCCACTTCACCGGCTGCGTGTGGCCCTGCGCGTCTTCGACTTCGACCGAGCTGATCCTGTAGCCGTCGGTGAACTCGGTGGGGAACTTGCTGGTGAACGCGCCACGGGCGTCCTTGCGATAGCGGTTCTGGTCCAGCTGCAGCCACAGCACGTCGAGCGCGTCGGGGCTGTGGTTGGTGTAGCTGATCACCTCGCTGCCGCTCAGCAGCCGGGTGGCGGGATCGAGCGTGGCCTTGATCCGGTAGTCGGCCCGATTCTGCCAGTACATCGGGCCGGGCTTGCCGCTGGCGGAGCGGTAGGCGTTGGCCGGTTGCGGGTAGCTGTACGGCGCGAACGTCTGCGCGGGATCGAAGCGCGCAGGCACGGTGTCGGCGGCGAAGGCGGGCGCCAGCGAAAGCGCGGCGAAGGTGGCGGCAAGAGTGAGCGTGAGGTTGTTCATGCGAAGCCTTTGGGGAAGGGAAGACGCTTTACGGCTGGCCACCGCGACGGATCAGCGCCAGCAGTTCGTGGCAGGCGCCCATCGTGTGGTAGTCGGTCTTGCCGGCGGGACTCTTTTCGTCGTCGTACTTGCGGTTGTCGCGGGTGAGGATGCGGTACCAGGCGCCGTGGCGGTGATCGACGAAATGCTGCCACGCGTACGCCCACAGCTTCACGTACCAGTCGTCATGGACAGCCAGTCCGCTGCGCTCGTGCAGCAGGGCGGCGGCGGCCAGCGATTCGGCCTGCACCCAGAAATACTTGTCGTCGTCGCAGACGCTGCCGTCCGGCGCGAAGCCGTAGCAGATGCCGCCGTATTCGTTGTCCCAGGCGCGGGCCAGCGCGGTGTCGAACAGTTGCTGCGCGGTGGGCAGCATCCAGTCCGGCGCGGCACCGCGTTCGCGCAGCAGCGGTTCCATGATCAGCAGAAGCTTGGCCCATTCGGTCTGGTGGCCGGGCTGGAAGCCCCACGGGCGAAACAGGTGCTTCGGGTCGTCGCGGTGGTAGTCCCAGTCGATGGCCCAGTCGCGGTCGTAGTGTTCCCACACCAGGCCACCGGCCAGCGCCGCCTGGCGACGGGTCATGTGATCAGCGAGGGTGTACGCGCGGTCGAGATAGCGAGGATCGCGGCTGGCCTGGTAGGCGGCCAGCATCGCCTCGCACATGTGCATGTTCGCGTTCTGGCCGCGGTAGTCGCTGAAGTGCCAGTCGGCATCGGCCTCGTCGCGGTACAGCCCGGCGTCGGCATCCCAGTAGCGCTGTTCGAGCAGGTTCCAGGTCTCGTCCATCCAGGCGGCGGCTTCGGCGATGCCGGCTTTCACCGCGCTGGCGCAGGCCAGCAGCACGAAGGCGACGCCGTAGGCATGGTTGGTGCGGTCTTCCGGCTGGCCGTCGCGGATGGTCCAGGCGTAGCCGCCGCTGGCCGGATCGCGATGCACCTCGCGCAGGTAGCGCAGGCCGTGGCGGGCGGCGTCGAGGTACTCGCCTCGAAGCGTCGCGTCGTCGCCGAACTCGATCGCCGCCATCGCGTAGTTGAAGACGAAGCGGGTGCTGCTGACCAGGTGCCGGTGGCTGCGGTCGTAGATCGTGCCGTCGTCGCGGAAGTAGTGGAAGAAGCCGCCCTGCGGGTCGATCGCGCGGGGGTGGTAGAACGCCATCGTCTGCGCGATGTGCCCGCGCAGGAACTCGGCGGAACGGAAATCGGCGGTAGGAAAATCGGGACTGCTGTTCATGCCTGCTGTTCCATGAAGGCCAGCACCTCGTCGCCGCGCGGCATCGCGGCGAACGAACCCTGGCGGGTGACGGTCAGCGCGCCGCAGGCGGCGGCGAAGCGCAACATCGCGTGCAGGCGCGGCAGTTCGGTCACCAGGTGATCGAGTCGTTCGGCGCCCGCTTCGAGTTCGGCCAGGCAGCACAGCAGGCCGCCGACGAAGGCATCGCCGGCGGCGGTGCTGTCGACCACCTCGACCGGGTAGCACGGCAGCTCGCCCTCGGCGTCCGGGTGGAACCAGCGCAGCGGCTGCCCGCCGTCGGTCACCACCACCAGCCGGGTGCGGCCCAGCCACAGGCGGTCCAGCGCGGCCTGTTCGCCGTCGACCGCCAGCCAGGCGAATTCCTCGGCCGACAGCTTCACCACGTCGGCCAGGTGCAGCGCGGGCCACAGCAGCGGGCGGGGATCGATGTCGCGCGGCCACAGCGCCGGACGCAGGTTGAGGTCGAAGCTGACCAGGGCGCCGACGCCGTGTGCGCGCTGCATGCCTTCGCGGGTGGTTCCGGCCAGCGCGGGGTCGGTCATGCTGTTGGAGCAGACGTGGAACACGGCGACGTCGCGGAACGTGTCGGCGCGGAAATGCGCCGGCCGGAACAGCAGGTCGGCCGAGTTGTCGCGGTAGAAGCTGAAGCTGCGTTCACCGCGGGCGTCAAGGGTGACGAAGGCTAGCGCGCTGTTCGCCGCATCGGTGCGCACGATGTCGTCGGTGCCGACACTGGCCTGCTGCAGGCTGTCCAGCAGGAAATCACCGAAGCGGTCGCGCCCCAGCATGCCGGCGAAACGGGCGGCGCCGCCGAGACGCGCCGCGGCGACCGCGACGTTGGCCGGCGCACCGCCCGCGAAGGGCACGAAGCGGGCGGCGAAGCCGTGGCCGTCGAAGCCGTCGGCGTGCAGGTCGATCAGTGCCTCGCCGAAACACAGGATGGGATGGACGGCCACTCACGACCCCCTTTGCGAGGCGTCGGCGGGCAGGCCGCGGATGCGCGAGCCGCTCAGGCCGTAGAACACGATGTACAGGTAGCACAGCAGCGGCAGGAAGAACGCGTGCTGCAGGCCGATGTGGTCGGCAAACAGGCCCTGCAGCGGCGGGATGATCGCGCCGCCGACGATGGCCATGATCAGCAGGCTGGAGGCCTTGCTGGTCATCGACCCCAGCCGCTCGATGCCGAGCGCGAAGATGGTCGGGAACATGATCGAGTTGAACAGGCCGATCGCGATGATGCTGACCATCGCCACGTCGCCCTTGGTGAGCATGGTGGTCAGCACCAGCAGCGCATTGATCGCGGCGAAGCCGGCCAGCAGCTTGCGCGGCGAGAACTTCGCCATCAGCGCCGAGCCGATGAAACGGCCGATCATCGCGCCCAGCCAGTAGTACGACACGTACTTCGCGGCCTGCTGCTCGCTGACGTGGCCGATCTCGGGCAGCGACAGGTAGTTCACCATGAAGCTGCCGATCGAAACCTCGGCGCCCACGTAGAAGAAGATGCCCAGCACGCCGAACAGCACGTGGGGATGGCGCAACACCTCGGCGAAGCTGTGGCGGTCGTGGTCGCCCTTGTCGGTGGCCTCGCTCAGCGCGGGCAGGCGGAACAGCCAGACGAAGACGGCCAGCAGAAACAGCACCACCGCCAGGCCGATGTACGGACCCTGCACGGCCTGTGCCTGTTGTGCCTGGTAGGCCAGGTGTTCCGCCGGCGGCAACGCGGCCAGTTCGGCCGGACTCTTCACCACGCTGGAAAGAATCAGCATGCCGCCGAACAGCGGCGCCAGGAAGGTGCCGAACGAGTTCAGCGCCTGGGCCAGGGTCAGCCGGCTGGAACTGGTGCGCTCCGGCCCCAGCAGCGCCACGTAGGGATTGGCCGCCACCTGCAGCACGGTGATGCCGGTGGCCAGCACGAACAGCGCGGCGAGGAAGGCGGGATACAGCTGCAGCGTGGCGGCGGGCCAGAAGCCCAGCGCGCCCACGCCGGCAATCGCCAGCCCCGCCACGATGCCCTTCTTGTAGCCCAGCGCGGCGACCATCCATCCGGCCGGCAACGCCATCAGGAAGTACGCGCCGAAGAAGGTGAACTGCACCAGCATCGCCTGGAAGTAGCCGAGCTGGAACACCGACTTCAGATGCGGGATCAGGATGTCGTTGAGGCAAGTGAGGAAGCCCCACATGAAGAAGATGGTGGTGAGCACGCCCAGCGCCATCGGATAGTCGGTGTAGCGCTCGCCGTGTGCCGGTGTGCCGGGTGTCGGTGACGGAGCTTGAGCGAAGGCCATGGAATTCCCCTGTGCGAATGAGCGGATGGGTCAGGCGGCGGGTGGTGGGCAGCTGCTTTCGCGCACCATCAGCCGCACCGGTGCGACGGTGCGGCGGCTGGCGGCCTGCGGTTGCTGCAGTCGTTGCAGCACCAATTGTGCGGCCTGCTTGCCGCGTTCGTGCGGTGCAGCCGACAAGGTGGTCAACGGCGGCATGCCGAGTGCCGCCTCGGCGATGTCGTCGAAACCGGTCAGCGCGAAATCATGGCCCGGGCGCAGCCCGCGCTGGTTGAGGCCGAGCATCAGGCCCAGCGCGACCGCGTCGTTGTAGCAGACCGCCGCGGTGGGTGCGAGCGTGCCGGCGAACAGGGCTTCGGTCCGGTGGGCGGCATCGAGCCGGGTCGGCGCGCATTCGACGCGCCAGTACGGTTCGGTGCGCAGTCCGGCGGTGTGCATCGCCTCGGCGTAACCGGCATGGCGCTGCCGGCACGAACTGGAGTCGTGGTGGCCGCCGAAGAACGCGATGCGCCGGTGGCCGCGGGCAATCAGGTGTTCGGTGGCGAGGCGGGCGCCGTGCTGGTTGTCCAGCATCAGCTGGTCCCAGTGCGCGAACTCGGGCAAGGTGCCGCCCAGTTCGCGGTTGAACAGCAGCATCGGTGCACGCTTTCCGACCACGGCCAGCACGTCCGGCGCCTTGCTGTGCTCGGCCGGCGACAGGATGATGCCGGCCGGGCCGTGTTCCAGCAGCGAACCGAGCACGGCCTGCTCGCGCGCGATCGATTCGCCGGTGCAGCCGAGCAGGGTGACGAAGCCGGCGGCGGCCAGCGCCTCGTCCACGCCGGCGGCGAATTCGGCGAAGAACGGGTTGGCCAGGTCGTTCAGCACCAGCGCGATGCTGGTCGAGGTGCGGCGGCGCAGGTTGGCGGCGGCGCGGTTGTAGACGTAGCCCTGCCGGCGCAGTTCTTCCTCGACCCGGGCGCGGGTGTGCTTGTTCACCAGCGGGCTGCCGCGCAGCACCAGCGAGACCGTGGCGCGCGATACGTCGCAGCCGGCGGCGATGTCGTTCAGGGTGACCTTGCGCCCGATCGGGCTATGACTCGACATGCAGTTTGCCTCATTAGAACGATCCAAATTTAGCTTATCGCAGCAGTTCGGCACGTCGCAGCGCAGCATGCCATGTCCCTTGCCGGATGATAGCGTGCGGACTTGAATCGTTCCAAAGGTAGATCAGATGACCGTCCGCTTGCGCGCTGTGCTTCCCTCTCTGCTCGGTGCCGCGTTCGGCATCGCCGCCCTCGCACCCGCCAGCGCGCATGCCGTGCAAGGCCATGCGGCGGCGGTCGATCCACGCATCGGCACGGGCGGCGACGGCCACACTTTTCCCGGCGCCACGGTGCCGTTCGGGATGATCCAGCTGTCGCCGGACACCGCGATGCCGGATTTCAAGCATGCGTACAAATGGGCCGCCGGCTACCAGTACGGCGACAGCAGCATCATGGGTTTTTCGCACACGCACTTTTCCGGTTCCGGCCATTCGGACCTGGGCGACGTGCTGGTGATGCCGATCGCCGGCGAGGTGCGGCTGGAGCCGGGCGATCCGGCCAAACCCGGCAGCGGCTACCGCTCGCGCTTCTCGCACGACAGCGAAGTGGTGCAGGCCGGCTACTACGCGGTGACCCTGAGCGATTACGGCGTGCGCGCCGAACTCACCGCGGGGCGCCGGATCGGCTGGCATCGCTACACCTTCCCGACCGGCAAGCCGGCGCACCTGCTGCTGGACCTGCGCCCGAGCATCTACGACTACGCCGGCAAGGTGCTGTGGTCCAGCCTGCGCGTGCATGACGACGGTACCGTCACCGGCTGCCGCACCACCCGCGGCTGGGCGCCGGGACGCGAGCTGTGTTTCGCCATGCGCTTCTCGCAGCCGATGACCTCGCGCGAGTTGTTGAACCGCGAGACCGACGTGACCTACAAGGGCTTCGCCGGTCCGGGCAACCACGCCGCGGATCACGACGCGCAGAACGGCCGCGCCCTGGTCGGCGTGTTCGACTTCGGCAAGCTGAAGCAGCCGCTGGAAGTGAAGGTGGCGATCTCCACGGTGAGCGAGGCGAACGCGATCGGCAACCTCGACCACGATGGCGCGGGCTGGGACTTCGACGCCCGCCGCGCCGAGGCCACGGCCGCGTGGAACAAGGCACTGGCAGTGGTCGACATCGACGCGCCGAAGACCGCCCGCACGCAGTTCTACACCGCGCTGTATCACGCGATGCTGTCGCCCACGTTGAGCATGGACGTCAACGGCGACTATCGCGGCCCCGACCACGCCGTGCACAAGGCGGACGGCTACGAGTTCTACTCGACCTGGTCGCTGTGGGATGTCTATCGGGCGCAGCAGCCGCTGATGGTCCTGCTCAATCCCCAGCGCAGCACCGACTTCATCCGCTCGCTGATCGCCGCGCGCGAGGCCAGCCCGTTCGGCATCCTGCCGGTGTGGGCGTACCAGGGCCTGGAGACCTGGTGCATGATCGGCTACCACGCGGTGCCGGTGATCGCCGACGCGTACATCAAGGGCGTGCGGGGCTTCGACGCGGACAAGGCGCTGCAGGCGATGGTGGCCAGCGCCACCTACGCGCCGTACGGGGATCTCGCCGACTACATGAAGCTCGGCTACGTGCCGATCGACAAGGAACCCGAAGGCGCCTCGAAGACCCTGGAATACGCCTACGACGACTGGTCGCTGGCGCAGATGGCGAAGGCGATGGGCAAGACCGATATCGCGGCCACCTTCGCGAAGCGCGCCGGCAACTGGAAGAACGCGTGGGACCCGAAGACCGGCTTCATGCGTGCCCGGCTCGCCGACGGCACGTTCCGCGAGCCGTTCGATCCCACGGCGGCGGGCTATGGCAGCGACTTCACCGAAGGCAATGCCTGGCAGTATTCGTGGTACGTGCCACAGGACGTGCCGGGCCTGGTCGCCGCGATGGGCGGCGAGGCGAAGTTCGTGGACAAGCTCGATGCGCTGTTCGACGCGAAGGTCGACCCGGCCCACTTCAAGCACGTCGAGGACATCACCGGCCTGATCGGCTGGTATGCCCACGGCAACGAACCCAGCCATCACATCGCCTATCTGTACGACTATGCCGGCGCGCCCTGGAAAACCCAGCAGCGGCTGAAGCAGATCATGGACAGCCAGTACGCGGCACGGCCGGACGGACTCTCCGGCAACGATGACCTGGGCCAGATGTCGGCCTGGTACGTGTTCACCGCGCTGGGCTTCTATCCGGTGGCGCCGGGCAGCGACGAGTACGCGCTCGGCCGGCCGTTCGTGGCGCGCGCGGCGATTCACCTGGACGGCGGCCGCACGTTCACGATCACCGCCGCGCCGCTGGATGACGCGCATCCGTACGTGGGCTCGGTGACGCTGAACGGCAAGCCGCTGGATCGGCCGATGTTGCGTCACGTCCAGATCGTGGCCGGTGGCGAATTGCACTTCACCATGCAGGCGCAGCCCGCCTCGTCGTGGTCGGCAACACACTGATTGTCGTGACAATGTGAAGCACGTCAGGGCGCCGCGACGGTGCTCTGGTCAGCGTGCAAACATGCAAGAATGGCCAGAATGCCCAGCGGTGGTGGCTCGATCGAGGTGGCTGGCCGGATGAAAAAAAATGTACTTCCGCGCTGGCGCACGGCCGGCCTGCTGTTGGCCGTGATGGTCATCGTGGCACTGCCCTATGTGGTGACCCGGACCAGCATCCAGGAGACGCAGCGGGCGGCTGCATGGGTCGCCCATTCCAGCGAGATCAAGGCGGTGACCTATCAGCTGGCCTATCTGGCACGCGATGGCGAGAGCGCCAGCTACCGCCTGCTGGCCGGTGATGCCGACCAGCAGACGCAACAGCGTGCGCTGGCCGCTGATCAGCAGATTCCCGCGTTGATCCGCCAGTTGCGGGCGCTGACCCGGGACAACCCGGATCAACAGACCCGCATCGGCGCGCTGGACAATGCATTGACCGGTCGCATCGTCCTGATGAAGGAGGCCCGGACGAGAATTGCCCGCGGCGATACCGACGGCGCGCGACAGTCGTTGCGCAATGCGGGCGATCTGTTCGGCATCAGCGCGGAAATCGACGAAATCGTGCATACGGAAGACGGCCTGCTTGCCAGCCGCGAGGCCGCCGCGCGGGAGAAGGCCACGGACGGTGGCGTGGTGCTTGCGTTGACCGCGCTGGCGCAGCTGTTTCTGCTCGCCGTGATCGTGATGATGTCGGAGCGGCAGATCGGCCAGCGCCGGCTGGCGGAGAGTCGCGAAGGGCGCGCCGTGCAACGCTCGCGGATGATCTTCCAGGCCGTGCGCGAACCGATCGCGCTGTTCGACGACAACCTCAAGTCGCTGCTGGTCAACAATGCGTTCGGCGAGCTGTATGGAATGGACCCGGCAGGAAGAGCCGTGCCGCTGGCCGAGATCGGCGACGGTGCATGGAACGACGGCGTGCTGCTGCAGCGCCTGAACGACGTGCTGTTGCGTGACCGCGAACTGTGGGACTACGACATGGTCCAACGCACCGCCGGCGGCATGGAGCGGAACGTGGTGATCAACGCGCGGCGCCTGCAGCAGCAGGACAGCGACGTGCCGGCGCTGCTGCTGACGGTCAGCGATGTCACCACTCGTGCGCTGGCCGAACACCAGGTGAACGAGCTCAACCGCCAGCTCGAGGGCAAGGTGAGCCAGATTTCCGACGTCAACCGCGAGCTGGAGGCGTTCAGCTATTCGGTTTCCCACGACCTGCGCGCGCCGCTGCGTCATATCGCCGGCTTTGCGCGCAAGCTGGAGCAGCAACTGGGCGAACGCATCGACGACAAGTCGGCGCATTATCTGGCCGTCATCGGCGACTCGGCGCAGCGCATGGCGCTGCTGATCGACGACCTGCTGGTGTTCTCGCGACTCGGCCGGGGCGCCTTGCGGCTGCAGGGAGTGGACATGCAGTCTCTGGTCGACGAGGCCCGCGCGCTGGCCGAGACGGGCGCCGAGGGGCGCCGCATCGCGTGGACGATCGCGCCGCTGCCGATGGTGATCGGCGACGAGAACATGTTGCGCACCGTATGGCAGAACCTGCTCGGCAACGCGGTGAAATACACCGGACAATGCGAGCTGGCGAAGATCGAGGTGAGCGTGCGGCAGGGGCGCCACGGCAATTACGAATTTACCGTGAGCGACAACGGCGCAGGCTTCGACATGCAATACGCGGACAAGCTGTTTGGCGTGTTCCAGCGCCTGCATCGCGCCTCGGAGTTTCCCGGCAACGGCATCGGGCTGGCCAACGTGCGGCGCATCGTGGCCCGTCACGGTGGCCGGGTCTGGGCCGAGGCCGAACCGGGCCAGGGCGCCCATTTTCATTTTTCCCTGCCGGCCACCGACGCGGCTGGCGCAAGCATCGAGAGCGAAGCATGAACAAGAAAGACCTGCGTACCATTCTTCTGGTCGAAGACAGCATGGCGGACGCCGAGATGGCGATGGATGCGCTGGGCGAGGCGCACCTGGCCAACCCGGTGGTGCACGTCGAGGACGGCGTCGAATGCATGGACTACCTGTTCCAGCGGGGCGCGTGGGCCGGGCGTGAACCCGGCAACCCGGCGGTGGTGCTGCTGGACATCAAGATGCCCCGGATGAACGGACTGGACGTGCTGACCGCGATGCGCGCCGATGAGCGGATGCGGCGCATCCCCGTGGTGATCCTGTCCTCGTCGCGCGAGGAAAGCGACCTGGCCCGCAGCTGGGACCTCGGCGCGAACGCCTACGTGATCAAGCCGGTCGACGTCGACCAGTTTTTCGATGCGGTGCGCACGCTTGGCCAGTTCTGGGCCTTGCTCAACCAGGCGCCGGAAAACGACTGAACGGACAGCACCAAGGACAAGGAACGAGGAACACCATGCCAAACCGGCAGCTGCGAAACATGCCGACCGTGCGCATCCTGCAGGTCGAGGACAGCGAACTCGATGCCGAGCTGGTGCTGGCCGAGCTTGATGCGGACGCGATCGCCTACGAGGTGCGCCTGGTCGACGACGAGAAGCGCTATCTTGCGGCGCTGGAAGAATTCCACCCGGACATCGTGCTGTCCGATCTGAGCATGCCCGGGTTTTCCGGCATGCGTGCGCTGGAGCTGTTGCGGGGACGCGACGAGCACATTCCCTTCATCTTCGTCTCGGCCACGCTGGGTGAGGAAGCGGCGATCGGCGCTTTGCGCAACGGCGCGACGGATTACATCCTGAAGCAGAATCCGGCGCGACTGGCGAGTGCGGTGCGGCGGGCGCTGGACGAGGCCGAGGCGCACCGGGCCAATCGCCGCGCCGAGTCGGAGCTGATCCGGGCGCAGCGCTTCGAGAGCCTGGCGATGCTCGCCGGCGGCCTCAGCCACGACCTGCGCAACCTGTTGCAACCCTTGCTGCTGGCCGGCGACAGCCTGCAGGACTACCAGGACGACCCGCGCCTGGCACGACTGGGCAAGCTGGTGCGCGATTGCGGGCGGCGCGGGCTGGACATGGTGCACTCGATGCTGTCGTTCGCCCGCGGCGCCCGTCGCGCGGAGCAGGTGAAACTTGGCCCCCTGTTCAGCGCGTTCGACCTGCTGATGCAGGGCAGCGTGCCACGCAGCGTGGCGATGGAGCTGGTCATCGACGACCCGGAACTGTCGTTCGAGGGTAATCACACCGAGCTGCAGCAATGCCTGCTCAACCTTTGCCTGAATGCGATCCAGGCGATGCCCGATGGCGGCAAGCTGCACATCGAGACGTCGCAGACCACGCTGGACGATGACTTCTTCCTGCCGGAGGAGCAGCCGCGCAATGGACGCTACCTGTGCATCAGCGTGAAGGACGACGGCCCCGGCATGGAGCCGGCGGTGCTGGAACACATGTTCGAGCCGTTCTTCACCACCAAGGAAACCGGCACCGGCCTGGGGCTGCTGTCATGCAAGCGCATCGTGGGCAGCCACGGCGGCGTGATGCGGGTGGAGAGCGAGCCGGGTCGCGGCACCCGCTTCGACCTGTACATCCCGCTGGAGGAAATGGGCTCCGACGCGCTCGGGGCTGACGGCGACGACGATCTGGAAGGTGCGGCCGAGCGGGTGCTGGTGGTGGTGGAGGAGGCCGGTCAGTTGTCCCTGCTGGCCGACACGCTGGACGCCTATGGCTACCAGGCGCACGCCAGCCAGAGCGGTACGGCGGCACTGCAGTGGATCGAGGCCGGCGGCCTGCCCGACCTGGTGGTGCTGGACGCGGACATGAACCTGTTCACCGGCGTGCGCACGCTGTCGGCGCTGATCGAGCAGGGCTATGCCGGCGCGGTGATCCTGCTGACCCGTCCGGGCGCGGTGCCGGACCTGCAGGAATTGCCGCCGCTGCAACACCTGCACATGGTCGAGAAACCGGTGACCACCCAGGTATTGTTGCGCAGCTTGCGCAAGGCGCTGAATGCGGTGTTTTCCGGCAACGGTTGAACGCGCGGCCGATCGCGCTTTCCGTGCCCGCGAGCGACGGTTGCGGAAGCGTTTGCGGAGTGAACCAGCGCGTCACGCAGCGCGCGAGCCCTCGCGCGGGCTCAAGCCTTCAGTCGATGCCCAGCTTCTTCAGCTTGTAGCGCAGGGCGCGGAAGGTGATGCCGAGTTTGCGGGCGGCCGCGGTCTTGTTGTAACGGGATTCTTCCAGCGCCTTGACGATCGCGGTGCGCTCGAGATTGCTGATGTAGTCGTCCAGGCCGCCGTCCGCACCCGCGGCGGCAGCAGCCGGGGCGGGCACCGTCGCCGTGGCGCCGGCCAGTTGCTCGGTGCCGACGCGGGCGCTGCGCTGGGGCAGCATCAGGTCGACCGCCTCGATGGTGTTGCCGTCGCACATCGCCATCGCGCGTTCGAGCACGTTCTCCAGCTCGCGCACGTTGCCGGGGAAGTCATAGGCCGCCAGTGCATCGCGTGCGGCCGGCGCGAGCTGGCCCACCGGTTCGCCGCTCTTGCCGGCCAGCGCCTTGAGAATGAAGGCCGACAGTTGCGGCACGTCGCCACGGCGCTCGCGCAGCGGCGGCACGCGCAGTTCGATCACGTTGATGCGGTAGAACAGGTCCTGGCGGAACTGGCCCTGCTCGACCAGCTGGCCCAGGTTCTTGTGGGTGGCCGAGAGGATGCGCACGTCGACCGGAATCTCGTCGCGGCCGCCGATCGGGCGCACCGCCTTTTCCTGGATCGCGCGCAGCAGTTTCACCTGCATGTGCAGCGGCAGCTCGGCCACTTCGTCGAGGAACAGCGTGCCGCCCTGGGCGGCCTGGAACAGGCCTTCCTTGTCGGCACCGGCGCCGGTGAAGCTGCCCTTGCGATGGCCGAAGAATTCGCTTTCCATCAGCTCGGACGGAATCGCGCCGCAGTTGACCGGCACGAACGGTCCACTGGCGCGGGGACCCTGCTCGTGGATCAGCCGGGCGACCAGTTCCTTGCCCACGCCGGATTCGCCGGCGATGTACACCGGCGCCTGGTTGCGTGCCAGCTTGCCGATGGTGGCGCGCACCTGCTGCATCGCCGCCGAATCGCCGATCAGCCGGTTGCCGCCATCGCCGGGAGTGGCAGTCGCGCCGCCGTTGCGTTTTTCCTCGGCCAGGCGCAGGGCGGTGCGGACCAGTCCGCGCAGCATCTGGATGTCGACCGGCTTGGAGACGAAGTCGAAGGCGCCAGCCTTCAGTGCGTTGACCGCGGCGTCGACGTTGCCGTAGGCGGTGATCATCGCCACCGGCATGTCCGGATGTTCGCTGGCGATCAGCTCGATCACTTCCTGTCCGTTGCCGTCGGGCAGGCGCATGTCGGTGAAGCAGAGATCGTACGTGCGCTCGGCCAGGGCGCGGCGTGCATCACCGACCGTACCCACTGCATCGACCTGCAGGTCCATGCGGCCCAGCGTGATCGTCAGCAGCTCGCGAATGTCGCGTTCATCGTCGATGACCAGTACGGTCTGTGCGGTCATAGGAGGTCCATGTTTCCCGAAGCAGGCTGTTGAAGGGTACTAGGGCGGGCCAAAAGGTCAACGCGTGGCGGTCTGCGCCGCCTCGCTGGTTTCCGCCGGACTGCGTGCCGGCGGCGTCAGCACCAGCCGGAAACAGCTGCCGCCGCCGGCCACCCGCACGTACTCCAGTGCAGCCTGGTTCGCATCACTCATCTGTCGCGCGAGATACAGGCCCAGCCCGGTGCCGTATTCGTGGGTGGTGTAGAACGGCTCGAAGATCTGCGCGGCCACCTTGGGCGCGATGCCGGGGCCGCGGTCGATCACTTCCAGGATCGGCACGCCGTGTTCGCCCTGGCGGGTCACCACCATCACCCGCGCCGGCTCGCCGGGCAGGCGGCCGTAGCGCAGCGCGTTCTGCACCAGGTTCCACACCACCTGCTGCAACTGCTGCGGGTCGGCCACCGCGGCCACCGGCGTGCCGCTGCTGGCGATCGCACGCAGCGAATCGGCGCCCAGGTCGTTGCCCTGCACGTACTCCTCGACGAAGGCCTGGGCCCAGTGGCCCAGGTCCAGCGTTTCCGGCCGCGAGCGTTCGCGGCGCGACAGCTGCAGGATGTTCTCGATGATCTCGTTGAGCCGGATGCAGTGATTGTTGATGATCTCGACCATGCGCTGGTCGGTGGCGTCCATGCTGTCCGATTCGGCCAGCAGCTGCGCCGAGTAGCGGATCGCCGCCAGCGGGTTGCGGATCTCGTGCGCGATCGAGGCGGACAGCCGGCCCAGCGAAGTCAGCGTGAGCTCCTCGGCGCGGCGCGACAGCAGCGAGGTGTCGTCGAGGAAGATCAGCACGTGCGAGTCGTCGTTCGGCGCCAGCCTGGTGAAGCGCGGCACCACCTCGGGCACGCCGTCGGCGAGCTGGGTGGCGGTTTCGTCCAGCTTGCCCGAGGTCATCCAGTGATACAGGCGGCGTGACAGCTCCGGTGCCAGCTGGCCCAGGTCGCGCTGGTCGGCACCGGGGTTGCCCATCAGCATCCAGGCGGACTCGTTGATCTGGTGGATGCGGTTGGCATCGTCGACCAGCAGCACGCCGGTCTTCATGCGGCGAATGATCAGCTCGTTGACCTGGGCCAGGTTGGCCAGGTCGGTGCTGCGCTGCTCGGCCAGCGCCTCGGTGGCGCGCAGCTGGCGGCCCAGCACGTTGCACAGGCTGGTGGTGGCGAAATAGGCCAGGCCGAACAGTCCTGCCTCCAGCAGGTCCCGGTCGCCGGGATTGTTCGCCGAATCGCCGAAAAGGGTGTGACCCAGAATGCCCAGCGTAGCCAGCGCGGCGAAGAAGCTGGACAGCCGCAGCGGCAGGATCAGGGCGCCGGCACTGAGGTTCACCGCCAGCATCATCGCGATGCCGATGCGGGCATCGTGCATGGCGGCGATCGCCATCACCGCCACGGCGATGTCCACCACCAGCGTCGCACCCACCACGACCAGCGCGTGGGGCATGCTGCGCCGGTTCAACAGCAGCATGACCAGGGCGAACACCAGATACAGCGTGACCATGCCATGGGCGAGGTCGGGGGCGTTCAGCTGCGGCCAGCCCAGCCCGGGCGGGCTGAAGGCCAGGCCCGCGTAGACCAGCGCCTGCACCACCCGGAACGCGTTGAGGAACGACAGCTCGTGGCGAATCGTCGCAGTGGCGGCAGGGGTGGCGACGAACGGGGCGCTGTTGGGCACTTGGGCTATTCCCTGGCGATTCCGGGCGAGTATAGACGGGCTGATCGGCGCTGTGAGCCACCGCGAAAGCGCATGGGAGAGCGCCGCGCGGCCGTTTCGGGCAGGCGGCCCTTTCCATCGGGGCCGGCTTCCGCGAAAATGGGCGGCCGCATGGCGCGGTATGCCCGGTTCCATCCGGCAGGCGCACTGCCTTCGGCAGCGCGCTCCTCCGCCGTCCGACCTTCCTGACCCACGCATCGCGACACGCGTGCGGCCGCCATCGTTTTTCCGTTCGCTCGAGGTATCGAATGAATTTCCACGAATACCAGGCCAAAGAACTGTTCGCGCAGTACGGCATCGCCGTTCCGCCGGGCAAGGTCGCCAACTCCCCCGACGCCGCCGTCGATGCCGCCAAGGCGCTCGGCGGTTCCCAGTGGATGGTCAAGGCGCAGATCCACGCCGGCGGCCGCGGCAAGTCCGGCGGCGTCAAGTTCTGCCGCAGCTTCGACGACGTGCGTGCCGCCGCCAAGGGCATGCTCGGCACCAACATGGAAACCTACCAGTCGGCCGGCCGCGCGCTGCCGGTGAACCTGGTGCTGGTCACCGACGCCACCGACATCGCCCGCGAGCTGTACCTGTCGATCCTGGTCGATCGTGATTCCAAGGCCGTCTCGTTCATCGCCTCCAAGCACGGCGGCGTGGACATCGAGCAGGTGGCGAAAGAGACCCCCGAAGACATCCACACCATCGTGGTCGACTTCGTCGAAGGCCTGCAGCCGTACCAGTGCCGCCAGCTCGGCTTCGCGATGGACCTCACCGCGAAGCAGGTCAACCAGCTGACCAAGATCATGCTGGGCCTGTACAAGCTGTTCAACGAGCAGGACCTGGCCCTGGTCGAGCTGAACCCGCTGGCCGTGCTGGAAGACGGCAACCTCGCCGCGCTGGACGGCAAGGTCAACTCCGACGACAACGCCGAATACCGTCACCCGAACCTGGCCGCGATGCGCGACCTGACCCAGGAAGACGCCGCCGAAGCTGCCGCGCAGCAGAGCAACCTCAACTACGTGACGATGGACGGCAACATCGGCTGCATGGTCAACGGCGCCGGCCTGGCGATGGCCACCATGGACGTGATCAAGCTGGCGGGCGGCGAGCCGGCCAACTTCCTCGACGTGGGCGGCGGCGCCACCAAGGAACGCGTGACCGAGGCGTTCAAGCTGATCACCTCCTCGGACAAGGTCAACTGCATCCTGGTCAACATCTTCGGCGGCATCGTCCGCTGCGACATGATCGCCGAGGGCATCATCGCCGCGGTCAAGGAAGTGGGCCTGAAGATTCCCGTGGTGGTGCGCCTGCAGGGCACCAATGTCGATCAGGGTCGCGAACTGCTGGCCAACTCCGGCCTGGCGATCACGCCGGCGGATGATCTCAACGACGCGGCGCAAAAAGCCGTGGCTGCGGCCAAGGCCTGAGGAGCAATCGAAACATGAGCGTACTCGTCAACAAGAACACCAAGGTGCTGGTGCAGGGTTTCACCGGCCAGCAGGGCACCTTCCACGCGCAGCAGTGCCTCGACTACGGCACCCAGGTCGTCGGCGGCGTGACCCCGGGCAAGGGCGGCTCCGAGCACATCGGCCTGCCGGTCTTCAACTCGGTCGATGAAGCCGTGCTCGAAACCGGCGCCGATGCGTCGGTGATCTTCGTGCCGCCGCCGTTCGCGGCCGACTCGATCCTCGAAGCGATCGACGCGGGCATCAAGACCATCGTGGCAATCACCGAAGGCATCCCGGTACTGGACATGTTGCGCGTCAAGAACGTGCTGCAGCAGCATCCGGAGATCGTGCTGATCGGGCCGAACTGCCCCGGCATCATCACCCCCGGCGAGTGCAAGATCGGCATCATGCCCGGCCACATCCACAGCAAGGGCAGGGTCGGCGTGGTCTCGCGCTCCGGCACGCTGACCTATGAAGCGGTGTTCCAGACCACCAACGAAGGCCTCGGCCAGAGCACGGTGATCGGCATCGGCGGCGACCCGATCAACGGCCTCAACTTCATCGACTGCCTGAAGCTGTTCCAGGACGACCCGCAGACCGAAGGCATCATCATGGTCGGCGAGATCGGCGGCAGCGCCGAGGAAGACGCCGCCGAGTTCATCGGCGAGTACGTGAAGAAGCCGGTGGTCTCGTTCATCGCCGGCGCCTCGGCCCCGGCCGGCAAGCGCATGGGGCATGCCGGCGCGATCATCTCCGGCGGCAAGGGCACCGCCGCGGCGAAGTTCGCCGCGCTGGAGAAGGCCGGCGTCACCACGGTGAAGTCACCGGCCGACCTGGGCAAGACGCTCGCGAAGCTGATGAAGTAAGCCTGGTGGCGTGATGTTGATGAAAGGCCGCGCATTGCGCGGCCTTTTGTTTTGGTGCGTGCCCCCATCCGCCCTTCGGGCACCTTCCCCCGCTGGCGGGGGAAGGGAGATCGTGGTGCTGCTGTTGTTTCCTTCCCCCGCGAGCGAGGGAAGGGAGATCGTGACGCTGCTGTTGTTTCCTTCCTCCGCTAGCGGGGGAAGGTGCCCGACAGGGCGGATGGGGGGCGCTCTCACAAGCTCCCGATACAACCCCACACTCCCCGTGGAAGACTCCTCTGCCCGAACCCGACCGTACTCGCCAAGCTGGGGGCCCTCGAACACCGCCGAACGAGAGCCTGCATGCGCGACCATGCCAAGACCACCTTTGCGCGCCAGCTGCGCCGCGCCATGACACCGGCCGAACACCATCTCTGGGCTCGGCTGCGGCAACGACAGCTGGGCGGCTGCCGGTTCCGCCGCCAGCACCCGCTCGGTCCATATATCGTCGATTTCGCTTGCCTGGAAAAACACCTGGTGGTCGAGGTCGATGGCTCCGGGCACCTGGATTCGGTGGCCGACGTCGGGCGTGATGACTGGTTGCGGCAGCACGGATTCACGGTGGTGCGCTGCTGGAATCATGACGTGCTTGATCGCACGGAGCTGGTGCTGGAGGTGATTCTGGGGGCGTTGGGGTAGGGCGCTTCCCCCATCCGCCCTGTCGGGCACCTTCCCCCGCAAGCGGAGGAAGGAAATGGCCGCGTGCTTCCTTCCCCCGCAACGCGGGGGAAGGTGCCCGACAGGGCGGATGGGGGCACGCTCCACTTCTTGAATTACCATTGCCCGGATAACTCCCAAGGAATGCACGCCGTCATGGCAAAGTTGCGTCTGGCACTGGCTCAACACGATTTTTCGGTCGGTGCGGTGGCGGCGAATGCCGCCAAGGTCGGCGAGCTCATCGCCAGTGCACGCGCTGGCGGCGCCGCGCTGGTGGCGTTTCCCGAGCTGACCCTGAGCGGCTATCCGCCCGAGGATCTGTTGCTGCGGCCGAGCTTCCTCGCCGCTTGCGACAGCGAGCTGGCGGCGCTGGCTGCAGCCACCCATGGCATCGCGGCCCTGGTCGGCCATCCGCACAGCGAGGGCGAGGTGTTCAACGCGGCCAGCGTGTTGCGTGACGGCCGGGTCGAGTGCACCGCGCACAAGCAGGCGTTGCCGAATTACGGCGTGTTCGACGACAAGCGTTACTTCCGCCCGGGTCATGCCTCGCTCACCACGGTGATCGACGGCATTCGCATCGGCCTGCTGATCTGCGAGGACGTGTGGCAAGCCGAGCCGGTCGCGCAGGCCGCCGCCGCGGGTGCCGAGCTGATCGTGGTGATCAACGCCTCGCCGTGGGATGCACGCAAACAGGTCGAGCGCGAGGCGGTGCTGCAGGCACGGGCGCGGGAAACCGGCTGCGCGATCGTCTACCTGAACCTGGTGGGCGGCCAGGACGAGGTGGTCTACGACGGCAGTTCGATGCTGGTCAACGGCGACGGTTCGATTGCCGCGCGCGCGCCGGCCTTCGTCGATGCGCTGCTGTGGGCCGAATTCGATCCGGCCACGCGCACGCTCGCGGCGCAGGACTGGCCGGTCGCGGTCGACGAATTACCGGAGGCCACGCTGTACGCCGCCCTCGTGCGCGGCACCCGCGACTACATCGACAAGAACCGCTTTGCCGGCGTGCTGCTGGGGTTGTCCGGCGGCATCGACTCGGCGCTGACCCTGGCGCTGGCGGTGGACGCGCTGGGCGCCGAGCGCGTCACCGCGGTGATGATGCCCACGCGCTACACCTCGCAATTGTCGCTGGACGGTGCGCGCGCCCAGGCGGAGAAACTCGGCGTCGACTACCACGTGATCGACATCGAACCGACCTACCGCTCGTTCGTCGACGCGTTGACTCCCGTGTTCGCCGGCAAACCCGCGGACACCACCGAGGAAAACCTGCAGTCGCGCACCCGTGGCGTGATGCTGATGGCGCTGAGCAACAAGCACGGCCGGCTGCTGCTGGCCACCGGCAACAAGAGCGAGATGGCGGTCGGCTACGCGACCTTGTACGGCGACATGTGCGGTGCCTATGCGCCGCTGAAGGATGTCTACAAGACCGTGGTGTATCGCCTCTCGCGCTGGCGCAATGCGCAGGCGGACGCCGCGGATCGTGGCGACATGATTCCGTCTGCAGTCATCGAACGCCCGCCCTCTGCCGAGTTGCGCGACAACCAGACCGATCAGGATTCGCTGCCGGCCTACGACGAACTGGACGCGATCCTCGAGCGCTTCATCGAACGCGAACAGTCGCAGGCGGAGATCGTGGCGCAGGGCTTTGCGGCCGAGACGGTGCGCCGGGTGGTGCGGCTGGTGCTGCTGAACGAGTTCAAGCGCCGCCAGTCCGCGCCGGGACCGCGCGTGACCACCCGCGCGTTTGGTCGCGAGCGGCGTTATCCGATCACTTCCGGCTGGCATTGAGCGGGCACAAAAAAAGCCGGCGATCGCTCGCCGGCTTTCTGACTGCATTCACCGATCGACTCAGTGATGGCCCGAGAACGGCACCATCTTGCGCAGCGTGGACGGCGGATGCGGCCACTTGGCGTCGGTGAGGTAGGGGTGGTTCGGGTAGTTCATGGCCAGCACCTGGCGGCTCTGCTCGGCCAGCGCCTTCTGGTCCAGCGCCAGGTAGCTGCGGGTGAGGATGGCCAGCGCATCGCCGGTCTGTGGTGACTGCTGGTAATGCTCGACCACGTACTGGGCCCGGTCGGCGGAGGCGACATACGCCTTGTTGCGCAAATAGAACTCGGCCACGTTGATCTCGTACTGGGCCAGGATGTTGCGCAGGTAGATCATCCGCTGGCGCGCGTCGGCGGTATAGGCGCTGTCCGGGAAACGCCGCGACAGCTCGGAGAAGTCGTCGAACGACTGCAGGTTGTAGCCCTGGTCGCGGCGCGAATCCTTGTCCGAGCGGGGGAACCAGCGCTCCAGCACGGTGCCGGTGCGATCGAAATTGATCAGACCGCGCAGGTAATAGGCATAATCGACGTGTTTGTTGGCCGGATAGGTCTTGATGAAGCGGTTCACCGTCGACAGGGCATCATCGGGCTGGTTGTCCTTGTACTGCGAATAGGCCAGGTCCAGCTGGGCCTGTTCGTTGTACTCGCCGGACGGGAAGCGGGCGATCAGGCGTTGGTAGGCCTTGGTGGCTGCGGCGTAATCTGCGTTTTCCAGCGAGTTGTGCGCGTTGTCGTACAGCGCCTCCAGCGGCATCGTGTCGATGTTCTGCTTCGATTTGAACATCGAACACGCGCTCATCGACATCGCGGCCACCAGCAGCACGAGCAATTTCATCACAGTCATTTTGGACATCGGCAGCTTCGGCGAGTCGATTGTTGGGCGCATAAGGAAGGAATTCAGATGTTTGAGCGAACAGGCATGATAGCCGAAACCGGCCGTCCCCCGCGGATGCCCGCATGACCACGATCCGGCACGAGGCACAGGTCCCGCTGACCGCGGCGGGACGCAGGTTCGACCAGGCTTTGGCCGAGATGTTCCCCGATTATTCGCGCTCGCGGCTCAGCGGCTGGATCAAGTCCGGCGCGGTAAGCCTCGACGGGGCGCAGGTGGCCGCGCGGCAGCTGCTGCGCGGCGGCGAGCTGGTGCGGCTGGAGGTAGAGCTGGAGAACGAGGTGTCGAGCGCCCCCGAGGCGATGGCGCTGGCGATCGTGCACGAGGACGAACACCTGCTGGTGCTGGACAAGCCGGCCGGGCTGGTCGTCCATCCGGGCGCGGGCAACCCGGTGGGGACCTTGCTCAACGGCCTGCTGCACCACGATCCGAAGCTGGCCGAGCTGCCCCGTGCGGGCATCGTGCATCGGCTGGACAAGGACACTTCCGGCCTGATGGTGGTGGCCAGGACCCTGCCCACGTACACCGCGCTGGTCGACCTGTTGTCGCGGCACGAGGTGGAACGTCAGTACGAGGCGGTGGTGCTGGGCACGATGGTGGCCGGCGGCACGGTGGATGAACCGATCGGCCGCAGCATGGGTGACCGGCTGCGCCAGGCGGTGCGCGACGAGGAAGACGGCAAGCGGGCAATCACCCATTACCGGCTGCGCGAACGCTTCCGCGCCCACAGCCTGCTGCAATGCCAGCTGGAGACCGGTCGCACCCACCAGATCCGGGTGCACATGGCGCACATCGGCCATCCGCTGATCGGCGATCCGCTTTACGGCGGCGGGCTGAAGCTGCCCAGGGGAGCCAGCGCGGAACTGATCGGCACCTTGCGCGGCTTTCGGCGGCAGGCACTGCACGCCGAGAAGCTGTCCTTCATCCACCCGGCCACGGGCGAGGAGATGTCCTTCAGCGCCGAACGTCCCGCAGACCAGCGTCTGCTGATCGAGGCCTTGCGGGAGGATCTGGCCGAGCACGGTTCGGAGCACTATTGACCGGCCGCGGGAACGCGGGCGACGAGTGTGCGATGCTTCGTGGCTCCCCGTTTCCCGATACCCGGCCTGATGACTGAAAGCTGGATCTTCCCTGATTGGCCCGCGCCACCCCAGGTGCGGGCCGCGATCACCACCCGGCTTGGCCCCGGCGTCTCGGCGCCGCCGTTCGATCGATTCAATCTGGGCTTGCGCAGCGGTGACGCCGCCGACGCGGTGACCGCCAATCGCAGCGCCTTGCTGCAGTCGCTGCGCCTGCCGGCCGAGCCGCGCTGGTTGCAGCAGGTGCACGGCTGCGAGGTGGCCGAGCTGGGGCCACTGCCCGGCAAGGCCGAACCCCAGGCGGACGCGGCGGTTTCGCACATCCCCGGCACCGTGCTTTCGATCCTCACCGCCGACTGTCTGCCGGTGCTGTTCTGTGCCGATGACGGCGGCGAGATCGGTGCCGCCCACGCGGGCTGGCGTGGCCTGGCCGGCGGCGTGCTGGAGGCCACGCTGGGCCAGATGATCACGCCGTCGTCGCGACTGCTGGCGTGGCTGGGGCCGTGCATCGGCGCCGCCTCGTACGAGGTGGGAGCCGAGGTGCGCGCCGCCTTTGTGGCGCACGATGCGGCCGCGGCCGGATGCTTCGTGGCGACGCGGCCCGGCCACTGGCTGTGCGACTTGGCCGGCCTGGCCCGGCAGCGGCTGGCCGCGGCCGGCGTGGCACGCATCCACGGCGGCGGGTTCGACACCTTCGCCGATGCGCGGTTCTACTCGTACCGTCGCGATGGCGCCCGCAGCGGGCGCTTCGCCAGCCTGGTCTGGCTCGACCGCGGCTGATCGCTAGGCGCGCAGCGTGCCCAGAAAATTCCTGCGCCACAGCGTGATGTCGTTGGTGCGCAGCACGTCCATCATCGCCTCCCAGCGGCGGCGACGCTCGGCCAGCGGCATCTTCAGGGCGAGTGCCAGCGCGTCGGCGACTTCCTCGGTGTCGGCGGGATTCACCAGCAGGGCGTCTTCCAGTTCCAGCGCGGCGCCGGCGAAGCGGGACAGCACCAGCACGCCGGGGTCGGCCGGGTCCTGGCAGGCCACGTATTCCTTGGCCACCAGGTTCATGCCGTCGCGCAGCGGCGTCACCAGGCCGACCCGGGCGCTGCGGTAATAGCCGGCCAGCAATCGGTGCGGGAACGACTTGTTGATGTAGCGGATCGGCGCCCAGTCGGGCGTGGCGTACTTCCCGTTGATGTGGCCGGCGCTGCGCTCGAGTTCGTGGCGGATCGCGCGATACTCCAGCACGGCGCCGCGCGAGGGTGGCGCAATCTGCAGGAAGGTCACCTGCTGGTGCAGTTCGGGGTGGCGCTCCAACAGCCGCGCATAACCCTCGAATCGTTGCGGCAGGCCCTTGGAGTAATCCAGCCGATCCACGCCGATGATCAGCGCGCGCCCTTCGAGGCTGTGTTTCAGTTGGGTGATTTCGCGGATCGAGGCCGCCCTGGCCGCCACCTCGGCGATGCCCTGGGTGTCGATGCTGATCGGGAACGCGCCGGCGCGGAACTGGCGACCGTTCGGCATGCGCATGCGCCCGGCCAGGCGCATCACCGCGCCGGCCTCGTGCAGGAAATAGTCTTCCAGCGCGCGCAGGTCGCGACGGGTGTGCACGCCGACCAGATCGTAGCTGGCCAGGGTTTCCAGCAGTTCACGGTGATTCGGCAGGGCGATCAGCAGGCCGGCGGCGGGCAGCGGCGTGTGCAGGAAGAATCCGATGCGGTTGTGCACGCCCCGGCGCCGCAGCATCGAGGCGAGCGGGATCAGGTGGTAGTCGTGCACCCAGATGACGTCGTCCGGCTTGATCAGCTGCTGCAGTTTTTCCGCGAACACCTCGTTGACGCGCAGGTAGCCGGCCAGGTGGCTGCGCCGGTAATCGACCACGTCGGGCCGGTAGTGCAGCAGCGGCCACAGCGCGCCGTTGGCGAAGCCGGTGTAGAAGTCGTCGTGGTCGGTGCGGGAAAGATCGATGGTGGCGTAGTCGATCTTTCCCTCCTGCTGCTGATGCAGTTCCGCGGCCGTCTCGCCGGCCACCTTGCCGCTCCAGCCGAACCACAGGCCGCCGTGTTCGTCGAGCGCGGCCAGCAACGCCGACGCCAGCCCGCCGGGCGCGCCCTGGCGGGGCAGCGCGACGCGATTGGAAACCACCACCAGCCGGCCGCCGGCTTTGCGCGCCGTCATCACAGGGCCTCCTCCCAGCGCCGCGACAGGCGCATCGCCGCCTGGATCAGGCCGACCAGGGAATAGGTCTGCGGGTAGTTGCCCCAGTGTTCGCCGGTGGCCGGGGCGAGGTCCTCCGACAGCAGGCCCAGCGCGTTCCGCTGTTTCAGCATGTGCTCGAACAGCGCCCGCGCCCGTTCCCTGCGTCCGGTGGCGGCCAGCGCCTCGATGTACCAGAACGTGCAGATGTTGAAGCTGGTTTCCGGCGCGCCGAAATCGTCCGGGGCGATGTAGCGGAACAGGTAGTCGCCGCGACCCAGCGCCACGCCGATCGCGTCGACCGTGGCCACGAAGCGCGGGTCGGTGGCTTCGAGAAAACCGATGTCGGCCAGCAGCAGCAGGCTGGCGTCCAGGTGCTCGCCGTCGTAGGCGTCGACGAAGTGGCCGAGTTTCCCGTTCCAGGCACGGGCCTCGATGCGTCCATGCAGTTGCACCGCCTCCTCGTGCCAGTAGCGCGCTCGCTCGTCCAGGCCCAGCTCGGTGGCGATGTGCGCCAGCCGGTCGCAGGCGGCCCAGCACATCGCTGCCGAGTAAGTATGGACGGCAACGCGCCCGCGGTATTCCCACAGTCCGGCATCGGGTTGTTCGGCCACGCGCAGCGCCATCTCGCCCATGCGCTCGAGCCGGCGAAAGGTCACTTCGTCGCCGCGATGTTCCAGCCGGCGGTCGAAGAACAGCTGAGTCGAGGCGAGCACCACCGAGCCGTAGACATCGTTCTGGCGCTGACGCCACGCGTCGTTGCCCACCCTTACCGGACCCATGCCGCGATAGCCGGAGAGCGTCTCCACCTGGCGCTCGGGCAGTTCGCTCTCGAAGGTGATGCCGAATACCGGGCCGAGCTCGCCCTCAGCGAGCTGGGCGACCAGGTTGAAGGTGTAGCGGATGTATTCCTCCATCGTGCGGGTCGCGCCGAGGCGATTCAGCGCGCGCACGGTGAAGGCGGCGTCGCGCAGCCAGCAATAGCGATAGTCCCAGTTGCGCGCGCTGCCGGCCGATTCGGGAATGGACGTGGTCAGCGCCGCCACGATCGCGCCGGTCGCTTCGTACTGGCAGAGTTTCAGGGTGATCGCGGCGCGGATCACCGCCTCCTGCCATTCGTAGGGAATCGACAGGTAGCGGGCCCATTCGCGCCAGTAGTCCAGCGTCCGTTCCAGCGCCAGATGGACGAAGTCGGCCACGTTCGTGTCGACGGTCTCGTCGGGGCCGAACACGAAGTGGGCCGGCCGGTCGAGTCCGAACGGGAGCTGGCGTTCGACCAGCGGCGGCGCGATGTCGATGGTGAGGCGCTGCACCACGTCGCTGAGCAGGTAGCGGATGTGATTGCTGCCGGCGGTAGTGGCTGGCGCGCGTGCGCCGTACTCGCACAGCGGGCGCATGCGCACGCGGATGCGCGGCGAACCCGCGATGGGCGCGACCCGGCGCACCAGCATCTCCGGGTGATAGAAGCGGCCGTTCAGGCGATGCCGCGGCGCGAAGTCGGTGATCTCGATGGCGCCGCCGTGACGGTCGAACAGGCGCGTCACCAGCACCGCGGTGTTGGCCAGGTAGAACTGCTCGACGTGATCGAAGTCCTCCAGTTCGATCGCCCAGTCGCCGCCCCCGCTGGTGGGCGAAAGCAGGCTGCAGAAACTGGCGTCGGCATCGAAGCGCGGCAGGCAGCACCACACGATGCGCGCATGCGGGTCGATCAGCGCGGCAACGCTGCCGTTGCCGATCACGCCAAGCTCAAGGCTGGCGTGCTGGGCCTCCGTGGGGAACTCGGGCATGGGTAGGGACTCCGTGCGTCAGTGCGTGCAGGACGCGGGTCAGCCAGGCTTCGGTGGCAGCCGGGCCGGGCAGGGTGAAGTGGGCGGCGCTGGGGTCGCGCTCGCCGATGCGGATGCTGATGCCGTGTCGACGATTGACCGCGTCGAAGGCGTGCTCGTCGGTGAGGTCGTCGCCGAGGTAGACCGGGCTGCGGCCGGCAAACGGCGCGCGCTGCAGCAGCTCCAGCACGGCGCGGCCCTTGTCCATGCCCGCCGGCTTGAACTCCAGCACCTGGTGGCCGGGCTGCAACTCGTAGCCGGGCAGCCGCGCGATCAGTTCGGCGGCGGCGCCGTGCAGGCGGGCCAGTTGCGCCGGCGCGCGGCGACAGTGCAGCGCGATCGCCAGCTGCTTGTCCTCTACCTGCACGCCGTCGAACCGCGCGGCCAGCGCCCGTGCCTCGCGGTGCATGCGATCCTGGCTGGCCTGCGGCACGCTGAGGCGGCGGAAGCTGCCGCTGGCCTGGCGCAGCTCCAGCCCGTGCAGGCCGATCGCTGCCCAGCGCGGGCGCTCGAAGAGCCGGTCGAGATCATCCAGTTCGCGTCCGCTGACCAGCGCCAGCGCGCCGTCGGTTGCCGCATGCAGCTCGTGCAGCAGGGCCAGCAAGGCGGAGCTGACGCGCACCGAACGCGGATCGTCGGCAAAGTCGAGCAAGGTGCCGTCGACGTCGAACAGCAGCGCCCAGCGGGCGTCGGCAGCGGGCAGCGGGGGAGCCGGCAGGCCGGGGCGTGGCGATGCGGTGGAGGGGCGTGGAGTTGACATCGCATCCACCGTAACAAGCCGAATGTGAAAGGCCGGACATGCCGCTCACGCCGTCGCCGTGGACGGGCCAGCTTGAATCGTGCTTCGCCGTCCGCATTTTTGCGTCAGTGGCGGATGCACCGCCAAACCAGCTTCGGGGATCTTCGACATGCGGATGGACAAACTCACCTCGCGGTTCCAGCAGGCGCTGGCCGACGCGCAATCGCTGGCCGTGGGCCGCGACAACAACATGCTTGAACCGGTGCACGTGATGGCGGCGCTGCTGGGCCAGCAGGGCGGCTCCACGGCGCCGCTGCTGACCCAGGCCCAGGTCAACGTGCCGATGCTCACGCAGCGGGTGAACGAAATGCTCGAGCGCCTGCCTCGGGTCAGCGGGCAGGAAGGCAACATCAACCTGGGCAACGACCTCAACCGCCTGCTCAACCTCACCGACAAGCTGGCCCAGCAGCGCGGCGACCAGTTCATCGCCAGCGAGCTGTTCGTGCTGGCGGCGCTGGAGGACAAGGGCGAACTGGGCGCGGCGCTGAAGGCGGCCGGTGCGAACAAGGCGAATCTGGAAGCGGCCATCGACAAGCTGCGCGGCGGCGAGAAGGTGCAGAGCGAGAACGCCGAGGAGCAGCGCCAGGCGCTGGAGAAATACTGCATCGACCTGACCGAACGCGCCGAGCGCAACAAGCTCGACCCGGTGATCGGCCGCGACGAGGAAATCCGCCGCACCATCCAGGTGCTGCAGCGGCGCACCAAGAACAATCCGGTGCTGATCGGCGAACCCGGCGTGGGCAAGACCGCGATCGTCGAGGGGCTGGCCCAACGCATCATCAAGGGCGAAGTGCCCGAGGGCCTGCGTGACCGCCGCGTGCTGGCGCTGGACATGGGCGCGCTGATCGCCGGCGCGAAATTCCGTGGCGAATTCGAGGAGCGGCTCAAGGCCGTGCTCAGCGATCTCTCCAAGCAGGAAGGCCGGGTGATTCTGTTCATCGACGAGCTGCACACGATGGTCGGCGCCGGCAAGGGCGACGGCGCCATGGATGCGGGCAACATGCTCAAGCCTGCACTGGCCCGTGGCGAACTGCATTGCATCGGCGCCACCACGCTGGACGAATACCGCAAGTACATCGAGAAGGACGCCGCGCTGGAGCGGCGCTTCCAGAAAGTGTTCGTGGGCGAGCCGTCGGTCGAGGACACCATCGCGATCCTGCGCGGCCTGAAGGAGCGCTACGCCGTGCATCACGGGGTGGAGATCACCGACCCGGCGATCGTCGCCGCGGCCACGCTGTCGCATCGCTACATCGCCGATCGCCAGCTGCCGGACAAGGCGATCGACCTGATGGACGAGGCCGCCTCGCGCATCCGCATGGAGATCGACTCCAAACCGGAGGAACTGGACCGGCTCGAACGCCGGCTGATCCAGCTGAAGATCCAGCGCGAGATGCTGAAGAAGGAAAAGGACAGCGAATCGAAGCAGCGCCTGGCCGATCTGGAAACCGACATCGAGAAACTCGAACGCGAGTTCTCCGACTTGAACGAAATCTGGAAGTCCGAAAAGGCGTCGCTGCAGGGCACGACCAAGGTCAAGGAGCAGATCGAGCAGGCACACCAGGAGCTGGAGTCCGCCCAGCGGCGGCAGGACTACGCGAAGATGAGCGAAATCCAGTACGGCAAACTGCCGGAACTGGAGAAGCAGCTCGCCGCGGCGCAGGCCGCCGAGACGCAGGACTTCAAGCTGGTGCAGACGAAAGTTACCGCCGAGGAAATCGCCGAAGTGGTGGCGCGCTGGACCGGTATTCCGGTCAGCAAGATGCTGGAAGGCGAGCGCGACAAGCTGCTGAAGATGGAGGACGAGCTGCACCAGCGCGTGGTGGGCCAGGACGAGGCGGTGCACGCCGTGTCCGACGCGATCCGCCGTTCCCGTGCCGGCCTGTCCGATCCGAACCGCCCGAACGGTTCGTTCCTGTTCCTCGGCCCCACCGGCGTGGGCAAGACCGAGCTGTGCAAGGCGCTGGCCGAATTCATGTTCGACACCACCGATGCGATGGTGCGCATCGACATGAGCGAATTCATGGAGAAGCACTCCGTCTCGCGCCTGGTCGGTGCGCCTCCGGGCTACGTCGGTTACGAGGAAGGCGGCTACCTCACCGAGGCGGTGCGCCGCCGGCCGTACAGCGTGATCCTGCTGGACGAGGTGGAGAAGGCCCACCCGGACGTGTTCAACATCCTGCTGCAGGTGCTCGACGACGGCCGCCTCACCGACGGCCAGGGCCGCACCGTGGACTTCCGCAACACGGTCATCGTGATGACCTCGAACCTGGGTTCGCAGATGATCCAGGACGCCTCGGAAAACGGCGGCGACGCTGAAGAGCAGTACACCCAGATGAAGGCGTCGGTGATGGGTGTGGTGCAGGCGCATTTCCGTCCCGAGTTCATCAACCGGCTCGACGAGATCGTGGTGTTCCGTCCGCTGGACAAGGCGCAGATCCGCGCCATCGCGAAGATCCAGCTGCAGTATCTGGAGCGGCGACTGGCCGAGCGTCAGCTGAAGCTCGACGTGGCGGACGATGCGCTGGCGCTGCTCGGCAACGTGGGCTTCGATCCGGTCTACGGTGCGCGGCCGCTGAAGCGGGCAATCCAGCAGCAACTGGAGAATCCGCTGGCCAGGCAGATTCTGGAAGGGCAGTTCCAGCCGGGCGATACGGTCGGCGTGGCCGCCGAGGGCGGACAGCTGGTGTTCCGCAAGTCCTGATGCGGCGCCGGCAGTCCGGTTCGCCTGAACGAAACAGGGCCATCCTCGCCGGATGGCCCCGTGGTTTGCTCGATGCGGCCTCCGCCCCGGTGGGGCGGTCGCTTGGACTTACTCGAGGTCGAGCACCTTCTTGTCGTTGTCGCGGCGGCGCTGTTCCTTCTGCTGGTAGCGGGCCTCGCAGCCGTCGCGCTTGACCATCACGCAGTCCAGATAATCGGTGGCCTCGATCAACGCCGCGCGCACGGCCTTGCTGGCCGGCGTCTTCTTCGAGTGGCCGAAGTCACCGCCGACGCCGTGGGTGAAGCCGCTGAGATTGACCCCGCCGCCGGAGCTGTTGCCCTCGACCGTGCGCGAATACACCACTTCGGAAGTTTCCGCGTCGATCACCCGCAGATCGATCGCCACGTAGGCTTGGGATTTGCCGCCGCCCACGCGGAAGCCCGCGATGTTGAGGCCGCCGCCCGTCTTCGATGTGTCTTCGGTGTAAGCGGCGACGCTGCCGGTGACCAGGTACTGGGCGCCGGTGATGTTGCCGGTGTGCGGCGTGCTGCCCGGGCGCATGCGCGAGGAAGCGGCCAGGTCCTGCTCGGCGAGCACGGCGTCGATCTTCTGTCGTTCGATCACCTTGAAGTCGCCGGTGGCGCTCAGCTCGTTGCTGAGCACGTCGGCCAGCTGGTTGCCGACGTCGCCGTTCCACCAGCTGGCGGAGCTGGTCTGGTTGGTGAAGTCGATCACGGCGACGGTCATCGTCGGCGCTTCGCGGGCCATGGCGGCCCCGCCTGCGGTCAATGCCAGGGCCAGCGCTGCGCCCAGCAGGCCCGTGTGGTTTGCGAGTTTCATCAAGTCCCCTCCAGTCATTGGCGTGATGCCTGTCCGATCGACGCGCGATGCCGCGGCGAACGTACAGGTGTGGTGTCGTGCCAGGGTGCAGTCCCCCCGCAATCCCCCTGGATTCCGGCTGCCGAGTGTCGCGGGCGGCGCAGGCGTTTGCCGTTGCGCGATCACGCCGGATGCTGGTCGTGCGGGATTGGCCTTGTCAAGCGATCCCTGCCGGGGTGCATTCCCCTGTGCCGGGCGGCACCCTGTGCGGCGATTATCCCGGGGCGCCGTCGGGTCGGCTGTCAGCGCGGACGGCAGGTGCTGTAAGGCAAAACCGTCAATGCCTGGCGGCGGGGACGACAGCGCCGGCGTTGCGGGAGCTGCCGGGGCAGTGGTGCCCCGATGGTGGGGCCCAGGCGGTCAATGAAGTCGGTGGCGAACGGTGAGTCGGGCGCAGCCCCGGTCGCGCCGGGGCTGCGTATTGTCAGGAATGGTTCGTCGTCACTGCCAGCTGTAACGCACCTTGCCGTAGACGTAGGCGCCGTTGTAGCCGAACGGCGAGAAGGTCGAGTAGGGCAGGGTGCCGTTGTTGGTGTTGTTGGCGATGTTCCTGTCCGGATGGGCGTCGAGGGCGTTGTCCGCGCCCACCGTGAAGGTCCAGTCATGGAGGTTGTAGTTCACCGCCAGGTCGAGCACCCACTTGGGCGTGAAGGTCTGGTCGATCACCGGCGGCGTGGCGCTCGGGTTGTAGCTGGCCAGGCTGCTGACATAGCTGGTGTAGCGGCCATAGCGGGTCAGCGTGCCGGTCACGCCCCAGTTGCCGACGTTGTACTGCTCATTGAGGATGAGCTTGCTGCGCGGGCTCGAATTGCCCAGGTACCCCTGGATGTCCTGGCGGTTCAGGCGAACGAAGCTGACGCCCAGGTTGTCCAGCACCGCCGGGTTGGGCTTCACGTCGGTGACCGTGTTCTGGTTGTAGTTCGCGCTGAGCGTGGTGGCCAGGGTGCCCGCGTTGCCGAGGTCGGCCAGGTAGCTGCCCACGAAGTCGACGCCGCGGGTGCGCGTGTTCGCCGCGTTGGTGAAGTAGTTGACGCTGCTGTAGCCGAGGTCGCTGATGCCGTTGGCGGCCAGGTAGCTGACCACCGCGGGCGTGGTGGTCGAGATCGCGCCGGACAGCGCCACGCGGTCCCGGATGTTGATCTGGTACACGTCCAGGCTGAGGGTCAGCGCATCAGTGGGGCTCCATACCGTGCCCAGGGTGTAGTTCCTGGACTTCTCCGGCTTCAGCGCTTCGGCGCCCAGCAGCTGGGCGATCTGGCTGCCGACCGGCACCAGGCCGCGGTTGTAGATGCCAGCCGGCAGGCCCGGCAGGCTGCCGGCGCCATAGAACAGCGAGGATATCTGCGAGAAATACTCCTGCCCCAGCGAGGGCGCCCGGAAGCCCGTGGAGGCACTGCCGCGGATGGCGAAGCTGTCGGTGAAGTCGAAGCGCCCCGACAGCGAGCCGGACGTGGTGTTGCCGAAGTCGTTGTAGTGCTCATGCCGCACGGCGGCGGCGACACCAAGCCGGTCGGTGAGGTTGGTTTCGAGGTCGAGGTAGGCGGCCACGTCGTGGCGCGAGGCGTCGACCGCGTTCGCCGGCTGCCAGCCGGCGAAGCCCTGCGCGCCGCCCGAGACGCCGGAGGTGCCCACGTACCAGGACGGCAGCGAGCCGGCATCGATGGCGTAGGTCTGCCGCAGATACTGGGCGCCGAACGCCACCGTGAGCGAATTGGGCAGCCAGCCAGCCTGGATGTCCTTGGCGACGTCGAGGTCCAGGCTCTGCTGCGAGGCGCTGAGGATGCCGTCACTGAATACGCTGGGCGCGCTGCCGAAGTCGTTGAGGTAGGCATAGTTGGTGCTGTTGCGCGTTTCGTAGGAAACCCGGTTGCGACCGTAGTTGCCGCTCAGGTCCCAGCGCCAGCCATTGATCTTGCCACGCAGGCCCGCCACCAGCGAGGTGTCGGTGGAGTCGGCGTGTTCGAGCGGCAGGAAGCCGTCCGGATACACCTGGCCGATCAGTGCATTGTTCGGCTTGGGCGAATTGGTGCCGTAGCGGAAGAACGCGGGCGACGTGCTCTGGCGGCGACCGTAGTGCCCGAAGCTGTACAGCTGCACGTCCGGGGTGATGTCGTACTGCGCATTCAGCAGCAGGTTGTTGTCATGCACGTCCGGGTCGCCCTGGCGGAAGTTCACGCCCAGTTGCGGGAAGCCGGGACGATTGTCCGGCCCGGCACGATTGGTGTGATCCTGCTTGCCGCTCTGCAGCGCGAAGCGCAACCAGCCCTTGTCGCCGCCCAGCGGGATGCCGAAGTTGGCCGAGCCCTGCCACTGCCTGCCGTCGCCCGCGGAATACTGACCGCCGCTGACCTGCACGTCGCCGCCCTTGGCGCCCTGTTTCAGGATGATGTTGATGACGCCGGCGATGGCGTCCGAGCCGTACTGGGCGGACGCACCGTCGCGCAAGACTTCGATGTGGTCGATGGCGGACATCGGGATGGTGTTCAGATCCACCGGCTGCGAGCCGCGGCCGATCACGCCGTTGTTGAGCAGGATGGCGCCCGGATGCCAGCGCTTGCCGTTCACCAGCACCAGCACTTCGTCGGGCGACAGGCCGCGCAACTGGGCGGGGCGCTGCGTATCGGCCGAGTCAGCGGCGGCCGGGCGCGGGAAGTTCAGCGAGGGAATGATGCGCGCCAGCGCCGTGGACAACTCGCTGGTGCCGGTCTGCTGCAGGACCTTGGCCGACACCACGTCGATCGGGGTCAGCGAGCTGCTTTCCGTGCGGTTGTCGGCGCGGGTGCCGGTGACGATCACGGCACTGAGGTCGCGGGCCTTGGCGGGTGCCGGTGCCTGTGCTTCCTGCGCCGCGGCATTGCCGGCCAGTGCCAGCAACACCGCGGCAGGAAGCCATGCCGACGCGGTCGTACGGGGACGCTTGCTCATGAGGTTCTCCGGATAGGTGTTGTTGCGATGCAGCAGCCACAGACTAGTGGTGCACGGATCGGCCGTCAATAGACGTATAGACGTCTATACGTCCATCGCCGTTGCATCTATCGCGGCGTGCGGGCGTATGGCGGGGCGGTCGCGCCTGGTTGCGGTCCCGAGGCTACTACCCGGCCGCGCACGTCGCCATGAGCGGTCCGGCACGTTGAAATCCGCCGGTCAGCGCCGATAATGGCCAGTTGCCGGCTCGCATGCCGGCGGGATTTTCCGGAGCCTTCATGCCCATCTACGAATTCGAATGCAGCCAGTGCGGCCACCGTTTCGACCGCCTGCAGAAGTTGTCCGACACCGATCCGGTGGTCTGCCCCGCGTGCGACACCCCGAGCCTGCACCGGCGGGTCAGCGCGCCGTCCTTCCGGCTGGCTGGCAGCGGCTGGTACGAGACTGACTTCAAGAAGGACGGCGACAAGAAGCGCAACCTGGTCGATGCGTCACCGGGCGAAGCCAAGCCTGCTGCCGGTGCACCGGCAACTGCGGCCGCTGCTCCCGCTCCGGCTGCCAGCCCCGCGCCGGCAGCGGGCGGATCGGGCAGCAGCGGAAGCTGAACCACGGAACGGCCGCGCAGTTTCCTGCGTGGCGTCGCAAGATATGCTGACGCCCGAGGACGGCGGCGATCCTGCTGCCGCCACTGCCAGCGAGGAGCCAGACTGATGCGCGCAATCAGCGGATGGACCAGTGGAATCGTCATCGCAGGACTGCTGGGCAGCCTGCTCGGGATCGCGCCACCGGTGCGTGCGCAGTCCGATACGCCGGTGCGCTGCGTGAGCAAGGACGGGCACTATGCCCGCTGCGCCGTGCCGTGGCGCCGGGTTGAACTCTACAAGCAGGAGTCCAAGGGCGCCTGCATCGAGGGTCAGAGCTGGGGCATGGACCACGGCACCTTGTGGGTCGACCGGGGTTGTCGCGGCCTGTTCGGTCCGGCGGGACGCGGTGGCTATGGTGACAACCGCGGTGATCGTCGGGGACATGGCCATCAGCACGGCGGCTGGCAGCCCGGCCCGGACTGGAATCGCCGGATCAGCCTGCAGTGCGACAGCAACAAGAAGAAGTACCAGATGTGCCAGGTCGACGTGGGCCGCAACGGCAGCGTGCGACTGGGCCGTCAGCTCTCCGATGCCCGCTGCACGGAGGGCTACAGCTGGGGCTGGAACCGCGCCGGAGTGTGGGTGGCGCATGGTTGCCGCGGCCAGTTCCTGGTCGATCGCCGCTGGTGATGCGGGCCCGGGCTGGTGGCGGTCGTCCGCCACCAGTCCGCCGCGGCGCGCGGCGGTGGTAAACTTGGCGGTCTTTTCCCCTGCCTGAAGTCGCCCCGCGGCGACGCCGGAGTTCCAACGCATGCGCACGCATTACTGCGGCCTCATCGATGAGTCGCTGATCGGCCAGTCCGTCACCCTGTGCGGCTGGGTCAACAAGATTCGTCTGCAGGCCCACGTCGCCTTCGTCGACCTGCGCGACCACGAGGGCCTGGCGCAGGTGGTGGTCGACCGCGACAACGCCGCGGCCTTTGCCGTGGCCGGCGAGATCGGCAACGAGTATTGCCTGCGCGTCACCGGCACCATCCGCCCGCGCGTGTCGGTCAACGACAAGTTGAAGACTGGCACGGTCGAGCTGCTGGCCGACACGGTGGAGATCCTCAACGCCGCGAAGGACCTGCCGTTCGCGCTGCACGAGAATCCCAACGAAGACATGCGGATGACCTACCGCTACCTCGACCTGCGCCGCCCCGAGATGCAGGCGATGATGCGCAAGCGGATCAGGTTGGTGCAGACGCTGCGCCGCTACCTGGACGAGCGCGGCTTCCAGGACATCGAGACGCCGATCCTGACCAAGGCCACTCCCGAGGGCGCGCGCGACTACCTGGTGCCCAGCCGCGTGCACCCGGGCCAGTTCTACGCGCTGCCGCAGTCGCCGCAGCTGTTCAAGCAGATCCTGATGATGGCCGGTTTCGATCGCTATTATCAGATCGCCCGCTGCTTCCGCGACGAGGACCTGCGCGCCGACCGCCAGCCGGAATTCACCCAGCTCGACCTGGAGTTCGCCTTCGTCGAAGAGAAAGACGTGCAGGATTTCGTGGAGGAGCTGATCCGCCACGTGTTCCGCGAAGTGCAGGGCGTGGAGCTGGACGCCGCGTTCCCCCGCATGACCTGGATGGAGGCGATGCGCCGCTTCGGTTCGGACAAGCCGGACCTGCGCATCGCGCTGGAGCTGGTCGACGTGGCCGACGTGCTCAGGCACATCGAGTTCAAGGTGTTCGCCGAGCCGGCCAATGCCCCGGACGGTCGCGTGGCGGCCTTGCGCGTGCCCGGCGGCAGCGCGCTGTCGCGCAAGGACATCGACGGCCTGACCGAATACGCCTCGCGTTACGGCGCGAAGGGCCTGGCCTGGCTCAAGGTCGAGGATATGGCCAAGGGGCGCGAAGGCATCAATTCGCCGGTGGCGAAGTTCCTCGACGACGCGGCGCTGGACGGCGTGCTGAAAGCCACCGGCGCGCAGAGCGGCGACATCGTGTTCTTCGGTGCCGGCGCGTGGAAGACCGTCAGCGACTTCATGGGCGCGGTGCGCCTGAAGGTGGGCAAGGACCGCGGCCTGGTCGAGGACAGCTGGAAGCCGCTGTGGGTCACCGACTTCCCGATGTTCGAATACGACGCGGAGGAACAGCGCTACGTCGCCCTGCATCATCCGTTCACCGCGCCGAAGATCGACGACATCGCCGACCTGAAGAGCCACGCCGCCACCGCGGTGAGCCGGGGCTACGACATGGTGCTCAACGGCAACGAGATCGGCGGCGGTTCGATCCGTATCCACCGGCCGGACATGCAGAGTGCGGTGTTCGAGCTGCTTGGCATCGGCGCGGACGAGGCCGAGGCGAAGTTCGGCTTCCTGCTCAAGGCGCTGAAGTTCGGCGCGCCGCCTCACGGCGGCCTGGCCTTCGGCATCGACCGCATCGCCGCGCTGATGGCCGGCACCGAGTCGATCCGCGACGTGATCGCCTTCCCCAAGACCACCAGCGCGCAGGATCTGATGACCGACGCGCCGTCGCCGGTCGGCGATGCACAGTTGAAGGAATTGCACGTGGCGGTGCGGGCTTAGGAGCGTGGGCGGCTTCGGGCGGTTGTCCACGCCGGCCGCTTCCACGTTTTCGATTCCCGCCTCCCAGGCCACTTTTCCCGGCGCTCGCCATGTCTGAACATGTGATCCTGCTGCACGGCCTGTGGATGCGCGGTTTCGCGTTGTCCATGCTGCATCGCCGGCTGATGGAGGCCGGCTTTCGCGTGCATCGCTTCGACTACCTCAGCGTGGCGGCCACCGAGCAGCGCATCCTGGATCGGCTGCATGCGCGCATGACCGCCTTGCTCGGCGAGGCCGATGCCCAGTCCGTGCACCTGGTCGGACACAGCCTGGGCGGGCTGCTGGCGTTGCGTGCCTGCCATGACGCCGACGCACTGCCGTCCGGTCGCATCGTCTGCCTCGGTTCGCCGCTGCGCGGCAGTGCGGCGGCGCGCAGCTTCGCCGGCTGGGGGCGCGGTGGCGAGGTCCTGCTGGGGCACAACCGCGAGCTGCTGGAGCAGGGGCTCGAACGCTGGGATGGCCCGCGCGAGGTGGGCATGATCGCCGGCTGCACGCCGCTGGGACTGGGCGCCATGCTCGGCCATTTCCAGGGCGAGCATGATGGCACCGTGGCGGTCGAGGAGACCCGTCTGCCGGGGCTTGCCGACCATTGCGTGGTCGAAACCAACCACACCGGCCTGCTGTTTTCGCCCGAAGTGGCGCAGTTGGCCGCCGGTTTCCTGCGCCACGGGCGTTTTTCGCCGCCGGCGCCTCGTTGAGACGCCGCACCCCGCGATCCGGCACACAGGTTCAATTCAGGTAAAATTCCCGGCTTGTCCAACCGCCGTCGTGCAGGAATCGTCATGGGTAGAGGTCCGTCCATCGAAGGTCGCAAGAACGCCGAAGACGCCAAGCGCGCCAAGGTGTTCACCAAGCTGATCCGCGAAATCACCGTCGCCACCCGCGCCGGAGTGGCAGACCCTGGCGGCAACCCGCGCCTGCGTGCGGCGATCGACAAGGCCTTGTCGGCCAACATGACCAAGGACACCATCGAGCGCGCGATCAAGCGCGGCTCCGGTGCCGACGGCGGTGCCGACATGCAGGAATTGCGCTACGAGGGCTATGGCCCGGCCGGCACCGCGCTGATCATCGAAAGCTTCACGGACAACCCCACCCGCACCGTGGCCGACGTGCGCTACGCGCTGACCAAGCACGGTGGCAACCTGGGCACGTCCGGCTCGGTGGCGTTCCAGTTCACCCGTTGCGGCGAGCTGGTGTTTGCCACGGGCGGCGACGAGGCGGCCGAGGAGAAAGTGCTGGAAGCAGCACTGGAAGCCGGCGCCGATGACGTGGTCAACGAGCACGGCGAAAGCACCGTGCTGTGTGCGCCGGAAAATTTCGAGGCGGTGCAGCAGGCGCTGGTCGACGCGGGGCTGAGCGCGCTGCACGCCGGCGTGGTGATGCGCCCCAACAACCGCGTCGAGGTGCCGGAAGAGGCGCTGGAACAGCTGATGGACCTGCTCGAGAAGCTGGACTCGCTGGACGACGTCAGCGAGGTGTCGCACAACGCTCTGCTGCCGACGTGAAGCCGCAAGGCGCTGGAATCCGGGATTCGGGATTCGGGATTCCGGTTTCGCTGGTGCGCACGGCGAGTTTCCTGGCTCGTTCCAGCGCCCGCGAGATGACCAGGTGCGAGCCGTGGCTTTGACCGAATCCCGATCCACCCGGATCATCGGTATCGATCCGGGCAGCCAGCGCACCGGCGTGGGCATCATCGACGTGGACGACACGGGCAAGCTGAGCCATGTGTTCCACGGCGCGCTTGCGGTGGCGGGCGAGGCGACTTTCCCGTTGCGGCTCAAACGCATCTTTGACGAGCTGTGTGACATCATCGCCACGCATCGGCCGGCCGAGTGCGGGATCGAGCGCGTGTTCATGGCGCGCAACCCCGACTCGGCATTGAAGCTGGGCCAGGCGCGTGGCGCCGCCATTTGCGCAGTGGTCAGTCAGGGGATCGTGGTGCACGAATACGCGGCAACCGAAGTGAAGCAGTCCGTGGTCGGCAGTGGCCGCGGCGACAAGACCCAGGTGCAGCACATGATCGGTGTTCTGCTTGGCCTGAAAGGTCCGCTGCAGGCTGACGCCGCTGATGCGCTGGCGATCGCCGTGACCCATGCGCATACCCGGGCCAGCCTGGCCCGGGTCGGCATTCCGCGCACCGCCTGGAGGCGACGCCGATGAAGGCGTCGCGGATGAACAAGATCGCGGGACGACGCCGGTGATCGGGCGTCTGCGCGGCACCCTGATCGGCAAGCAGCCGCCGTCGTTGCTGGTCGACGTGGGCGGGGTCGGCTACGACGTCGAGGCGCCGATGTCGACCATCTACGACCTGCCGGGCCTGGGCAAGGAAGTGGTGCTGCTGATCCATCATGCGGTGAAGGAAGACGGCATCACCCTGTACGGCTTCCTGCACGAGACCGAGCGCGCGCTGTTCCGCAACCTGCTCAAGGTCAGCGGCATTGGCGCGAAGATCGCCTTGTCCGTGTTGTCCGGCGTGTCCACCGACCATTTCGCGCGGCTGGTGCAGGCCGGTGACGTGGTGGCCCTGACCAAGATCCCCGGCATCGGCAAGAAGACCGCCGAGCGCATCGTGGTGGAACTGCGCGACCGGCTCGATGGCGTGGCCGGCGTTCCCGGCGTGTCGCCGCAGCGCGCCAGCGCACCGCTCGATGCGGCCGGCGAAGCGACCGTGGCGCTGCAGCAGTTGGGCTACAAGCCAGCCGAAGTCAGCCGCCTGGTGCAGAAAGTGGCCGCGGAAGGCGATACGGCCGAAGCCATCATCCGCAAGGCGCTGCGCGCCGCTCTGGGCAGCTAGTTCGCCAGGACTTCAATGAATACGCAAGCAGACAACCCGGCCCAGCCATCGGCCCACGGTGATACCGCCCACGTGCGTGGCGCCAAGTCGACGCTGATCCTCGGCGCGATCGGCGTGGTGTTCGGCGACATCGGCACCAGCCCGCTGTACACCATGCACGAGACCTTCCTGCCCGAGCACGGCCTGCATCCGCGGCCGAGCACGGTGCTGGGCATCCTGTCGCTGGTGACCTGGTCGCTGATCATGGTGGTGGCGGTGAAATACGTCAGCCTGGTCATGCGCGCGGACAACAAGGGCGAGGGCGGCATCATGGCGCTGATGACGCTGGCGCAGCGTGCCAGCGGCAAGTCCGTGGCCACGCGTCGGGCGGTGATGCTGATGGCCTTGCTGGGGGCGGCGCTGTTCTTCGGCGATGGCGTGATCACGCCATCCATTACCGTGTTGTCCGCGATCGAGGGCCTGCAGGTGGCCGCGCCGTCGCTGTCGCACTACGTGGTGCCGGTGACGGTGGCGGTGCTGCTGGGCCTGTTCTGGCTGCAGCGGCATGGCACGGCCAAGGTCGGCGCGATCTTCGGGCCGGTCATGGTGGTGTGGTTCCTGGCGCTGGGGGTGATCGGCGTGTGGAACATCATCCAGGCACCGGAAGTGCTGCGTGCGCTGAATCCATGGCATGCGGTGCAGTTCTTCATGACCCATGGCAAGACCTCGATCCTGGCACTGGGTTCGGTGGTGTTGTGCGTGACCGGCGCCGAGGCGCTGTATACCGACATGGGCCATTTCGGCCGGGTGCCGATTCGTGCCGCGTGGTTCTTCTTCGTGATGCCGGCGCTGCTGCTGAACTACTACGGCCAGGGCGGCCTGCTGCTGGTGCATCCGGAGACCATCGCCAATCCGTTCTACCACTCGGTGCCGGAGTGGGCGCTGTATCCGATGATCGCGCTGGCCACGGTGGCGGCGGTGATCGCTTCGCAGGCGGTGATCTCCGGCGCTTTCACCGTGTGCCGGCAGGCGATCCAGCTGGGTTTCCTGCCCCGCATGCAGGTGGTGCACACCTCGCGCGAGGCGATCGGGCAGGTCTTCCTGCCGTGGATCAACCGCGCCCTGATGGTGGCGGTGATCGCCACCGTGGTCGGCTTCGGCTCGTCCAATGCGCTGGCCGGCGCCTATGGCATCGCGGTGACCGGCACGATGGCGATCGACACCGTCCTGGTGATGATCGTGGCCCGCCGCATGTGGCAGTGGAGCCGGCTGCTGGTGATCGGCCTGGGCCTGATCCTGCTGGCGATCGACCTCAGCTACTTCGGCGCCAATACGCTGAAGATCCTGCAGGGCGGCTGGTTCCCGCTGGTGCTGGGCCTGCTGATGTTCGCGGTGATGACCACCTGGCGCCGCGGTCGCGAGCTGGTGGTGCGCGAGATCAAGCAGGGCGGCCTGGCGCTGGCGCCGTTCATCGAGAACATGGCCGCGCACCCGCCGCTGCGCGTGCCCGGCACGGCGGTGTTCCTCACCGCCAATCTCAGCGCCGTGCCGCATGCCCTGCTGCACAACCTGAAGCACAACAAGGTGCTGCACGAGCGCAACGTGCTGCTCACCGTCGGCATCCTGGAGACACCGGTGGCCGAGGCCGACGAACGCATCCAGCTCACCGCGCTGTCGTCCGGAAGCGACGACTTCTACGCGCTGGAGCTGCGCTTCGGCTTCGCCGAGGACCCGAACATTCCGCAGGCGCTGTCGCAGTGTTCGCGCGAAGGTCTCGCCTTCGACATGATGGACACCACCTTCTTCCTGTCCCGCGAGAGCATCGTGGCGGACGAGCGTCGTCCCGGCATGGCGCTGTGGCGCGACAAGCTGTTCGCCTTCATGTCGCGCAACGCGCTGCCCGCCACTGCGTTCTTCCAGATCCCCGGCAACCGGCTGATCGAGCTGGGGGCGCAGGTGGAGATCTGATCCGCGCAGCGGATTGGATCTCCACCGCGGCCCACGGATGGGCCGCACGAATGCCGATCGTTTTTGCGATCGGCATTCGGAGCCTGATCGGGCATCGCCCGGTCAGGCGAGCCGGGAAAGTGCAGGAAAGCACGTTCCCGGCATGAAGGGCCGCCTCTGCCGGTGATTCCCGCTCCGTTTCATCCGCCTGCCATAATGGCGGCATGACCGAAGCCCGCATCATCGCTGCATCCGCCCAGCTCGACGACGAGGCGCTGGAAGCCACCATCCGGCCGAAGCGGCTGACCGAATACCTCGGCCAGCAGGCGGTGCGCGAACAGCTGTCGATCTACATCGAGGCGGCCAGGAAGCGGGGCGGGGCGCTGGACCATGTGCTGATCTTCGGCCCGCCTGGCCTGGGCAAGACCACACTGAGCCACGTGATCGCCAACGAGCTCGGCGTCAACGTGCGCTCCACCTCCGGCCCGGTGCTGGAACGCGCCGGCGACCTCGCCGCGCTGCTGACCAACCTGGAGGCGAACGACGTGCTGTTCGTCGACGAGATCCACCGCCTGTCGCCGGTGGTCGAGGAAGTGCTCTATCCGGCGATGGAAGACTTCCAGATCGACATCATGATCGGTGAAGGCCCGGCCGCCCGCTCGATCAAGCTGGACCTGCCGCCATTCACCCTGATCGGGGCCACCACCCGCGCCGGCATGCTCACCGCGCCCTTGCGCGACCGTTTCGGCATCGTGCAGCGGCTGGAGTTCTACACCACCGACGAGCTCACCGCGATCGTGCGCCGGGCGGCGAAAATCCTGGGCATCAGCTGCGCGCCGGAAGGGGCGCAGGAAATCGCCCGCCGCTCGCGCGGCACGCCGCGCATCGCCAACCGCCTGCTGCGCCGGGTGCGCGATTATGCCGAGGTGCGCGCCGGTGGCGAGATCACCCTGGCCGCGGCGCAGGCCGCGCTGGACATGCTGAAGATCGACCCGCAGGGGTTCGACGAACTGGACCGGCGCCTGCTCGGCCTGATCATCGAGAATTTCGACGGCGGGCCGGTTGGCGTGGAGTCGCTGGCCGCCGCGCTGAGCGAGGACCGCGGCACGCTGGAAGACGTGGTCGAGCCGTACCTGATCCAGCAGGGTTACCTGGTGCGCACCGCCCGCGGCCGCATGGTCAGCGCGAAGGGCTGGCGCCACCTGGGGCTGACCCCGCCGCCGCGCCAGGCGCAGGCGGCCGACCTGTTCGAGGCGGGGGCTGGCGATGTCTGAGCCGGCCACGCAACTGCCTTTCAGCTGGAAGGTCAGGGTCTACTGGGAAGACACCGACGCCGGCGGCGTGGTCTATCACGCCGGCTACCTGCGTTTCATGGAGCGCGCCCGCAGCGAGTGGATGCGCGCGCTGGGCGTGGACCAGCTGGCGTACAAGCAGGCCACCGGGCTGGCCTTCATGGTGCGCGACATGCACATCGACTTTCTCAAGCCAGCCCTGCTGGATGATGAACTGACGGTAACGGTCGACGTCAAAGAACGGCGCGCTGCCAGTATCCTGTTCACCCAGACGATCATGAAGGCGGACGGCAGTTGCCTGATCCGCGCCAGCGTGCGGGTGGCCTGCGTCGATCTCCAGCGCATGCGGCCGGCACCGATTCCGGCCGACCTGATTCCTTAAAGAACAACCAAGCCGAACCGGCGGAGTACCTGCAAGCAATGAACGGTGGACTGAACATTTTCACGCTGATCGCGGATTCGAGCCTGCCGGTGAAACTGGTGCTGCTGGTATTGCTGGTGTTCTCGTTCCTGTCCTGGGTCATCATCGTGCGCAAGTATTCGCAGACCAAGGCGGCGATGGAGAACGCCGAGGAATTCGAGGAGCGCTTCTGGTCCGGCGGCGACCTGGCCCAGCTGTTCCGCGAGGTCAGCAGCCGCCAGGGCGGCACCGGCGGGATCGAGAACATCTTCGAGTCCGGCTTCCGCGAGTTCGCCCGCCAGCGCCAGCGCAAGACGCATGACACCCGCAGCGTGATCGAGGGTTCCGAGCGCGCCATGCAGGTCGCCGGCACGCGCGAGATCGGCCTGCTCGAACGCAACCTGGAATTCCTCGCCAACGTCGGCTCGATCAGCCCGTACGTGGGCCTGTTCGGCACGGTATGGGGCATCATGGGTGCGTTCCAGGGCCTGGGCGAGATGAAGGACGTCACCATCGCGGTGGTCGCCCCGCACATCTCCGAGGCGCTGATCGCCACCGCCATGGGCCTGTTCGCCGCGATCCCGGCGCAGTGGGCGTACAACCGCTACGCCACCAAGGTCGAGCGCATCGCCTCGCGTTACGACGTGTTCCAGGAGGAGTTCTCCTCCGTGCTGCAGCGGCAGATCCAGACCGACGACGTCGCCTGAGCGGAGAGCACTCATGCGAACCTCCGGCCGTCAGCGGCGCTACAAGCTCAAATCCGAAATCAACGTGGTGCCCTACATCGACGTGATGCTGGTGCTGCTGATCATCTTCATGGTCACCACGCCGATGATGAAGTCCAACGTGGACGTGAACCTGCCGCAGGCCGACGCCAAGTCGCTGCAGCAGAAGAAGGACCCGGTCATCGTCACGGTGAAGCAGGACGGCCAGTTGTTCCTGACCCTGCCCGGCGCCGAGAAGGAGCTGCTGGACGCGGCGGCACTGCAGACCAAGGTCGGCGCGTTCGTGCGCACCAATCCGGACGTCAACGTGCTGGTGGCCGGCGACGACCAGGGGCACTACGGCGGCGTGGTCCAGGTGCTGGCCGACCTGCAGCAGGCCGGCGTCTCCAAGGTCGGCCTGATGGCCCAGCCGGTGCAGGGCAAGAGCACGTCCGATGGACGAAAGTAAGGCGACGCCGAAGGCGGTCGTAGTCTCCGCCATCCTGCACATCGGCATCGTGGGGTTTCTGTTCCTCGCGGTTCTGCCGTGTTCGAGTTACGAGAATTTCTTCAACGCGCTGCATCTGCCGGCGTGGATGAACCCGATTGCCTGCGCCAAGCCGCTGGAGCTGCAGGGGCCGATCATCGAGGCAACCCTGATCGGGCGCACCGGCAGCCCGCCACCGAAGGCGGTCAAGGCCAAGCCCGTGCCCGATTCCACCCCGCCGCCGCCGACCATCCCACCGCCGACCCCGCCACCGCCGGTGACCCCGCCGGTAAGCCAGCTGCCGCCGCCGCCCAAGCATGTCGACGTCAAGGACCAGGAACGCGTGGTCGAGGACGCCGCCAAGCAGGCCGAAGACGCCAGGCAGTTGCAGGAAGAAAAGGAACGCCAGCGCCAGTCCGAACTGGATGCCGAGGCGGCGAAGAAGAAGGCTGAGGAAAAGAAGAAGCTCGACGCGCTGTTCGCCAAGATGGATGCGGCCTCGGCCCAGACCAGGCAGCTGGACAACAAGGCAAAGCAGGCGAAGCAGCAGCTGGAGGACCTCAAGAACGCCCAGGATGACGGTCAGCCCGACCTGCCGGCCGCCGACCAGCGCCAGACTGGCAACAACAGCCAGAACAGCAATCTGGCCGACGAATACGCCGCGGCCATTCAGAATGCGGTCACGCCCAATTGGTTAAGGCCGGATAACATAGCGGCGCTCCCCTGTCAGGTTCATATCGTGCAATCGCCCGGTGGCGACGTGATGAGTGCCACCGTCGATTCCAGCTGTCCGTACGACGACGCAGGTCGCCGTTCGGTCGAAAACGCGGTGTTGCGCACCAAGACCCTGCCGTACAAGGGCTTTGAAAGCGTGTTCCAACGCAACCTTACCTTCACATTCAGGCCGCAATGATCAAGCCCATGCGCAAATTCAGCTCAAGCTTCGCCATCATCCTGCTGGCCGCCGTGGCCTTGTTCGCCGGTCCTGCCGCGGCCCAGTCGCTGAATGTGGACATCGTCGGTGGCGTCAAGACCGCCACCCCGATCGTGGTGGTGCCTTTTGCCCAAGCCGGGGGCGCCCCGCTGTCGACCGATGTCGCCGACGTGATGCGCAACGATTTCAACCGCTCGGGCAAGTTCCGTTCGCTGGCCAAGAGCGACATCGTGGAGTTCCCGTCGAAGGGGGCCGACATCAAGTTCCCGACCTGGCGCCTGCTCAAGCAGGACTACATCGTGGTCGGCAGCATCAGGGACGCCGGCAACGGCATGGTCCAGGTCGAATACGAACTGTGGGACGTCAACAAGCAGCAGAGCCTGCTGCACCAGCAGATGCCGCCGGCGCCCGCCGGTGACCTGCGCAGCGTGGCGCACCAGATCGCCGACGTGATCTACGAGAAGATCACCGGCGTGCGTGGCGCCTTCTGGACCCGCATCGCCTATATCACCGCCGTCGGCCTGGGCAACAACACGACGTATTCGCTGCTGGTGGCCGATTCGGACGGCTACAACCCGCAGGTGGTGGCGCGTTCGCGCGAGTCGCTGCTGTCGCCGGCCTGGTCGCCGGACGGCAAGAAGCTGGCCTATGTGTCGTTCGAGAGCGGCAACTCGAACATCTACGTGCAGGACATCACCACCGGCTCGCGCCAGCTGGTGGAGTCGCACCCCCGCGGCATCAATGGTGCGCCGGCGTGGTCGCCGGACGGCAGCAAGCTGGCGGTGGCGCTGTCCTACGTGGGCAACCTCGAACTGTTCGTGCTGGACCTGGGCAGCCGCCATGAAACCCGCCTGACCAACAGCCTGTCGATCGACACCGAGCCAGTCTGGTCGGCGGACGGCCAGAGCATCTATTTCACCTCCGACCGTTCCGGCCGGCCGCAGATCTACCAGGTCCCGGCCAGCGGCGGATCGCCGCAGCGGATCAGTTTCCAGGGCCAGAACAACGCGAACGCCTCGGTGAGCTACGACGGCAAGCAGATCGCGATGGTGCAGGGCAATGGGAACGTGTATCGTATTGCCATCATGGATCGCAGCCTGGGTGACCAGGTGCGATTCCTCTCGCCGGGCCCGATTGACGAGTCCCCGAGTTTTGCTCCGAATGCCAGCATGCTGCTCTATGCCGCTACCGAAGGACGTCGCGGCGTGCTGTACGCCGTATCGGCTGACGGTCAGGTTCGCCAGCGCCTCGTACTTTCCGATGGCGACGTGCGCGAACCGGCCTGGGGGCCATACCGGCAACGATGATATTTTCATGCTGCTGCGCGAAAGTGCGGCAGCATGATGCCCAGGGATTGGGCCCGAACAGCGCCGGCAAGGCGCGTTTCGGTTTCCGGTGACGGCGCTTGTCGCGTCGAGAGCCAGTCAGGTGGATGGTGCAGGCTCACGCACCATCGATCTTTCAAGTGTCAAAATAACAGCCGGTCAACCGGCGTCAGCTGTCCCGTAATTCCTATCGTCATTGTTTGTCGGAACTCAACCCGTAAGGAACGTCACCATGAATAAGACCGTTCGCGTCGCCCTGGTTGCCCTGCTCTGCGTAGGCGCGGCCGCTTGCTCCAAGAAGCAGGAAGTCAAACCGCAGCCGGCTCCGGAGCAGGCTGCTCCCGTGCAGGCACCCGTCTCTGACGGCAAGTACACCCCCGCCGATCTCGATACCGATGCCTGCCTGCGTCAGCGCGTCGTGTACTTCGACTTCGACAAGACCGAGATCAAGCCGGAGTTCCAGCAGATCATGGCGTGCCACGCCAAGTACCTGCAGGATCGCCCGATGTCGCACATCCGTCTGGAAGGCAACACCGACGAGCGCGGCACCCGCGAGTACAACCTCGGCCTCGGCGAGCGTCGTGGCAATGCCGTTTCCGACGCGCTGCAGGCCAATGGCGGCCAGGCCAGCCAGCTGGAAGTGATCAGCTATGGCAAGGAAAAGCCGGTTTGCCGTGAGCACAACGAGGATTGCTGGAGCAAGAATCGTCGCGTCGAGATCGTCTACACGGCGCAGTAATGATGAAGCGACTGGCTAACAGCTTTGCAGCCAGGATCAGCACGGCGGGCGCCATCGCGTCCGCCGTGCTGTTCGCGTTCCCGGCTTTCGCGCAGGACTCCCGGTTGAGCCTCGCCGATCGTGTCGCGCGGCTGGAACAGCAGGCACAGAACAAGGACCAGTCCGGCACGGGCATGGTCAACCAGATGCAGCAGTTGCAGGCCCAGGTGCAGCAACTGCAGGGTCAGGTCGAGGAACTGCAGCACCAGCTGCAGACGCTCGACGACAAGAACAAGGCCCAGTACACCGATCTCGATGCCCGGCTCGGGCGTCTGGAGTCGGGTGGCGCGGGCGCGGCGCCCGGCGCCGGCAACCCGGCGGCAGCGGCCGCGGCCGCGGGCAGCCCCGCCGCAGGCGCCAGCGCGAATGTGCCGGCAGCAGCGGCCGCCGGCAACGCTCCGGCGGTCGCAGCCAGCGCGGCTGTAGCCGCAGGCGATCCGGCGGCGGCGCAGGCGGCTTACGACGTGGCGTTCAAGGCGATCCGCGGCGGCAATTACGTGGAAGCATCGCGCGAGTTCCGCAGCTTCATCCAGCAATTCCCGAATCATCCGCTGGTTCCCAACGCCTGGTACTGGCTGGGCGAGTCGTACTACGCCACCACCAACTACCCGGTGGCGCTGGAGTCGTTTCAGCAGCTGCTGAGCCAGTTCCCGCAGAGTGACAAGGCGCCCGACGCCCTGCTCAAGGTGGGTTACAGCCAGCTCGAGCTGAAGAAGAGCGACGAGGCCAGGGCCACGCTGACCCAGGTCACCACGAAGTACCCGGGTTCCAAGGCGGCCAGCCTGGCGAAGGAACGTCTGCAGCGTCTGCAACTGCAGTCGGGCAACTGAGTCCCGCGGCGATGAGTGGTCATGACGCGCAGCAGGCGTCGGCGACGCCTGCCGTGGCCGTCCCGGAGCGGCTGCGCATCACCGAAATCTTCCACTCGATCCAGGGCGAAGCCGACGCGATCGGCTGGCGCACCGTGTTCGTGCGCCTCACCGGCTGCCCGCTGCGTTGCGTCTGGTGCGATACCGAATATTCGTTCCATGGCGGCGACTGGCACGGGATCGACGAGATCCTGGCCGAAGTCGCCTCGCATGGCGCGCGGCACGTCTGTGTCACCGGCGGCGAGCCGCTGGCGCAGAAGCGCTGCCTGATCCTGCTGCAGCGCCTGTGCGATGCCGGTTACGAGGTGTCGCTGGAGACCTCGGGCGCGCTGGACGTCTCCGCCGTCGACCCCCGCGTGCGCAAGGTGATGGACCTGAAGGCGCCCGGCTCGGGCGAAAGCGCGCGCAACCTGTGGTCGAACCTCGATCATCTGCTGCCGCACGACCAGATCAAGATCGTCATCGCCAGTCGCGAAGACTACGAGTGGTCATGCGCCATGCTGGCCGAGCACAGCCTGGCCGATCGCTGCATGGTGCTGTTCTCGCCGGTCTGGGGCAAGGTCGAGCCGCGCGAACTGGCCGAGTGGATCATCGCCGACAGGCTGCCGGTGCGCTTCCAGCTGCAGCTGCACAAGCTGCTGTGGAATGACGCCGCCGGGAGATAGTTTTCTGCGCCCGCCCGGGGCGCGGGAAGCGGGAACGGCCATCGGTGGCCGGACCCTGCAACGAACATCGCGCGCCGGCCTGTGTTGCCGGTGGCGCTTTCCGGCCGGTGACCGGTCGTACCCCGTGGATGCAAACCATGTCTGAAAATTTCCCCCGCAAGGCCGTCGTACTCGCTTCCGGCGGCATGGATTCGGCCGTCGTCATCGCCATGGCTCGTGAACAGGGCTATCAGGTGCACGCGCTGAGCGTCTCCTATGGCCAGCGCCATCATTCGGAACTGGCGGCGTCCGACCGCGTGTCCAGCATGCTGGGTGCGGTCGAGCACAAGACGGTGGGCATCGACCTGCGCAGCATCGGCGGCTCGGCGTTGACCGCCGACATCGACGTGCCGCTGGATGCCGCGGACGCCAGCGCCATCCCGGTCACCTACGTGCCGGCGCGCAACACCATCATGCTGTCGATCGCGCTGGGCTGGGCCGAGGTGCTGGGCTCCAGCGACATCTGGTGCGGCGTCAACGCGGTCGACTATTCGGGTTACCCCGATTGCCGGCCGGCCTTCATCGAGGCGTTCGAACAGCTGGCCAATCTGGCGACCAAGGCCGGCGTCGAGGGCGCCGGTATCCGTGTCCACGCGCCGCTGATGCGCATGAGCAAGGCCGACATCGCCCGCGAAGGGCAGCGCCTGGGCGTGGACTTTTCCGCCACGGTCAGCTGCTACCAGGCCGACGACGAAGGTCGCGCCTGCGGACACTGCGACGCCTGCCGCCTGCGCGCCCAGGGCTTTCGCGAGGCCGGGCTGGCCGATCCCACGCGTTATGCGTGATCCGGCCGCGGGGCGCTTGCTTGTGCCCTTGCCACGCAGCCCGTAAAATTGATCGCTTGAGTTTTCAACGATGGGTCGTTAGCTCAGTTGGTAGAGCACTGGACTTTTAATCCATTGGTCCCGGGTTCGAATCCCGGACGACCCACCAGTTTTCAGAGCGCCCTGCCGGGCGCTCTTTTTTTGCGCGTCGAAATCTTGATCACCGGCCGGCGCGGGTGCTGGTCCACGCCGACATCATCGCGCTGCGCAACTGGGGTGGCGAGACCGGCTTGTACAGCAGCGGAATGTTCGCCGCGATGATCTCGCGCAGGTGGTCGACGCGGGTCTCGCCGGTGACCAGCAGTCGTGCGAACGGCGTGTCGCCGTCGCGCTGGTAGTGCCGGTCGAGCGCGGCGAAAAGGTCCATGCCGCGGGTGCCGCCGCGCAGGTGCAGGTCGCTGATCACGATGTCCGGCGGGCCGGGCCAGTTCTCGACGGCCTCCATCGCCTGCAGGCGATCCTCGGCCACCTCCACCTCGCAGCCCCAGCTGCGCAGCAGGAAACGCACCCCGGAGAGAATGGCCGGGTCGTCGTCCACCACCAGCACCCGCTTGCCGCTCAGGTCGACCGGCATCTCGTGGGGCGCCATCGATTCCCCGGGGCTGGCGTGGGCGGTCGGCAGGCGAAAATGGAACACGCTGCCGCGACCGAGCCGGGACTGCACCCGCACTTCGGTGTCGAGCCGCACCGCCAGCCGCTGCACCGTGGCCAGCCCCAGTCCGAGGCCCGATTGCGAGCCGTCGTCCAGTCCGGCGTCGGCGCGATCGTCGATGCGGTAGAACTCGTCGAACACGTTGGGCAGGTGTTCCGGCGCGATGCCGCTGCCGGTGTCCCAGACCTCGATGCGGACCAGCCCGTCACCGCATCGGCGGGCACCGATCAGCGCGCCGCCATGATGGGTGAAGCGCAGCGCATTGCTGACCAGATTGTTGAGGATGCGGCTCAGCATCGTGCGGTCGCTGCGGACCCACAGCCGGGTCGGATGGATGAGCAACTGCAGCTCGCGCTGCTCGGCGACCATGTCGAAGTTCCGGGCGACTTCGGCAAACACCTGGGCCAGCGGGAACTCGCTGATCTCGACCTGCACCGCGCCGGTCTCCAGTCGCGACAGATCGAGCAACTCGTTGAACAGGTGGTCGAGCGACTGCACGCATTCCTGGATGTGGGCGATGCGGTCCAGTTGTTCCGGCCGGTCCTCGTCGACGCTGAGCGCGGAGGAGAACAGTGTCAGCGCATAGAGCGGCTGGCGCAGGTCATGCGAGGCCGCGGCCAGGAAACGCGACCGTGCCAGGCTGGCGGCTTCGAGCGCGGCGTTCTTGTGCGCCAGTTCCCGCGTCGCCTGTTCGATCTGCTGGCGCATGCCGCTCTGGATGTCATGCAGCGCGGCGGCGGCATGATTGAAGCCCTGTTGCAGTTCGCCGATTTCCGTGCGGTCGGTCACCGGCACCTCGACCGGCCGGTCGCCGAGCCCCAGCTGATGCACGGCGCCGGCAAGGTGACGCAATGGCGCACTGATCCAGCGCGCTGCCTGCCACGCGAGCACGCCGGCGAGCAGCAGGCTGACCAGCAGGGCGATCAGCGCGTGACGCAGGCTGGCACGCTGCATGGCGATGGCCTGGTGCAGGCTGACGTCCACCCGCACCGAACCTTCGGCCACGCCTCCGGGCTGGTCGCGGTCGATCATCTCGCGCACCACGGTGAGGACTTCCGCCGGCTCGCGGTTGCCGTCGAGCTCGTTGTGGTCGGCGAGGATCTGGCCGGCGCCGCTTCGTATCTGCACCCGGATGACATGCGGCAGGTCGCCCACCGAGTCGGCGATGCGGTTCAGCTCGCGCAACTGCATGTTGCGCAGCGGCTGCAGGCTGATCGAGGCGGCCTGGGTGGCGATGGCGTCGGCATTGCTCCGGGCCATCTCGCGCAGGTTGACCAGTTGGCGCTGGGCCATGAAGGCCGCCAGCAGGGCGGCGGTGATCAGGGCAGGCATCAGGGCCACGAAGGCCATGCGCTGCATCAACGACCGGCGTTGCCACAGTCGTTTGGGCCAGGAGTCAGCCGCCATGTCCATCCGTCCCGTCCCCCATCGCGTCGCGGACCGGTGGGCATTGATGCCGGGCCCGAAGTGCTGCCGGTTGTCCGGTGTCACACTAGCGCGAAACGGGTCGGCTTGGCAGCTGCCGCGATCCGTTTCAGTCCAGCGGGAATCGGCGCCGGCGCCGGCGCCGGGTCATGCGTTCGATCAGCAGGGGCAGCAGGGCGAGCAGGGCGATCGCGCCCAGCGGCAACAGCACCTCGCGGTGCAGGAACAGGCCCAGGCCGAGGCTGTCGCTCTGGCTCATCGCGTCGCCAAGCCCGGCGCCGATCGAGGTTTCGAAGATCAGCGCGATCGTGCCGCCCAGCCAGCTGGCGCCCAGGAACAGCCACAACGGGCAGCGCAGCCAGGCCAGCGCCACCGTGACCGCGCCGAACGGCACGACCGGAATGAAGCGCAGGAACAGGGTGTAGCTGACCGGGTGCCGCTCGAAGCCATGGTGCAGCCGCGCCACGATGGCCGGCGGCTGGCGGCTGCCCGGACCGAAGGCGTAGCGGCTGGCCAGGAACAGGATCAGCGATCCCAGGGTCAGCCCCAGCGACGAATACAGCGTGGCGTCGACTACCCCGAAGGCGAAGCCGCCGGCCAGGATCACCACGATGGTGCCGGGGATGCCGGTGGCCACGGTCAGCGTCAGCAGGCCGGTGAAGGCCAGCCGGCTCAACCACGGGTGGTCATCGATCTGTGCATGCAGGCTGGCCTGGTTGGCCAGCAGCCGGTGCGGCGTCAACTGGTCCAGCGAGCCGGAGGCGAACAGCACGACGCCGGCCAGCACCAGCAGCACCAGCGGCAGCGTGGCGCGCCAGCGGCTCAATACGGTGTGCCGCTGGCGCCGTAAGTGGCCAGTACCGCGCGGGCCTGGTCGCGCAGGATGTCGCGGCGGACCGAGATGTTGCGGCGCTCGAGTTCGCCGATCCAGTCGGCCGGCAGCGGGCCTTCGTCGAAATCGGTCAGCTCTTCCACGTCTTCGGCGCGCGCGCCGATCAGCAGTTCGTCGATGCCGGCCCACACGCTGGCGCCGTAGCACTGGCAGCACGGCTGCGAGCTGGTGGCCAGCACGTAGTGGCCGCCGTCCTCGTTCAGCCGATGCCGGCTCAGCCGCTGCTGGGCGATCATGATCACCATCATTTCAGCGTGCGCCACCGAGCAGCTCTGCGGCACCACGCGGTTCACGCCCACGGCGACCAGCCGGCCGCTGTGGTTGTTGAACACGGCCGCGCCGAACGGACCGCCGCCGCCGCGCTCGACATTCTGTCTCGACAACTCGATCGCCAGGCCGACGCGTTCCTCGTCACTCTGGTAACGCCTGTTGGTATCCACCACGTCGCCGATCCACGGCGGCAGGGTCAGATGGATTTGCAGGGGTAACATGCGGTTCTCCGTTTACTGGCCGGCGGCCCGGGCCCAGACGTCGCGCAAGGTCACCGTGCGATTGAACACCGGAGCCTCGGCGCGATGGTCGACGCGGTCGGCCACGAAGTAGCCCAGGCGTTCGAACTGGAAGCGCTGTTCGGGCTCGACACGGGCCGCGGCCGGCTCCAGCCACGCCTGCACCACGCGCTTGGCGTCGGGGTTGATGTGGTCCAGCCAGGTCTTGCCGTCTTCCTCGTTGTCGGGCGCGGGCACGCTGAACTGGCGGTCGTACAGGCGCACCTCGGTGGCCACCGCGTGCTTCGCGCTGACCCAGTGGATCGTGCCCTTCACCTTGCGGTCGGCGCCGGGCAGGCCATGGCGGGTTTCCGGGTCCAGCGTGCCATGCAGTTCGATGACGTTGCCGTCGGCGTCCTTGACGATGTCGGTGCACTTGACGATGCCCACGCCGCGCAGGCGCACTTCGCCGTCGGGCTTCAGGCGATGGAAGCCTTTCGGCGGCACCTCGGCGAAATCGTCGCGCTCGATCCACACCTCGCGGGCGAACGGCACCTCGCGCGTGCCGAAGCTCTCGTCCTTCGGGTGGTTGGCGAAGCCCAGCGTTTCCTCGTGGCCTTCGGGCAGGTTGGTCAACACCAGCTTCAGCGGGTCGAGCACCGCCATGCGCCGCGCCGCGGTGGCATCCAGGTCCTCGCGGATGCAGCCTTCGAGCACGGCGTAGTCGATCACGCTGTTCTGCTTGCTCACGCCCAGCCGCTCGATCAGCAGACGCAGTCCTGCCGGGGTGAAGCCGCGGCGGCGCAGGCCGCGCAAGGTGTTCATCCGCGGGTCGTCCCAGCCGTCGACGAAGCCGTCGCTGACCAGCTGGGCCAGCTTGCGCTTGCTGGTGATGCAGTAGCTGAGGTTGAGCCGGGAGAATTCGATCTGGCGCGGCTTGGCCGGCTGGGTGGGCAGGCCCGCGGCGAGCAGCGGCTGCCATAGCTGCGGATGGTTCGGCAGGTCGACCTTGTCGACGAACCAGTCGTACAGCGGGCGGTGGTCCTCGAACTCCAGCGTGCACAGCGAATGGGTGATGCCTTCCAGCGCGTCGGACAGGCAGTGCGCGTAGTCGTACATCGGGTAGATCGGCCACGCGTCGCCGGTGTTCTGGTGGGCGATCTTGCGCACCCGGTAGATCGCCGGGTCGCGCATGTTGATGTTGCCCGAGGCCATGTCGATCTTCGCGCGCAGGGTCTTGCTGCCGTCGGCGAATTCACCCGCGCGCATGCGCGCGAACAGGTCGAGGTTCTCTGCCACCGAGCGCTCACGATACGGCGAATGGCGGCCCGGCTCGGTCAGCGTGCCGCGGTACGCGCGCATCTGCTCGGCGTCGAGGTCGTCGACATAGGCCACGCCGTCGGTGATCAGCTTGCACGCCGCCCGGTAGAACACCTCGAAGTAGTCCGAGGCGTGGCGCAGCTCGTGCCATTCGAAGCCGAGCCAGCGCACGTCGTCCTTGATGCCCTCGACGAATTCGGGGTCTTCCTTGCCCGGGTTGGTGTCGTCCAGGCGCAGGTTGCACCAGCCGCCGAATTCCTTCGCGATGCCGAAGCTCAGGCAGATCGCCTTGGCGTGGCCGATGTGCAGGTAGCCGTTCGGCTCCGGCGGGAAGCGGGTGTGGATCGCCGTATGCTTGCCCGAAGCGAGGTCGTCGCGCACGATCTGCCGGATGAAATCCTGGGGTGCCGCGGCCGGCGGCGGGGCGGGTGCGGCGGCGGGCTGATCGGTCGACATCGGGCTGTGGCTCACGGACGGTGGTGGAAACGTGCAAGTTTACCCTGTCACCGTGATCGGGGCAGGGCGGCCGGCTTGCCCCGCGCTGCCGTGCGGGTTAGCGTGCAGCCATGCACATCGTCTATCGCGCCGAGAACCTGTTCGATGCCCATCTGGTCAAGGATGCGCTGGAAGCCGGCGGCATCCCCGCGTTCATCGCCGGCGAGTACCTGACCGGCGCGGTGGGCCAGTTGCCGGCGATGGATTACATCGCGGTGATGGTGCCCGAGGCTGCGCTGGCCGACGGCCAGGCCATCGTGGCCGGGGTCGAGATGCAGCTGAGCGAAGCGCGCGAAGCGATGCGCGACGACGAACTGCCCGGCGAGCCGCTGCCCCTGCCGTGCTGAGCGGCACTTCACGGCGTGAATTCCCGAGGAAACGACATGCATGAACTCGCCGCGCTGATCCGCGCCGTGCCCGACTTTCCGCGCGCCGGCGTGGTGTTTCGCGACGTGACGCCGCTGCTGGCCGATGCCGCGGGCTTCGTCCGCTGCATCGATGCGCTGGCCGAACCGTGGCTGGGCCGCGGCGTGCAGGCGGTGTGCGGGATCGAGGCGCGCGGCTTCATCTTCGGCGCGGCGCTGGCGCAAAAACTGGGCGCGGGCTTCGTGCCCCTGCGCAAGCCCGGCAAGCTGCCGCCGCCGGTGATCGCGGTGGACTACCAGCTGGAGTACGGCACGGATCGGCTGGAAGTGCAGCGCAGCGCGATCCGCCCGGGCGAGCGCGTGCTGCTGGTCGACGATGTGCTGGCCACCGGCGGCACGCTGGCCGCAGCGCGGGAGCTGGTCGGGCAACTGGGCGCCGAGCTGGTCGGCGCCAGCGTGGTGATCGAACTGGACGCGCTGCGCGGGCGCGAGCGCTGGCCCGGCGGCGAGCCGCTGCACGGCCTGCTGCACTACTGAGTGACGGTGACGCTTTCGACGTAGATCAATTCGCAGGCGCCGCCACCGGTGTCGTCGCGGGTCATCGAGGTGTTCCAGTGCCAGCCGTCCGCCCGGCTGGCATCGACCAGGAAGCCCTCGATGTGCACCACCTGGCCCGGCCGGATCAGCTCCAGCTGGCGCTTCACGTCCTCGTCGGCCGGGATCATGTGCATGTTGGCGCTGGAGGTTTCGATCTCGCGGCGCGGTATCGGGAAGTCCTTCACGTGCCAGTAGTAGAAGCGCCCGGACTGGCTGATGTCGATGCCGGCCAGCACGGTGCTGTCGGACATGCGGCCCCAGCCCAGCGCCAGGTCCAGCGGCACCAGGTCGCCATCGCGGGAGCCCGAATAGTCCTTGCGCGACAGCACCCGCGCGGTGATGTCGAAGTGGGCGCGTGTCTGCAGGCTGACGCCGTCGCGTTGTAGTAGTGCGCCTTGGTCCAGATCGACCTGCTGCGGCGCCTCGGAGGCCAGCACGCCCGGCCCGGTTTCCACCGCGGCATGCTGCCGGTGCGCCAGCACGAACAGCAGGGCCAGCAGCACCGCGGCGGCGATCAGCAGGTTGCGCATCGTCAGGGTGTCCGTGGTCGGCTGGCTGCTTGCGGTGGATGATGGATGCCGGCTTGCGTCCGGCCGTTCGGCGTCAGCCGGCGGAGACCCTGGCCGCCGGCGGCGTCGCCGCGGTGTGCGCGTCCAGCAGGTCGGCGGGGAGGTCGCGCAGCACGTCGGCGAGACGCTTCAGGAAGGCGTCCATCGCCGAACTCTTGCGCCAGACCATCGCGATGCGCCGGCTCGGCGGCGTTCCCCGGAACTCGATCAGGTGCAGGTTTTCCAGCGGCGCCACCGGCGGTTTCACCGCGGTCACCGGCAGCAGGGTGATGCCCACGTTGGCCGCCACCATCTGGCGCAGGGTTTCCAGGCTGGTGGCGCGGAAGCCGGAGTGTTCGCCCGCGCCGGCCATGTGGCAGACCTCCAGCGCCTGGTCACGCAAGCAGTGGCCGTCCTCCAGCAGCAGCAGGTTCTGGTGGGTGAGGTCGGCCAGCTTCAGCTGGCCCTGCTTGTGAGCCAGCGGATGCGCTTCGGACACCGCCAGCAGGAACGGCTCCTCGAACAGGAATTCCTGATGCAGGCTGTCCTCGTGCAGCGGCAGGGCGAGGATGCCGGCGTCGAGCTTGCCCTCGTGCAGCAGGCGCAGCACGGTCTCGGTCTTCTCCTCGACCAGCAGCAGTTCCAGTCGCGGGAAGGCCTTGCGCACCAGCGGCAGCACATGCGGCAGCAGGTACGGCCCCAGCGTGGGGAAGATGCCCAGCCGCACCGTGCCGGATTCCGGGTCCAGCGTGCGCCGGGCCACGCCGCGGATCTGCTCGATCTCGTTGAGCACGTTGCGCGCGCGCATCGCGATGTCGCGGCCGACCTCGGTCAGCAGCACCTTGCGCGGCGTGCGCTCGACCAGCGGCACGCCCAGTTCTTCCTCCAGTTTCCTGATCTGGGTGGACAGAGTGGGCTGGCTGACGAAACAGGCATTCGCGGCACGCCCGAAATGACGGTGCTCGGCCAGGGCCACCAAGTATTGAAGGTCGCGCAGATTCATCGCTCATCCCGGTACGACAATAGCCAGAAACTATGGGCGAGATGGTAACAATCAATTGGAGCAATGCAAGAAGGCTCGGTACGCTGTCGCCATTGATCTCGTGACAACCCGCGCGTCGGAGTCCCCTCCCTCTCCCCCGCAGGCGCGCGGGCTTCCCCGGCCGGCCATGAAGTCCGCTTCATCGCCGGTTTTTTTTGGGCCCGTGCCAGGCTGATGCCCGGCCATGCCTTCTGGCACTGGGTCGAAGGTCATGGCGGCTCTAGCTTGGGGATTCTCCACAACCCAGGGAAACCACCATGCGCCGTCTCGTCCGCCCGCTCCTGCTTACCGCGCTCGCCACTTGTTGTGGCGCCGCGTTTGCCGCCACCGCCGACCAGGCGCCGCAGGGTCGCCTGCCGGGCTGGGCGGTGCCGCAGTCGTACCAGCTGGCGTTCAAGGTCGATCCGGCGCAGCAGGACTTTTCCGGCACCACCACGATCAAGGTCAAGCTGAACCAGGCCTCCGACCACCTGTGGCTGGATGGCGCCGAACTGAAAGTGTCGAAGGTGACGATCACCGACGCCGCCGGCAAGATGCACGCGGGCAAGTACGTCAACGTCGACCCGAAGGCGGGCGTGGTGCGGGTGGATTTCGGCAGCACGCTGAAGCCGCAGGACCTCACCGTGAAGTTCGAGTACAGCGCGCCGCTCAACCAGCAGCTGCAGGGCCTGTACAAGGTCACCGCCAAGGGCCAGCCGTATGCGATGACGCAGATGGAGCCGATCAGCGCGCGTTTCGCCTTCCCCGGTTTCGACGAACCCGGCTTCAAGACCCCGTTCGACATCAGCATCACCGTGCCCGACCACGAGAACGTGGTGGCCAATACCAAGCAGGTGAAGGAGCAGCCGGCCGGCAAGGGCTGGAAGACCGTGACCTTCGCCCAGACCCAGCCGCTGCCGACCTACCTGGTCGCGTTCGCGGTCGGTCCGTGGGACATCGTGGACGGCCCGGACATCTCGCCCGACGCCTACCGCAGCGAACCGCTGAAGCTGCGCGGCATCGCCGCCAAGGGCGAGGGTCATCGCATGGAGCACGTGCTGGGCGAAACGCCGAGCATCATCCATGCGCTGGAGAACTACTACGGTTTCGGCTATCCGTTCGGCAAGCTCGACCTGCTGGCGGCGCCGGATTTCGAAGCCGGCGCGATGGAGAACCCGGGCCTGGTGACGTTCCGCGACTGGCTGCTGCTGCTGGACAAGGATTCCCCGGCCCGCAACGTGCAGGGCTCGTTCAACGTCAACGCGCATGAGCTGGCGCACCAGTGGACCGGCGACACGGTGACCACCGCGTGGTGGAACGACATCTGGCTCAACGAGGCGTTCGCGACCTGGATGCAGCAGAAAGTCACCATGCAGGTGCATCCGGAATACCGCGCCGACCTCGACCGCGTGCGCGGCGCGCAGGGCGCGATGAGCAACGACAGCCTGGTCAGCGCGCGCAGCATCCGTCAGCCGATCTCCGGCAACGGCGACATCATGACCGCGTTCGACGGCATCACCTACCAGAAGGGTGCCAGCGTCATCGCCATGTTCGAGAACTACGTGGGCGAGAAGACCTACCAGAAGGGCATGCGGGCGTACATCCAGAGCCAGAAATTCGCCAACGCCACCGCCGACGACCTGGTCTCGGCGATCGCCACCGCGGCCGACAAGGGCGATGCGTTCAAGCATGCGTTCAAGAGCTTCCTCGACCAGTCCGGCGTGCCCTACGTGGCCACGAAGCTGGAACAGAAGGATGGCAAGACCGTGCTGCAGCTGAACCAGAGCCGCTACCTGCCGCTGGGCAGCAGCGGCGACGCCAAGCGCATCTGGGGCGTGCCGGTGTGCGTGCGCTACGGCACCGTCGCCCACGGCAAAGATGGAGCACCGTCCAGCAAGGTCGCCTGCGACATGCTCGACCAGGCCACCGGTTCGATGGAGCTGCCCGGCGCCAGCAAGTCGACCTGGGTGATGCCGAACGCGAACGCCAGCGGCTACTACCGCTTCAGCCTCGACAAGGACGGGCTCGACCGCCTGATCAAGCAGGTCGGCACGCTCAGCGACGCCGAGCAGCTGGCCTACGCCGACGCGATCAACGCCAGCTTCCGCCGTGGCGATCTGGATGCCGGCCAGGTGCTGGCGGCCATGCAGCCGCTGACCGGCTCGAAGATCCGCGAAGTGGCCACCGTGCCACTGGGCACGGCCAGCGGTCTCTACCATCGCATCGCCACCACCGATGCCCAGCGCGCCCGTCTGGCCGCATGGGCGAAGGCCGCCTACCTGCCGCGACTGGAGCAGCTCGGCTATCAGCGCAAGGCGGGCGAGCCGGAAGACGATTCGCTGATGCGCAGCAGCCTGGCCAGTTCGCTGGCGTTCGACTTCAAGCTGCCCGAAGTGCGTGCGGCCCTGCTCAAGCAGGGTGATGCGGCGTTGAAGCCGACGGCGGATGGCCACCTGAACCTGGCCGCGGCCGATCCCGACCTGCTTGGCGATGCGCTGGGCGTGGCGGTGCAGGAACACGGCAAGAGCGCGGTCGATGCGCTGATCGCCGAGTTGCCGAAGACCAGCGACCCGGCCTTGCGCAACGGCATCCTCGGTGGCCTGGCCAGCGTGGAAGATCCGGCACTGGCCGAGCAGGTGCGCAACTTCGCGCTGACCAAGCCGGTCAAGGTCGGCGAGATGGCCATGCTGCTGCGCGGTGGTCGCGATACGCAGGCCCAGCGTGACGCGATGTGGAACTGGTTCACCGCTCACTACCAGCAGATCCTCGATCGCACCGGCAGCTTCTCCGGCGGTCGCCTGCCGTCGCTGGCCGCCGGTGGTGGCTGCTCCACCGCCGAGTACGATCGCCTGCAGGCGTTCTTCAAGACCCGCGAGAAGGACGCTGCCGGCATCGGTCGTGGCCTGGCCCAGACCGGCGAATCGATCCAGCTGTGCAGTGCGCTGACGGCGAAGCAGGACCCGGCCAGCATCCTGCGCTAAGCGGCAACGAGGTATCCGCCGCCGGCACGGCATCGTGCCGGCGGCGCTTTTTTATCCGGGCGTGCCCGCCTCTGGCGTGCTCGGCTCTTTCGGCAAGCCGGCTTCCATCCAGCCGTCGATGAACACCTCGAGGGCCAGTCGCGCGGGCGGCACGATGCCGGCCTCGCGCACGAAGGCGGCGGCGGACTGGATCAGCAGTTGTCGCGACTGGCTGGAAGCCTGTCGTGCAGCGGCTTGTTGCTGGCGCAGTTGCACGATATGCGGCGACGGCTGTCCGGGCCTGGCGAACTTCTGGTGGCGACGCAATTCGTCGGCGACCTGCCCGGTGTCGAACGCTGCCTTCAGCACGGCCTTGCGTGCATGCAGCAGGCGAACCAGCTGGCTGGCCGCCGGTGAGGGCCGGGCATCGACGCCCGGGGTCCGCAGGATCGCGGCAAGTTCGGGCGAACAGGAGGCAGGGCAGCTTCCACCGGCGACGAATTGCTCCAGGTCGCGCAGAAAGGCAGCATGGTGGAACGGTTTCGGCGTGGCCATGGCAAACCTTCGCTGGGGAAGCGGCGACGATACGTGCTTGCACCGCCACACGCCACGCGTGCCCGCAAGACATGTTCCATCCGCCGTATCCGTTCACACCCCGGGCTGCGGGACAGCGATAAAATGGCTCCGTTGCACCGATGTGCGCCCGGGCCCTGTTCGGGACCGGCGCCGTCCTTCAACCCACATCTCCATCGGCATCGCCTACAGGGGGCTTGATGATCGAGCTGGAAATCCAGGGGCTTTCGCAAAGTCGCGAAGGCCTGCTCATCGAAGTTGGCCGTTTCATTCTTGCCAGCGGTTTCACCTTGCAGCGCCAGCGTCTGGTACAGGACCCCCATGGGACACTGTTGACGATGGTGGTGCGCGGCTCGCCGCGCAAGAAGCGCGAACTGGAAGCGGCGCTGGAAGGTTATGACCGCTTCGTCAGTTTTCGGATCACGCCGTTCGTGGAAGGCGAGGAGCAGCCGCATTTCGGCGCCACGGTGAAGCGGGCGACCTATCTGCCGCCGCCGGCGCCCGAGCCGGTCACGCCTGTCGCGAAGGTGGCGGCGCCTGCACCGGCGCCCGTCGCTTCGCCTGCCGCATCGCCATCGAGAGAAGTGCTGACGGACGAGCCCTTCGCGGTGGCGCCGATCCTGGCTCGGCCCGCGAAGACCGAAGCCGTGCAGGCCGAAGCCGTGCAGACCGTTCCGTCGGCGCCGCCTGCGCCAGCGGAGCCGGACTTCGAATTCATCTTGCCTACCACGCGTGCGCCGGCGCCACCGCCTGTCGCATCGGTGGAGGCGAATCCCTTCGTCGACGTGGTGGCCCTGGACGCGGACGAGAGCGCGGTCGACAAGGCGCTGCAGTCACTCGAATACGACTATCCGAAACTGATGCCCAGGCTGCTGGCGCTGAGCGGCTCGGTGCCGGACGGCGCGCGCGAATCCTCGCTGGCGCTGGCCGGCCAGCGCGCCGGTGCGTGGGTGTTCGCGCGGGAATACGCGATGGATGGTGGCCTGGGCCTGACCGATGCACTCGAGCGCATCGGCACGCCGGCCTTGCGGGCGTTGGTGGAAGTGGATCAGCAGGGTTCGCAACTGCACATCCTCGACAGCCCGCTGTGCACGGAGCAGGGCCATTCCGGCTGCAGCTTCTTCAGCGGATTCCTCGAAGGCTTGCTGGGACCGGTCATCGCGCCGGGGGGGCTGTCGATCTTTCCGGTGTGTTGCCGCAGCTACGGCGCGGACGAATGCGTGCTGGCGATTTCGGAGTGATCGGGTCCGCCGGTCGCCGTGCAGCGGACTGCTGATCGCCGGCATTTCAAAAACCGGTGGCTCGCGCGTCTCAATGGTCAACTCGGCATGACGAGGCGGACCGATGCGCATCGAACAAATCAGCAGGACGACCCGCTTGTGGATGGAGGCCGTGCGCAGTCGCTGGTCGCTGCGCCAGGCCTCCGGTGACGGTCGCTGGCAGCTGGCCCTGCACATGACCAGCTGGCTGCGGCTGTGCATCCGCCAGACGCAGTGGCTGCGCTCGCTGCATGCGCGCGAGGCGATGTGGCGGGCGGCGCAGGCCGATCCGCGGCTGTACGAGCGCTGGCACCGGCCCTACATCTCGACGCACTTCAACCCCGCCGCGCGCCGTCGCATCGTCAATGCGCACTACGATTTCGTGATGCGACGCTTTCCCGCATGGCTGGCCGAACGCATCGTGCTGGGTGGTGGTGCGCGCCTGACCACGCTGCGGCTGGAGGATGCGGCCGACGTGCACCTGCACCTGCGCAAGCCTTCGCGCGCCGACGCGGGCGAGCTGAGCCTGTTGCTGCTCAGCGACGACAAGGACGTGCTGGCCTCGTGCATCCTGACCTTCGATCGGCGCGACAGCGTCACCATCGGGGCGTTGCGGGGCGCGGGTCCGCATGCGCCGTTCGAGGCGACGCGGGAATTCATCCGGGGCAGCCACGGCCTGCATCCGAAGGACCTGCTGATGTCGCTGGTGCGCGAGCTGGCGGCGCTGCACGGGTTGAAGCGGATTCGCGCCGTCACGGCGGCGGCCTGCGTCGGCCAGTCGAGTGCGGAGGTTGACGGTGCGGACGTGGAAGCTGCCGCCAGCGGCGATGCGTTCTGGGAAGCACAGGGCGGCGTGAGCGCCGGCGCGGGCTGTCATGCGCTGCCGTTGTCGCTGATTCCCGCGCCGTGCGCCGAAGGTCCGCGCAGCCGCCGCGAAAAGCAGCAGCGCAGCGAAGCCTTCCGGCGGGAAGCCGGTGACGCCTTCGCGGCCGCGTTGCGGCGATCGACCGGAGCGCTGCCTGCCGCCGCGGAAGCCGCGGAGTCGCGCGAAGGCGCGGCGACGCCGGCCCAGCGATTTCGCGGCGGCGAGAAACACCCGGCCGCTTCCGCCAGCCTGCTGGCTGCCGGTCCATGACGCGCGCGCGGCGGAATCTAGAAGTGGAAGCTTCCGTTGAACAGGACCAGCCGGCCCTGGCGCACCGGCACGAAGGACGACTCGGCGTTGATCGCGTACAAGGTGCCTCCGAAAAGATTCTTCACGCCCAGCGTCAGCGTCCAGGGATCGGCATACCAGCTCAGGTTCGCCTCCGCGCTCAGCTGGCTCGGCATGCGGAAATAGCCGCCGTCCTCGGTGCGTCCACTGGTGCTGCTGCGCCCGAACACGCCGCCGGCCACACCCCAGGATTGCAGGGCAGGGCGCTGGAAGCGGTAGCTGGCCCAGGTGTTCCACTGGTGCCGCGGCGCGCCGTACGGAGCACTGCCGTCGTGGTTGCGGATGCGCGCGCCGGTATAGCTGGCCGAGACATCCAGCCCCGGCAGGACCTGGCCGTCGAATTCGATCTCCACGCCGGTGTTGGTCTGGCCCGGACCCGGCACGGCGAAATGCGGCGCCTCCGGCGCTACCTGGCTGATGCTGTGGTCCAGCCGGATGCGGTACCAGGCCAGCGTCAGCCTGGCGCGCTGGTCGAACAGGCCGACCTTGCTGCCGAGCTCGAGCTGGTGCGACACCGACGGCGGCAGCGGGCGACCGTCCTCGCCCAGCAGGGCATCGGCCTGGAAACCGGTGTTGCTGGACGCGTAAAGCGACACATCGGGGCTCGGCTGATAGACCACGCCCAATCTCGGTATCCATCTCGACTGGCGCAGCGCGGGCATCGCCGCACCCGTCAGCTCGTAGGTGGCGTGGCGCACCGTGGCCAGCACATGCCATGACTCGCCGATCGACACCTGGTCCTGCGCGAACAGCCCGAGCTGGCTCGACCACGATCCGCCCAGCGGACGGGTCTGGACGACGACGGTGTTCTTCGCCGACGCGAACGGCAGGAAATCGTCCGCCTGCAGGTCGGCGTTGACCGCTGCGCCGGTGACCAGCGCGCTGGGCTGGTTGCCGTTGCCGGTGTGGGTGCGGGCATAGTCCACGCCCAGCAGCACGTCGTGCACCAGCAGGCCCTGCTCGAAACTTGCCGCCAGTTCGTTCTGCAAGGTGTAGAACGCGTCGGAATAGCGGTAGCTGCTGGCCTGCGCCTCGCTCAGGCCGAAATGCTGGGTGTCGGAGAACGCCCAAGCCTGGCCGCTGCTGTGCTGGCTCACGTACTGTCCGCGGCTGCGCAGGCTCCAGTCGTCGCCCAGTGCCTGCTCCACCATGTAGAACGCACGCCGCGTGCGGAATCGCGCATGGTCGTCGGGGTTGCCCAGCAAGCGGTCGAATGGCGACGCGCTGGCCAGCGACTGCCCGAGCAGCACCGTGTGGTCCGGAACCGGCACGCGGTTGTCGACGTATTCCAGGCCGAACAGCCACCGCGTGGTGTCGTCCTGCCAGCCGATGGAGGGCGCGAAGTAGCCGCTGCGCTGGCCGCGATAGCCCTGCGCCGTGCGCTCGGCGCGATTGCCGGCGGCGACCCAGCGATAGGTGAGCCGGCCCTGTTCGTCGAGCGGACCGGCCAGGTCCACGCCCAGGCGGCTGCCGTCGCCCTGGCCGGTGGAGAACGTCAGCTGGCGCACCGGTTCGGCCTGCGGCCGCTTCATCACGATGTTCACCGAGCCGCCGAAATTGTTGTCCACCGACGACTCGCCGAGGATCGTCTCCGGGCCCTTCAACACCTCGACCCGCTCGATGCCGATCAGCGGCGGCAGATCCTCGATGCGCGCCACGCCGTTGGGCATGCCGTCGGTGAGGCCGTTGCCGGTGGTGAACCCGCGGATGCGGAACAGCGGCGGGCCGCCGAAGCCATCCACATAGTCCACGCCCGCCACGTGGCGCACCACGTCGGCCACCTCGAACGCCTGGCGGGAATCCATCAGGTCGCGCGTCACGATGCTCACCGACTGCGGCAGGTCGGCCAGCTCCGCGTCGGTGCGGGTGGCGCCCCGCGTGCTGTCGGCCAGGAATCCCCAGTCGCCCAGCACCAGGCCGGAGACCCGCACGGTATCCAGCACCGAGACGATCGGCACATTCGGCTTGGTGCCGCGCAGCGGACTTTCGTAGGAAGTCGCCGGGCTGAACTCGCGCTGGTGCACCACCACCGTGCGGCTGCCGATCACCTCGTAGTCCAGGCCGGTGCCCTGCAGCAGGTGGTCCAGCGCCGCTTCCACCTTCAACCTGCCGGAGGTGCCGGTGCTGCGCCGCCCAGCGATCGCTTTGCTGGAGGCGAGTATCTGCACGTCGGCCTGGCGTCCCAGCGCCATCAGCGCATCGGCCAGCGGCTGCGAGGGTATCGAGAAGCTGGTGCGCTCGGCTTTCAGAGTCGGTGCGCCCGAGGCAACGGCAACGCCGGCGAAACCGGTCGCCGTGATCCATGCCAGGCCAACGCCGAATGCACGCTGCATCCGCTTCGCGGACGTCATCTGCAACACCTGCGTCCGTCGCCGCGACGCCATTTACGTTCCGCCATCCTGCCCACCGTGCGTGCGAACCATGGTCAGGAGCGTGGCCGGTGGAAATCGGGCCGGGCCTTCGCCTCGAACATTTCCACCACCCACGCTCCCGGCTCTCAGGGCTTTCCGGTGCCCGAAAGCACCACGTGATCGGCAAACGCGCTCACCTGCACGGGAAAAACGTGCGGCAAGGCATCGACCCAACGGCCAATGTTAGTCGTGTTGACGGTGCCGGTGAACCTCAGCTCGCCCAGGCGCGGATCGGCCAGCTGCACCGGCTGGCGGCTGTAGCGATTGACGTCGGCCAGCACGGTCGACAGCGGTTCGTCGACGAACTCCAGCCGATGCTGGCGCCACGTCGCCGCGTGTTCCGGCGCGATCGTGCTGACGCTGAGCGCGCCACTGACCGGGTCGTACTCGGCGCGCTGGCCTGCCACCAGGTCCAGCCGGCCGGAGGGCAGGTCCGCACCGTCCGCGGCGCCGTTCGCCGGGGACAGCCGCACCCGTCCTTCGGTCACCGTCACGCTGACCCGCTGGCCGGTACGCCGCACGTTGAATGCGGTGCCGAGATCCTCGATGTGCAGGGGGCCGGCCGTCACCACGAACGGACGCTCGCGGTCATGCGTGACGGTGAAGAACGCCTCGCCGGCGCGCAGGTCGATGTCACGCCGGTGCTGCGCATAGCGGGTGGTCAGGCTGGAGGCCGCACCGAGTTCGATGGCGGTGCCATCGGGCAACTGGATGGCCCGATCCTCGGCCACCGCGCTGGCGTATTGCTGCGGCAGCGGGGAGTGATCCGGCCCGCCGCGCAGCATCCACCAGCCGCCCAGCAGCGCCACGCCGACCACGGCCGCGGCCGCGGCGGCCGCCAGCGGACGATACGACCGCTTCGTGGCGCGTGGCGCGAACTCGTCGATCAGCTGCTGGCGCTGGCTGGGCGAGGCGTCGGCAGCCAGCTCGCCCAGCGCGTTGAGCTGGGCGAAGGTCTGGGCGTTGCTGGGATCAGCCGCCATCCATGCACCCCAGCGCTCAAGCAGGTCCGGGGACGGTTCGGGATCGCGCAACTGGGTCCACCACAGCGCCGCCGTGCGCGTGGTTTCCTCGTCGAATCCGGTATTGGTGGCCATTACGGCGTCTCCATTGCAAAACAGCGTTCACGGCAGTGCGCCATGGCCCGGCTGACGTGGTAGCGGACCATCCGTTCGCTGAGCTTCATCTCGGTGGCGATCGCGGAAAACTCGCGGCCTTCCAGCACGTGCAGCACGAACGCCTGGCTGCACTTGGCCGGCAACTCGCGCAGGGCGGCCTGCACCTTCTTCCATTGCTGGCCGGCCCACAGGTGCTGCTCGGGCAGCGGCGCGGCGTGCAGATCCTCGCTGGCGGGCGGGGGCGACAGGTTGGCGCGCACCACGCGCTTGCGCAGGTAGTCCACCGACTGGTTGATCGCCATGCGGAACAGGAACGCCCGCGGCGTTTCCAGGTGGCCCAGGTCCTTCATGGTCAGCAACTTCACGTAGACCTCCTGCGCGATCTCCTGCGCGTCGCTGCGCGAATTCAGCCGGCACTGTAGCAGGGCCACCAGCGCAGCGTGATGCTCGCGATACAGCGCCGCCACCACCTCGCCATGAGTGGGCGCGGGGTCGAACTGCAGGTCGTCGTGGCGCGAGAGGTGTTCCATAAAACTGTGCGGACCGTCCATCAGGGTACTCATGGCGCGCTTGCGCTTGCCGCGGCTGTCGATTGCAGGCCTAGACGCGCCAGCCGGGCAAAATTGAAATGGCGCCAGAAACAAATGGGTATAGGCTTCACCACTTTCCATGGCAGGCGCCCCGATGAACGCTGTCCACGGCCAGACACCCGGCAAGGTACCGGAAGTCACCCTGCTGTTCTGGGTCATCAAGATCGCCGTCACCACGCTGGGCGAAACCGGTGGCGACGCGGTGTCGATGTCGATGAACCTGGGCTACCTCGTGGCGACCGCCATCTTCGCCGCGGTGTTCCTCGTGGCGGTGGGCGTGCAGATCGCCGCCACGCGCTTTCGTCCCTGGGTGTACTGGGCGGCGATCATCGCCACCACCACGGTGGGCACCACCCTGGCGGATTTCGTGACCCGCTCCCTGGGCATCGGCTACGCGGGCGGCAGCACGCTGCTGCTGGTGCTGCTGCTCGCCTCGCTGGCAGTGTGGCACCGCACGACGGGCACGGTGTCGGTCGAGTCGGTGAGCACGCCCCGATCCGAGATGTTCTACTGGACCACGATCATGTTCTCGCAGACGCTGGGCACCGCGCTCGGCGACTGGACGGCGGACACCGCCGGCCTGGGTTACCTGGGCGCAGCGCTCATCTTCGGCGGCTTGCTGGTGGTAGTCGCCGGCGCGCACTTCTGGACCCGGGTCTCCTCCACGCTGCTGTTCTGGACAGCCTTCGTGCTGACGCGGCCGTTGGGGGCTGTGCTTGGCGACTTCCTGGACAAGCCGCTGGCGTCCGGCGGGCTCGCCTTGAGTCGTTATTCCGCGTCGGTGGTGCTGCTGGTCTTCGTGGGGGTCTGCGTCATGTTTTCAGGCAAGAGAGCGGCTGGCGCGAGTCATTGAGGATGAGGGCTCGCGTTGTGAAGGCGGACTTCATCGGGACTCGTATTTTCGAGTTTTGAAGCAAGAGCATTCGTCTGCCTGCGGCAGCCGAGCCACCTTTCCCTGGGACCAAAATGAACCGACGTTTCCACGTGGCGCACGGCCTAGTCACCTGAGTGGTGTCGTTCGAGCGTGAAAGATCGCCGAACCTCGCTCATAAGGCGGCTTGCGCACACTGCGAACGTGCAGCTGTTATCACCATCAATTGTGGGAGATAAGACATAGCACCTCGATTTGTGAGATATGCAAAGTCACCCCCAGTCGTCCGAGCCGCTCACGTCATCCCTCAAGCCCTTGCCAAACCGGACAATCTGCTCGCTTGACGGGTTCCCTTCGAAAGCTGAACATCCGTTGCATATGCCCCGATATGGGGTCTACTAAGCGTTAGACCTATGGGCCCACTCTTCTCACTTGCTATTGTGGTTCTCGTCGGCCTGTTGGTCTTTGGCGTTGCTTTCGGCGTCGCGCGTGTTTTTCATCTGCCGCTCATCGCTCTTGTAATGGCTTCCGCGTTCGTTGTTGGCGGGGCCGTGGGCAGCGCGTTCTTTGGGTTGATCTCTTGGTTCATCATCGGCGCCACAACTCTCACGTCACACTGGCAAGTCTTCAGCTACCTCACCATGCTTGCAGCAAGTGCAATATTCGGCGGCCTCTGTCTAGTGCTGCTCTTTTTGGGCATCGTGCGGCGGTCTAACAGTTCGTTCAAGGCGGACGCGCAAAAAGCGCTCGCCGCTTAACTTCAGCGTTAGCCACCACAGCAAGACCTACCTAATGCCAAAATTTCAAGTCGGCGATCGCGTCTACGTGCCAGCGAGCGTTCTGCCCGAAGGCGACAGAGACATCTTTGCCATGCGGCGCTGCGAGGTTGTTGCAGCAAGCGATAGATCAATCCAAGTACGGCTACCTTACGGAACCTCCTCACAAACCATTGGCTCATCGAAAGCCCATCACTCACTTGGCATCGCCCTCGTGTCGATAGGCGACTTTCAGAGTGAAGATGGGCTCATAAACCCCCTCAGTAAGAGCCTCTTGCAGTTCTGCCGACTTTTGCTGCCAGACGATCACATCTCAAGCGTCAAAATTCGAGCGATTGGTGAGTTCGGCGAGTGGTGGGCAATACATCATGCCGCCTATACCCACATCATCTTGATTGGTCACGGAGATAAGACGGCCATCTACTTCGGCGTAGGCGGCGCACGTCTTCCAATTTCATTCGATCGGCGCCTTTCCAAGCACAACACAAGCCCAAAGCTGTTTGTTTCGCTCTGCTGCGAGACCGGTAAAGCGCCGTTTGCTAGAGACTTCTCAAAGCTGCCATTTTGCAGGGCTCTCATAGCGCCGGAGAAGTCAATTCATGGCGCTGTGGCTTCACAGTATTTGCAGACGTTCCTTAGTCTTCATCTACTTCAAGGAAAGTCCACAAAGATCGCGTTCAACATCTCAAACTCATTGGTGCCTGGAAATGATCGCTTCGCAATGTGGGCTGCGGGTACCAAGCGCAAGTGATGGCTAACAGTTCGTTCAAGGCGGACGGCTTCGCCGCTGCTTAACTCAAGCGTTAGGCAGCACAGGGGGCTTCCTATGTCGTCCAACATAGATCGATATAAGAAAGACTTCGAAAAATTGTGTCATCAAGCGCAGTTAGTCGAACAATCCTTCGCACATCACGTATACGGCGATGAGTACGAATCGGCTGTATTGAAATCGAGTAAAGGTGACAAAAAGGCCGCGAAGGCCTATCTCGATGCGCTGCCAAACTTCAGTGACTCTTACCAGTCGTGGTATTCGGAGTGCATAGCTTTGCTAAGGCAGCTTCTCCCCGACAGGTTGAACGACTTTATTCGCTTGTACGAAAAGCCGAAGGGTCGCAAGGACATTAGCTTCGAGAACTATCGCATTGAAGACGCCCTTCAAGGCTTACGCATCACCCGCTATGGTAGCGAAGTTGTAGCTGATTCCAAGTCAGCCATACCTCACATCAAGCAACAGATAGCGATACTCCATTCTCTAAAAAATAGATTTGAAAGCTCGCTGTACGACATTCGGCAACTTGTTCAGGCTGATCTATTAGACTCAGAGCTAGACTCGGCAAGAGAACTGCTGAAGCACAAGTTCATGCGTGCTGCCGGGGCCGTGGCAGGCGTTGTCTTGGAGAAGCACTTGCTTGAAGTCTGCAACAACCACAACATCAAAATTAGCAAGAAATATCCAACTATCGCTGACCTAAATGATTTGCTCAAAAACTCGGATGTGATTGGTACCCCAGAATGGAGGTTCCATCAGCATCTCGCAGATATACGAAATCTTTGTGATCACAATAAACAAACAGATCCAACCTCTGCTCAGGTTGAGGATTTGATTCAAGGTGTTTCAAAGGTAGCAAAAACACTCTTCTAGGTGCTGCGTAGCATCAAGTTTGAACTGCACAGCTGATCAGCTTTCATCGAAGCACTCCTGGGGCG
>NZ_LMHR01000070.1:0-70469 GCF_001428465.1 Rhodanobacter sp. Root179 | reverse complement strand
CGACCCGAGGCGCCTACTTGCGCTTTGGCGGCTTGCCGCCGGCGGGGCGCGGCTTGAAGCCGCCGGGCTTCCTGGAACCACCCGGCTTGTGCGACGGCGGCGCGCTGGTGCCGGTGTCGGTGCCATCCCATTCGTGGATGCGCAACTGCTGCTGCACCACCCAGACCTTCTTCAGGTGCTCGAACACTTCCTTGGGCATGCCGTCGGGCAGGTCGATCAGGCTGTAGTGGTCGCGGATGCTGAGGCGGCCGATGTACTGGCTTTCCAGGCCGGCCTCGTTGGCGATCGCGCCCACGATGTTGCCCGGCTTCACGCCATGCTCGTGACCCACCTCGATGCGGTAGGTGCGCTTGCCTTCCTCGGTGGCGTGCGCGCGCACCGGACGATGGCCGAATTCGCGCGGCGGCGCCTGCTCGCGCCCCGCGTGCTCATGGGCGCCGTGCTCGCGCGGGCGTTCGGCGGGTCTCGACTCGCGCGCCGGCTGGTGGCCGGCAGCGTCGCGTGCATGCGGCGGACGTCGCTCGTTGCTCGTGCGCTCGCGCGGCGCCGCGCGTTCGACCCGCTCGCGCGAGGCCGGTTCGTACTTTTCGCGCTTGGGCGGCGGCGAGAGCAGAAGCGGCTGGTCGCCCTGGGCGATGCGCGCCAGCGCGGCGGCGATCTCGATCGCCGGCACGTTGTGCTCCTGCTCGTACTGCTCGATCAGTTTCTGGAATTCGCCGAGATCGCCCTGCGCCAGCATGTCGGTGATGCGCTGCTTGAACTTGCCGATGCGCACGTCGTTGACCACCTCGACCGACGGCAGCTGCATCTGCTCGATCGGCTGGCGGGTGGCGCGCTCGATCGCGCCCAGCATGCCGCGCTCGCGCGGGCTGACGAACAGGATCGCCTCGCCGCTGCGGCCAGCGCGGCCGGTGCGGCCGATGCGGTGCACGTAGCTTTCGGTGTCGTACGGGATGTCGTAATTGAACACATGGCTGATCCGCTCCACGTCGAGGCCGCGCGCGGCCACGTCGGTGGCGACCAGGATGTCGAGCTTGCCGTCCTTCAACTGCTGGATCACCCGCTCGCGCTGCGGCTGGGCGATGTCGCCGTTGATCGCGGCGGCGGCCAGGCCGCGCGCCTGCAGCTTGCCGGCCAGTTCCTCGGTGGCCTGCTTGGTGCGCGCGAAGATGATCATCGCGTCGAACGGTTCGGCCTCGAGGATGCGGGTCAGTGCATCGAGCTTGTGCATGCCGCTGACGAACCAGTAGCGCTGGTGGATGTTCGCCGCGGTGGTGGTGGAGGACTTGATGGTGACCTCGACCGGCTCCTTCAGATGCCGCTGGGCGATCTTGCGGATCACCGAGGGCATGGTCGCGGAGAACAGTGCGACCTGGCGCTGCGGCGGCGTCGCCTGCAGCACCTTCTCGACGTCGTCGATGAAGCCCATGCGCAGCATCTCGTCGGCTTCGTCGAGCACCAGGTATTTCAGCTCGGACAGGTCCAGCGTGCCCTTGTCCAGGTGATCGATGACGCGGCCGGGCGTGCCGACCACGACGTGTACGCCGCGCTTGAGCGAGTGCAGCTGCGGGCCGTAGCTCTGGCCGCCGTAGATCGGCAGTACCTGCAGCCCGCGCATGTGGGTGGCGTATTTCTGGAACGCTTCGGCCACCTGGATGGCCAATTCGCGCGTGGGCGCCAGCACCAGCGCCTGCGGCTTGCCGGGCTTCAGGTCGATGCGCGAAAGAATCGGCAGCGCGAAGGCGGCGGTCTTGCCGGTGCCGGTCTGCGCCTGGCCGAGCACGTCGCGCCCTTCCATCAGTGGGGGAATGGTTGCGGCCTGGATCGGCGAGGGCGACTCGTAGCCGACATCGGTCAGTGCGCGCAGGACGTCGGGATGCAGCTCAAGCGCGCCAAAGCCGGACGGGACCGGGGCGTTGTCGGAAACGGGGGATGACATGGGGGATACCTCTAAAACAGAAAGTGGTCGGGAAGGCGACGCACAAGGCGTGCATTCTACCAGTGCGGAGCGTTGTTGAAGCTGGTGCCGGCCGACCGCGGGCCCGGAAGCTGCGGCTATGCTTGGTCGACGCCTGAAGGACGATGAACATGTTTGAGACGATTTCCGAACAGCGACTGCACGGCGGTGTACAGGGTTTCTATCGCCACCACTCCGAAGCCTGCGGCGGACCGATGCGCTTCGCGGTCTACCAGCCGCCACAGGCGGCTAGCGGGCCGTGTCCGGTGCTGTACTTCCTCGCCGGGCTGACCTGCACGGAGGAAACCGCCACGATCAAGGCCGGCGCACAACGCCTGGCTGCCGAACTGGGCCTGGTGCTGGTGATGCCCGATACCAGTCCGCGCAACACCGGTTTCGAAGGCGCCACCGGCGACTGGGAGTTCGGCGAAGGCGCGGGTTTCTACCTCGATGCCATCCAGGCGCCCTGGTCGTCCCGCTTCCACATGTACAGCTACGTGGCCCGCGAACTGCCCGAACTGATCGCCACGCGGTTCCCGGTCGAGGCCTCGCGCAGCGGCATTTGCGGGCATTCCATGGGCGGACTCGGTGCGCTGGTCATCGCCTTGCGGCATCCGTCGCAGTACCGCTCGGTGTCGGCCTTCGCCCCGATCGTGGCACCGAGCCAGGTGCCCTGGGGGCACAAGGCGCTGCCGCGTTACCTGGGCGAGGACCGTACCGCCTGGGCGGCTTACGACCCCTGCGAACTGGTACGGCGACAGACTTTTCCCGGCACGATCCTGATTGACCAGGGTGAATCCGATGGCTTCCTCGAAACCCAGCTGAAACCCGAGCTGTTCGACCAGGCCTGTGCCGAAGCCGACCAGCCGCTGCTGTTGCGCCGGCATGCCGGCTACGACCACAGCTACTGGTTCATCACCAGCTTCATCGACGACCACCTGCGCCACCACGCGGTGGCGCTGGGCTTGTCGTAGGGGCTCGCGAGCGGGCCCCTACGGGTTTCAGGCCTTGGCGGCCGGGCGCGAGTTCGAGCGGCGACGCTGGTTGCCGGCGGCATGGTCACCGCGGCTACCCTGCGGCGCGTAGCCATTCGGTCGCGCCGCACCGGCGGGCTTGCCCTGACGCGGCGCGCGCTGCTGCTGACGCTGACCACCGCCACCTTGCTTGGGACGCGGCGCGCCGGCATCCAGGCGCAGCGGTGCGGAGGGCTCGTAACCGGTCACTGCGGTGATCGCGATGTCCTGCTTGAGCAGCTTGCGGATGTCGAACAGCAGGCCGGACTCGTCATGGCTGACCAGCGACAGCGCCAGGCCTTCCATGCCGGCGCGCCCGGTGCGGCCGATGCGATGCACGTAATCCTCGGCCACCGACGGCAGGTCGAAGTTGATCACGATCGGCAACTGCTCGATGTCGATGCCGCGGGCGGCGATGTCGGTGGCGACCATCACCGTGACGCGGCCGCTCTTGAAGTCGCTGAGCGCACGGGTGCGGGCGTTCTGGCTCTTGTTGCCGTGGATCGCGGCGCTGCGCAGGCCGGAGGCGTTGAGGAAGGTCACCAGCTTGTCGGCGCCATGCTTGGTGCGGCTGAACACCAGGGTCTGTCGGCGGCTGTCCTGCGACAGCACGTGCAGCAGCAGGTCGCGCTTGCGCGAGGCGTCGACCGGATGCACCTGGTGGCTGACCAGGGTGGTGACGGTGTTCGGTGCGGAGACCGAGATCTCCTTTGGGTTGTGCATGAACTCCATCGCCAGCGTCTTGATCGCCGGCGCGAAGGTGGCCGAGAACAACAGGGTCTGGCGGCGCTTCGGCACCGATTGCAGGATGCGCTTCAAGGCCGGCAGGAAGCCCATGTCGAGCATGCGATCGGCTTCGTCGAGGATCAGCGTTTCCACCGCGGACAGATCCAGCGTGCGCTGCTGCATGTGGTCGATCAGGCGGCCGGGGGTGGCGATGACGATGTCGACGCCGCGGCGCAGCGCGTTGATCTGCGGACCCATGCCGACGCCGCCAAAAATGGTGGTGGCGCTGATCTGGATGAACTTGCTGTAGTCACGGATGTTCTCGTGGATCTGCGCGGCCAGCTCGCGGGTCGGCGTGAGGATCAGCGCACGCGGGCGCCGGGTCATGGTCTGGCCGCTGGTGGACAGCTTCTGCAGCAGGGGCAGCGCGAACGCCGCGGTCTTGCCGGTGCCGGTCTGGGCGGCAGCAAGCAGGTCGTGACCTTCCAGCACGGACGGGATCGCCGCGGCCTGGATCGGGGTGGGCTGGGTATAGCCGTAATCGGCAAGCGCACGCAACAACGCGGGCGCAAGGCCCAGCGAATCGAAAGACATGTAACACTCCTGAGCAACCCGGAGTGTTCATACCGTGTTGCAGACTAAGGGGAAGGGGCGACGGTGTGTCGCAACGTTCGTGGGGGCGAACGCGGAGCGGAGTATAGCCGATCCGGCAAGACCGTGCGCGCGGACCGTTCGTGAAACTGAACGGCCAGCCGATCAGGCCTGAGGTCGGTGCGCCACGATCAGGTAGCTGTTGAACGGCGTGCGCCCGCGCAAGGGCTCGATGCGCACGTCCAGCCCGAGGTCCTCCAGCGGCGCCCGCAGCTCGCTGGCGCTGGGATAGTGCTGCGGACCGCCGGGAATCCAGCCAGATGCATGCAGGAAGAACTCCTCGATGCGGGTGGCGTGAAACCGCCAGTTCCGTTCGCGCAGCACGTTGCGGATGATCAGTCGACCGGCCGGGGCAAGGTGGCGCGCGGCGGAACGCAGCAGGTCGGGCTGGCGGGAGGCGGGCAGGTAGTGCAACACGTCCAGCACCGTGACGTCGCCCTGCACCGACGGCAGCTCGGCCGCGTCGGCGTGTTGCAGTTCCATGAGGTCTTCCAGTCCGCCGCGCTGGGCGGCGAGCCGGCCGGAGGCGATCTTGCGCGGATCGTGGTCCAGCCCGAAGTAGCGCCGCTTCCGGCCCTGGGTGTTCAGATACTGTCCGAGCAGGCCGATGCCGCAACCGATATCCAGCAGGGGCAGCGAACTTTCGTCCAGCAGCGCCGCGGTGGCGGCGTAGACCGGGTCGCCGGCCAGCTTGCCGCGGACATAGCCGCGCTGGATGACGTTGTCATAACGGCTTGCGATGCGCTGGCGGCTGCGATGATCCATCCGGGTCCCGCGTCTGGAGAGGTCCCTGCAGCCTAAGACATCTGCGGCATGCAGGCCATGCGGGCCTGTTCCACCCGTGGGCACGTCGCCAGGCATACGATGGCGACCAGTCCACGATCCGCTCCTGCCCCGGCGAGGCCACGATGTCACTGCTTGCACCCCTGCGTGAACTCGATTCCACCCAGCGCCATACCGTGCTGGCAAGTTTCCTCGGCTGGACGCTGGATGCCTTCGACTACTTCCTGCTGACCTTCGTGATCGTCACGGTGGCGAAGGAGTTCGAGGTGGCCACGACGCAGGTGATCTATGCGCTGTTCCTGACCCTGGCCGCGCGCCCGCTGGGCGCCTTGCTGTTCGGACGACTGGCCGATCGCTTCGGGCGACGCCCGATCCTGATGCTGGACGTGGTGCTGTTCTCGGTGTTCGAACTGGCCACCGCGTTCGCGACCTCGCTCACCATGTTGCTGGTGCTGCGCTTCCTGTTCGGGGTCGCGATGGGCGGCGAATGGGGCATCGGCGCGTCGCTGGCGATGGAGTCGATCCCGGCGAAGGCGCGCGGAGCCGTCTCCGGCCTGCTGCAGAGCGGTTACCCGTGCGGGTTCTTCCTGGCGGCCCTGGCGAACTGGCTGTTGGTGGATCATATCGGCTGGCGCGGGCTGTTCGTGGTCGGCGCGATTTCGGCCTTGCTGGTGCTGTACATCCGGCGCAAGGTGCCGGAATCGACGGTATGGCAGGCGGGCCAGAGCACCGGTCGTCGCCCCGGCCTGCTCGAATCCATGGAGGGGCACTGGAAGCTGGCGATCTACCTGATGCTGCTGATGATGGCGTTCAACATGTTCAGCCACGGCTCGCAGGATCTTTATCACACCTTCGAGGAATCCAGCCTGCATCTGCCGACCGGTTCGACCGCGGCCTTCGTGCTGGTGGCCCTGCTCAACTTCGGCGCCCTGGTCGGCGGACTCTACTTTGGCGCGCTTTCGGAGCGGATCGGTCGGCGCAAGGCGATGATGATTGCGGCCCTGCTGGCGATCCCGGTGATCCCGCTGTGGATGCATGGCGGTTCGCTGATCCTGCTCGGCCTGGGTGCCTTCCTGATCCAGGTGATGGTGCAGGGCGCCTGGGGCGTGGTGCCTAGCCACCTCAATGAGCTGTCGCCGGCGTTGGTGCGGGGTACCTTGCCCGGTTTCGCCTACCAGATGGGCAACCTGCTGGCGGCAGTCACGGCAACCGCCCAGAACTGGCTGGCGCAGCGGCATGGCGGGGATTTCGCGTTCGCCATGTCGTGGTGGATGGTCGGGGTTGCCCTGCTGCTGGCGCTGCTGCTGTGGCTGGGGCCGGAGGCGCGCGGGGTAGGGCTTGCCGCCGAGCCCTGAGGCCGGTTGCCATCCGTCCGCCGGCGGGCTGCTAGAATCCCCCGTTTGATCCCATCGACGAGACGCGCAATGAAGGCTGGCAAGGACAAGGTCATCGCAATCCACTACACGCTGACCGTGGATGGTGAAAAGGTGGAAAGCTCGCATGACCGTGACGAACAGTTGTGGATACTGCTGGGCCACGGCCAGCTGATCCCGGGCCTGGAAACCGCGCTTGAAGGCCACGAAGCCGGCGACACGCTGTCGGTGGACGTGGCTCCCGCCGATGCCTACGGCGAGCGTCAGGAAGGCCAGATCCAGCGCATGTCGAAGAAATACTTCCCGCAGGCAAACCGCCTCAAGCCGGGCATGGCCACCGTGCTGAGCCTCAAGGAAGGCGGCCAGCGCGCGGTGACCGTGCACAAGGTCGGCATGAGCGCGATCGATGTGGACCTGAATCACCCGATGGCCGGCAAGACCCTGCATTTCGACGTCACGGTTGGCGAAGTGCGCGACGCCACCGAAGAAGAAATCCAGCACGGCCACGCCCACGCGCCGGGCAGTGCGGAGCACTGACCGGCGCGTCAAAAAGCCAAAGTAAAACGGCGCCCATGGGCGCCGTTTTTCGTTCGCCCTCTCCCCTTCCAGGGGAGAGTTGGAGTGGGGTCGTCCCGGTCTACCCGAAACCCCTTCCCCCACACTCAATCCAGCACCCGCCTCCCATAAGCAAAGTGATCGCCCCAGTACGGCCCGTCGATGTCGTCCAGTCGCACCGTGCCGCCGCTGTTCGGTGCATGCACGAAGCGCCCCTTGCCCACGTACACGCCGACATGGCTGATCGCGCCGCCGATGTCGAAGAACACCAGGTCGCCGCTGGCCAGTTGGGTCATCTTGCGCACCTTCTTGCCGTCCGCCGCCATCTCGTGGGAGGTGCGCGGCAGCTTGATGCCGGTGGCAGTGCGGTAGATGTAGTCGACCAGGCCGCTGCAGTCGAAACCGCCCGCCGGGGTGTTGCCACCCCAGCGATACGGCGTGCCGACCAGTCCGATCGCGCGGAACAGGATGTCGTTCGCCTCGACGGCGCTGGCCGCCGAGGGCGCGCGCGGCGGCAGGTCGGCCAATGCGGAGTGCGAGGCCTTGTAGGCAGGTTGCGGCCGGCGTGGATTGCCGGAGCAGGCGGCCAGCGCGGCTATCGCCAACATCGGCAAGGCAAGATGCGCAGCTCGTGAGAGCGTGCGTGAGGTGACATGGCTGGAGGCGGGCTGCGTACTCACAAGACAACCTCGGCAGGGATGTGCCGAGGTTATCAATTCAATAATTCACATGCAAATCAAAAGGATTTTCAGCTTTTTGAATTTTGTTTCTCAGCTTTGCCCTTGCCTGGTCCGTCAGTGAGAGGGTCCAGCATGAATTTCACGGGTACGCGCGCATAGCCTTCGATCGGCTTGCCATCCTTCATCTGCGGGTTGAAACGCCATTGCCTGGCCGCGTTGGTCGCCGCCGCGATGAGGTCGCCGGACACCGTGCTGCTGTACTGCGGATCGTAGGTGATGCTGCCCACCGTGCCGTCGGCATGAACCAGGACCTTGAGCACGACCGTGCCTTGTTCGTGGTTCTTGATCGATGCGGCCGGATACCGCGGTTGCATGTTCACGTTGTGGGCGATGTCCGAGGACGCACTCTGGTCGGATGCCGGAGTGGACTGGGCCTGCGCGACCAGCGTGCTGCCGGCCATCAGCGCCGCCAATCCGAAGTAGCCGATGCAACGGCGCAGTGCACCGGGACGATGACGCTGGATCATGATGAGTCGCTCCTTCAGTTGTGGCTCGGCGAGCCAGGGGATCAAGGCCGGCACGGAGGAGTTGCCGACACTGTGCATGAGGACATTGGCGTAGCCGGATTCGTCCTGCGGCGCCAGGCGCAGCACGCGTGCATCGCATGCCAGTTCCTGGTCGAGCCGGAACCGCGGCAAGGCAAGCCAGGCCAGCGGGTGGAACCACAGCATGGCCGAGGCGATTTCGGCGAGCAGGTTCCACAGCACATCGCCGCGACGCAGGTGGGCCAGTTCATGGCGCAGGATCAGTTGCCGTTCGGCGGCGCTGAAGCGCTGCATGAAATCCGCAGGCAGCAGCAGCAACGTGCGCCTTGTCGATGGCAGCAGGGCCGGGCCGGCCGGGTGCAGTCGCAGGCGAGAAGCATCGAGCGTATTCATGTCCTGCCGCAACGCCGTGAGCATGGATTCGGGCAGGCGACGGCTTTGTCGATGCAGGCGAATGACCTGCACGAGAAGCCGCAGCAGGCACACCGCGGTGCCGGCCAGCCATGCCGGGTACAGCCATGGGGCGATGGATCGCGGCTGGAACGGCGCAGCCAGACCGGTGGCTTGGTCGGGAAGCACCTGCAAGGCCGGCAGCGTGATCCAGGGGATCGGTGCCGCGGGCAGCCAGGGAAGACCGGCCAGCAATGGAGGCAGCAGCCATAGCAGGAACGCAGGGTCGGCACCGAATGCCCGGCGCAATGGGCGGCGCGCCAGCAAAACGAAAACCATGCCGATGGTCGTCAGGAGCAGGGAGCGTAGTACGGTCGCATCCATGTCAGTGCTCCTTCTTCTCGATCGCATCGAGCAGCTTGCGCAACTCGGCGATGTCTTTCGCGCCCAGTTTTTCGTGCGCGCTGAAATGCACGAGCAGCGGTGAAAGCCGGCCACCAAACACCCGGTCGAGCAGGCTGCGGCTTTCCTGCGATTGCCATTGCTCACGCGTCAACGCGGGCGAATACAGATAGCGCCGGCCGTCCTTTTGCGCGCTTGCCGCACCCTTGCCCAGCAAGCGGTTGAGCAGGGTGCGGATGGTCTTCTCGTGCCAGTCGCTGTCCTGCTGCAGTGCGGCCACGATGTCTTCGGAGCTTTGCGGCGCCTTGCGCCACAACACTTCCATCACCCGGCTTTCGGCTTCGCTGATCGGCGGGAGGGGTCGGGTCATGGCGCGTCCTGTGGATTACATTTGTAGTTCACAAAAGACTACATATGTAATCCGAGCAGCGCAAGTGGTTCCCATGGGCCTCTTCGGACCGAAAACCCGCGACCACTCAGTGCCTTTCCACGGTGATGGTCTGTGTGGTCAAGGTCTGTCCGTTGAGGCCCCAGGCGCGTAGCCGATAGCGACCCGGGCGCAGGTACAGCTTCGACACGACATCGCCTTGCATGAAGGCGTAGCGATCGGCGGCGACCGCCGTGTCCGGTTCGTCGAAGACGTGGGCGTCGATCACGCAGGGGAACGTCACCTTGCACAGCGACGAGCGGATGGGGTAAGGCGCCCGATCGCTTTCCTGGGCCAGCCAGTCGGGGCGCAGTCTGACGATCGGGTCCGGCAGCATGAGGTGGTCGCGATCGGAACTGTGCACATTCGAGGTCGGCCGATGGAGGCCTCTTTCGCCAAAGCGGTGGGTGCCAGCGGGCAACAGCACGTTCATGTCGTATGCGTCCGGGTTGTCACTCCAGGGTTTGCCGGTTGTGCGGCTGATCAGCACGATGGGCCCTGAAGAGGGAAAGGCCCTGACCAGTTGCCGATATGCATCATCCTCGGAAGGGATCTGCTCGCGGAACCGGGTCTGATCGATGGACAGTGGCTCGATGCCACTCAATTGCTGCAGACGGGCCGCCATCGGTTGGGTATTGCCAAGACGGCCCCTTGCCTTGTCGATATGCGCATAGCCTGCATGAACCAGGACTTTTGCATGCGGGTCCCTGGCGAACGTCCTTCGGTACAGATTGTCGGCCTGCCTGGACTCCCGATCGGTCTGCGAGCTGGCATCCACGTCATAGGGGACCAGGGTGTAGCCCAGGCGAATCGCCGTCCGGACGATTTCGCCGTAAGTCGGCTCATGCAGGTATTGCGTTCCGCTGTCCTCAATGGCGTAGCCGCGCTGCATCAGCTGCGTATCCTTGTCCGACAGGGCCTCGATGGCCAGGTAGTCGAAGCCGAGCGCGCGCAGGCGCGGCAGCAGGGCCAGAGTCAGCAACCGGGTGTGGGCGTCGTGATGTGCCTCGTTCACCATCACCAGGCGGCGATCCCTGGCCATGCTGGTGATGGCATCCACGGCATCTGTGGAAGTCCAGTCGGTCGGCGTCGGCAAGCTGGCATCCGCCGGAATGTGGCTCTTCAACGGAAAGTCGAACAGGGCCTCGTTGTAAAGACCCAGCTCGTTCTCGACCGACGCAAACATCTGCAGTCCCAGCTGTTGGTCCGCCTTCGGGAGTTTCGGTGTTTCTTTCAGCAGGTACATGTAGCGCGCCAGGTCGTTGGGCTGTTGCTGGGTCTCGCGGAACATCGTGCTGGCAGCCGGGCTGAAATTCTGCGCGGAGGAAGGCGCAGCCAGTGACATGGCAGTGCAAAACGTCACCGACGCGATACGGGAAGACATCCGGTTCGGCATGGCGGAACCCTCGGGGATGACCCGTTGCCAGCGTGCTCCCGAAGCCGTCGCCAGACAAGTACCCGACAGGCCCGAACGGCATCATGCCTCGATAGGGTGCAGGGTCTTTTTCCGTCCCTGGATGAAGCCCTTCCGGAAGGCTTGGGTACAATGTCCGGATGACGACCTTCAATCTGCAGCGCGGCCGCGTGCCGCTGTTGATCAGCCTGCCGCACGACGGCGCCTTCATTCCCGCCGGACTCGCGGCGCGCATGTATCCTGCCGCGCGGCGATCGCCGGATACGGACTGGCATGTGGGACGACTGTACGAACCGCTGGCGCAGGCGCTGGGCGCCAGCGTGCTGAAACCGCAGGCATCCCGTTACGTGGTTGACCTGAATCGTCCCGCCGATGGCCATGCCCTGTACCCGGGGCAGCGCGAGACCGGGCTGGTGTCGACCATCGGCTTCGATGGCGAGGCTCTCTATCGCGACGGGCTGGAACCGGATCAGGAAGAAGTCCGGCGCAGGATCGACGAATACTGGCTCCCCTATCACGACGCCCTGGCACAGGAACTGGCCCGGTTGCGTACCGAGCATGGTCGGGTGGTGCTGTGGGAAGGGCATTCCATCCGCAGCCAGGTGCCCATGCTGTTCGAGGGGCGCTTGCCGGATTTCAACCTCGGCACGGCGAGCGGGACCAGTTGCACGCCGGCCCTGCAAGAACGCCTGCAGTCCTGCCTGGCGTCGCAGTCACGCTTCAGCTTTGCGGTCAACGGACGCTTCAAGGGCGGCTACATCACCCGCCATTACGGCGCGCCGGAGACGGGCGTGCAGGCGGTGCAACTGGAACTGGCCCAGCTCAACTACATGGACGAAGAGAGCTTTGCCTACGACGAGGCCAGGGCATCGTCGGTGCAGGAACTGATCGGGCTGTTGCTGCAGGCCTGTCTGGCCTGAGGGAGCGCTTGCGCCCGGACACGCGCTGCGGATCAGTGCGGCTCGGCGGGAAGGGCGGCCACGCACTTCAGCTCGATCGCGATCGGCGTCGGCAGGGCCACGATGCCCACTGTGGTGCGGCAGGCATCCACGCCGGCGAAGCACTCCGCATACAGCCGGTTGTAGGTCGCGAAATCGCGCTGCATGTCGGTGAGGAAGACGGTCACGTCGACCAGGTCGGCCCAGGCCGCGCCGCTGGCTTCCAGCACGGCTCGCACATTGGCGAATACCTGGCGGCATTGCGCCTCGATGTCGTAGTCGACCAGCCGGCCGTCGGCGTCGAGCACGTTGCCGGGAATCGCGTTGCTGCCGGGCTGGCGAGGGCCCACGCCGGACAGGAACAGCAAGTTGCCGACCCGCCGCGCGTGCGGATACGCGCCCACCGGCGCCGGCGCTGCGTCGGTGCGGATGCCCGCGCCGCTCATGCCGCGCCCTCCCAGCGGCGGGTCAATTGGGTGACCGCCTCGTGATAGGCGTCGGGCAATTGCTCGCGGCCACGCACGTCGAGACCGAGATCGTGGATATGGCCGTTGTCCAGGCCGTAGATCCACGCATGTACGGCCAGCTGCTGGCCGCGCTCCCAAGCTTCGCGGACCACCGTGGTATGGCATACGTTGAGTGCCTGCTCCAGCGCGTTCAGCTCGCACAGGTGGGCATGGCGCATCGCGAATGACTGGGCCGGGTCGAGCTTGTCGGCGTGTTTCATGGCGATGTCGGTGATGTGCCGCAACCAGTTGTCGATCAGGCCCAGCCGGCTTTCCTTCAGCACCGCGCCCACGCCGCCGCAACCGTAGTGGCCCACCACCAGGATGTGTTTCACCTGCAGGACATCGACCGCGAACTGGATGGTGCTGAGCGCGTTGAGGTCGGTGTGCACCACCACGTTGGCGACATTGCGGTGCACGAAGATCTCGCCTGGCGGCAAGTCGACGATCTGGGTTGCCGGCACGCGCGAATCCGAGCAGCCGATCCACAGGTAGCGCGGCGCCTGCTGCTGCGACAACTGTTCGAAAAAGGTCGGGTCCTGCGCGGTGACCTGATCGGCCCAGCGTCGGTTGTTGGCAAGCAGATCTTTCAATGAATTCATCGGGACTCCATGGGTTGGGCCGAAGCGTCCTGGCGAGATACGGGAGGCGCGCCATAGGCGATGCAGATGTTTTTCGGCTCGGTGAAGAAGTGCAGCGCCTCGCTGCCACCCTCGCGACCGACTCCGGATTGCTTGACGCCGCCGAACGGCGTGCGCAGGTCGCGCAACAGCCAGCAGTTGATCCAGACGATGCCGAATTCGAGCTGGCCGGCCATGCGATGCGCGCGCGACAGGTCCTGCGTCCACAGCGAGGCGGCCAGGCCGTAGCGGCTGTCGTTGGCGATCGCCAGCGCCTCGGCTTCATCCTCGAAGGGAATCAGGCACACCACCGGGCCGAAGATTTCCTGCTGGTTGGTCTGCGCCGCCGAAGGCAGGCCTTCGATCACCGTCGGGGCGATGAACCAGCCATCGGCGCAGCGCCCGGGCAGGGTGAGCGCGCTGCCGCCGCAAAGGACCTGGCCGCCTTCGTGGCGGGCCTGTTCGATGCAGCCCAGCACCTTGTCGTAGTGCGCTTGCGAAACCATCGCGCCGAGGTCGCTGTCGGCCGCATCCGGATCGCCCACGCGCAACGCCTGCACCCTGGCCAGATAGCGCTGGCGGAAAACGTCGTAGATCGATTTCTGCACCAGCAGGCGTGAGCCGCACAGGCAGATCTCGCCCTGGTTGGCGAAACCCGAGCGCACGATGGTGTCGAGGTTCGCGTCGGAAAGGTCGGCGTCGGCGAACACGATCGCCGGGTTCTTGCCGCCCATTTCCAGCGACAGCTTCTTGAAGTGGGCAGCGGCGACGCCGGCGATCCGTGCGCCGGTGACCGTGCTGCCGGTGAAGGAGACGGCCTTGACCGCGGGATGTTCGACGATCGCCTGGCCCACGCCCGGGCCGCTGCCATGCACGATGTTCAGCACGCCTGCCGGAAAACCGGCTTCGATGCTCAGTTCACCCAGCAGGGCGGCGGTGCACGGCGTGACTTCCGACGGCTTGGCCACCACCGTATTGCCCGCGGCCAGCGCCGGTGCGATCTTCCAGGTGAACAGGTACAGCGGCAGGTTCCACGGGCTGATGCAGCCGACCACGCCCAGCGGCTGGCGCAAGGTGTAGTTGATCGCGCCGCTGCCGGGCGCGCCGGTTTCCATCGCGTGCGATTCGCTGCCCCAGCCGATGATCGCCGCGGCAAAGTAGCGGAGGTTGCTGACCGCCCGGGGAATGTCGAGTCGGCGCGCCAGACTCAGCGGCTTGCCGTTGTCGCGTGATTCCAGCGCGGCGAATTCTTCCAGGCGCGCCTCGATCAGGTCGGCCAGTCGCTGCAGGTGATGCGCGCGCTGATCGATCGGCGTGTTCGCCCATGCGGGCGCCGCGCGGCCGGCCGCTTCCACCGCGGCGGCGACGTCGCTGGCGTCCGAATCGGGACATTGCATGAAGACCGCGCCGGTGGCGGGTTCGTGCACTTCGAGCCAGGTATCGCGGAGTGGCGCCCGCAGGCGACCGTCGATCAGATTGGCTAGGCGCGGTATGGACATCCGCGCAAGTCTAGAACCAGCCGGCGGTGATTGCACCGGACGCTGGCGTATGCACGGCGTCCCCGGGCGACCTGGCGGATCAGCTCAATGCGCGGGTGCGACCGCCGTCCACGGCAATGCTGACGCCGTTGACGTAGGCGGCAGCCGGGGTGCACAGGAAGGCGATCACCGCCGCCACCTCGCTGGCCTCGCCGAAGCGCCTGGCCGGAATGGTGGCGATCAGGCCTTGGGAAATTTCGTCTTCGCTCTGGCCACTGGCCGCGGCTTTGGCGCCCAGCAGGCTGTCCAGGCGATCGGTGCGGGTGTAGCCAGGCAGCACGTTGTTGACGGTGATGCCATCGGCCGCCAGTTCGCCGGACAGGGTCTTGGCCCAGCCCGCCACCGCGGCACGCACGGTATTGGATACGCCCAGTCCCGCGATCGGTTCCTTCACCGAGGTGGAGATCACGTTGACGATGCGGCCGTAGCCGCTGCTGCGCATGCCGGGCAGCACCGCCTGCAGCAAGGTCTGGCCGGCCAGCAGGTGCTGGCGGAACGCGGTCTCGAAAGCCGCGGTGGTTGCGCTGCCGGCAGCTCCGCCCGGTGGTCCGCCGCTGTTGTTGATCAGGATGTGCACGGCTGACGTGGTGGCAACTTCCGCGGCGGTGGCCTGCAACGCGGCGGTATTCAGCATGTCCACGCTGCGCCATTGATGCCGCTGCCCGGCGTGATTGCGCGGCAGTTGTCCGGCGAGCTGTTCCAGCCTGTCCGCCGAGCGCGCCAGCAAGGTGACGCTGGCGCCCAGGCCAGCCAGCTCGATGGCGCTGGCGCGGCCGATTCCTTGCGAGGCGCCGCAGACCAGCGCGTGGCGTCCACCCAGATCCAGTTGCATGGTCATTCTCCGTGAATCAGTGCAGCCAAAGACGCATCGCCAGCGCGCCGAGCCAGCAGGCCCAACCCAGCCACTGGCTGTAGCGCCAGATCGCCTGCCAGCGGTTGATCGCCACATCGCCAAGCGCCGGCAGCGCCGGCGAGCGCAGTACCTGCTGCATGCTGGCCCAGGTACGAAAGCCCGAGAGGCGGCCGCCGGCGGCATCGGTGATGACCTGCCAATGCTGCGGGTAACGCTGGCGCAGGAGCGCGGCGACGCGAAACGGGGCCACGTACGACAGCACGAACAGGCCGACGCCGCAGGCCAGCAGGCCAAGATAGAGGATGATCATGGCGGGCTGCTGTGGCGGCTGGTGTTGTTGCTGCTGGCCCAGGGCAGGGGCAGTGCGGTACGCAAGGTGTTCAACACGCCATCGCCCTTCGCGGCCTTCTTGCACACCGCATTGTCGAGCGCCTTCTCGTAGGTCTTGTTCATCAGGCCGACCCACAAGGTGCCATCCGGGCCGTGCGGGATGCTGAAGCTGCCGGTGGAGTTCATCTGCAGCGAGGCGGCGGTCGAGGTCGAGATCGAGGCGGGCGACTGCTCCCAGTAGGTCTTGCCGGATTGCTGCTCGGCCGAGCTGTAGACCAGCAGGTAGCGCGCCTTCGCGTTGTCGATCTTCAGGCTGCCGAACGCGCCGGTGGTTTCGTCGCTCCAGCCCATGTGCTCGCACAGGCCGATGTCTTCCGAACGCAGTGGCTGGAACGCTTCGTCCAGCAGCACCGCGGTGGGCGCGAACAGGTAGCTGGCGTGCAGCCAGCGGCCGTTCAACTCAGACTTCAGCGCGACCTGGTAGGGCAGCTTCACGCCGATCGGCAGCCGGAAGGCGAGAAAGTAGCTCTGCGTGCCGTTGAGGTTGGCGACCATGCTGCCGCTGCCCAGCACGAATTTCTGCGGTTCCCACGGCAGCGTGCTGCGGTAGGAGAAATCGGCGAAGCTGCTGCAGCAGGGGCTGGCCTGCATCAGCTGCGCCTGCGCCAGCTTCAGCGCGTCGCCGGTGTTCTCCGACGGCGGGCGCAGGTTGGGCGGCAGCAGGGACTTGGCCGTGTGGCAGCCGCCCAGCAGGACGCTGAAAAACAGTGTGGCGATGAGGGCGGGGAGTCGAAGCTGCATGGCGACGGGTTTGCTCAGAATTCCGCCGTGCCGGCGGCGCGGGGGTAGGGGATGGCATCGCGGATGTTGGACAGGCCGCAGATGTAGACCAGCAGGCGCTCGAAGCCGAGGCCGAAGCCGGCATGCGGTACCGTGCCATAACGGCGCAGGTCGCGATACCAGCCGTAGCTGGCCGGGTCGAGGCCGAACTGCACCATGCGCCGATCGAGGTAGTCGAGTCGTTCCTCGCGCTGGCTGCCGCCGATGATCTCGCCGATGCCCGGCGCCAGCACGTCCATCGCCGCCACGGTTTTCTCGTCATCGTTCAGGCGCATGTAAAAAGCCTTGATCGCCTCGGGGTAGTTCATTACGACCACGGGGCGGCCGATATGTTTCTCGGCCAGGTAGCGCTCGTGTTCGGTCTGCAGGTCGATGCCCCAGGCGACCGGGTATTCGAATTTCTCGCCGGACTTCTTCAGGATCTCGATCGCGTCGGTGTAGTCGATGCGCTCGAAGGGCTTGGCGATGAACGCCTCCATCCGGCTGATCGCGTCCGGTTGCACGCGTTCGGCGAAGAACGCCATGTCGTCGGCGCGTTCGTCCAGCACGGCCTTGAAGATCGCCTTGAGGAAGGCCTCGGCGCAGTCCGCGTCGGCGGTGAGGTCGGCGAACGCGATCTCCGGCTCGACCATCCAGAATTCGGCCAGGTGGCGGGCGGTATTGGAGTTTTCGGCGCGGAAGGTGGGGCCGAAGGTGTAGACCTTGCTCATGGCCAGGCAGTACGCCTCGACGTTGAGCTGGCCGGACACGGTGAGGAAGGCCTCGCGGCCGAAGAAATCCTTGCGGAAGTCGATCTTGCCCTCGGGCGTGCGCGGCAGGTTGGCCAGGTCCAGGGTGGACAGCCGGAACATGTCGCCGGCGCCCTCGGCGTCGGAGGTGGTGATGATCGGCGTGTTGATCCAGAAAAAGCCCTGCTCGGTGAGATGGCGGTGGATCGCCGTCATCATCGTGTGGCGCACCCGTGTCACCGCGCCGAACAGGTTGGTGCGCGGGCGCAGGTGGGCGACCTCGCGCAGGAACTCCATCGAGTGTTGCTTGGGCTGGATCGGGTAGGTTTCCGGATCGTCGACCAGGCCGGTGACGACCACCTCGTCCGCCTGCAGTTCGAAGCTCTGGCCCTTGCCCTGGGACGGCACCAGGGTGCCGCTGACGATCACGCCGGCGCCGGCGGTGAGGTGTTTCACCTCGCTCTCGTAGTTGCCCAGGGTGGCCGGCACCACGGCCTGGATCGGATCGAAGCAGGAGCCGTCGGTGACGTTGACGAAGGACAGGCCGGCCTTGGAATCGCGGCGCGTGCGCACCCAGCCACGTACCGTCACCGTGCTGCCGGCGTCGAGCTTGCCGGAAAGAGCCTGCTTCACACTGACCACGGCCATCGGTTGAAACTCCTGCTGCCACGCCGCATCTGGACGTGTAATGGATGAGTGTTCCCTGCGCGCCAGCGCATGGGAGCAAACCGTCATGATAATGTAGCTGCCGCCCGTGCTGCGACTTTCCGGGTCAACTCCGAGGTTCGATCTGCCGTCATGAGCATCACCATCACTTCCGCCGCCAACGAGCGCATGCGCCACTTCCTGGCGGCCACCCCGGCCGCTGCCGGCGTGCGTTTCGGCGTCAAGCGCACCGGCTGCTCCGGCTTCGCCTATGTGGTGGACCTGGCCGAGTCGATGGACGAGGGGGATCGGGTGGTCGAGGTGGACGGCCTGCCGCTGATCGTCGACGACAAGAGTCTGGCGCTGGTCGATGGCACCGTGATCGACTTCCAGCGGCAGGGCCTGAATGCCAGCTTCGTGTTCCACAATCCGAACGCCACCGGCGCCTGCGGCTGTGGCGAGAGCTTCACGGTCAGCTGAGCCATGCCAGCAGGGGCTGCGTCTGACTGGCCGGTTCCCGCTCTGCACCCGGCGCCAGCCCTGTTTCATCAATAACTTGCGCCAGCCTCCGCAGGCACCGTACAATTCCGCTTCTGTCCGCATCCCAACAGGTGCCGGCAGGACACTTGCCTCACCGCAACGGCGGGAGGCTGCGAGGCCGCAAGGCCGCATCCACAAGGAGTCAACCCACAATGACCCTGCGTCATTACGAAGTTGTGTTCATGGTCCATCCGGATCAGAGCGAGCAGGTCCCCGCGATGCTCGAGCGCTACAAGGCGCTGATCGAGACCGACGGCGGCAAGATCCACCGTCTGGAAGACTGGGGCCGTCGTCAGCTGGCCTATCCGATCGTGAACCTGGCCAAGGCACATTACGTGCTGCTCAACATCGAAGTCAGCCAGAACGCGCTGAACGAGCTGGAGTCGGGTTTCCGCTTCAACGACGCCGTGCTGCGCCATCTGGTGGTCCGTCGTGACGAGGCCGACATCGAGCCGTCCTTCATCCTGAAGTCGAAGGAAAAGGATGACGCCAAGTCCACCCGTCGTCGCGACGACGAGGGTGATGGCGAAGGCCGCGGCGGTCGTGACGACCGCGACAACGATCGCGACAGCGACGACTGATCAGGAGCACAGCCATGTCCAAGTTTTTCCGCCGCCGCAAGTTCTGCCGCTTCACTGCCGAAGACGTGAAGGAGATCGACTACAAGGATCTCAACACCCTGCGTCAGTACGTCACCGAGAACGGCAAGATCGTGCCGAGCCGCATCACCGGCACCAAGGCGCGCTACCAGCGCCAGCTGGCCACCGCGATCAAGCGCGCCCGCTTCCTGTCGCTGCTGCCGTACACCGACAACCACGACGTCTAAGACACGTCAGGGGCGGGGAGCAGGAAACGGGGAACGTTGGTATCGCGCCAGCCTTTCCGTTTCCCGATCCCCGATCCCGGCTCTTCGGACACCCGTCCTCTGGCTGCGCCGGGCCACACCGGCGCTAACGAAAAGAGAAGCATCATGGAACTCATTCTTCTGCAGAAAGTCCGCAACCTCGGCACGCTCGGTGACAAGGTCACCGTGAAGCCGGGCTACGGTCGCAACTTCCTCCTGCCGCAGGGCAAGGCCGTTCGCGTCAACGCCGCCAACCTGGCTGCGTTCGAACAGCGTCGCGCCGAATACGAAGCCAAGGCCAACACCGCCCTGGCCGAGGCCGAGGCACGCAAGGCCAAGCTGGCCGACGCGTCGGTGACGATCACCGCGCACGCCAGTGCCGAAGGCAAGCTGTTCGGTTCGGTCGGCCCGCGTGACATCGCCGAGGCCCTAACCACCGCGGGTCACGAAGTTCACAAGAACGAAGTGATCCTGGGCGAAGGTCCGCTGCGCAACACCGGCGAATTCGACGTCGTGATCAGCCTGCATGCCGACGTCCAGACCACCGCCAAGGTGATCGTGGTCGGCGACAAGTAAGTTCCGGGTCATCGGAAAGCAGCCGGGCGCCGCGAGGCGCCCGTTTGTTTTTGAGGGGCAGGGAGCCGGGAGTGGGGAATGGCGGTAGCCAGGCCGCCGTGGCTTCTTGCCCTTTCCGAATCCCCATCCCCGCGCTCAAGCCTTATCCCCATCCATCCCCAGCTTATCCACAGACTTGTTGTCTCGACGGGCGAGACGCCGCCGCGCATGATGGTGTCGGTGTGAGCAGCCACGAAGCGTCGGTGCATTGCATGCCGCCCGTGGGGCAATTCTCCTGAGGTCAGTCCATGTCTTTCGTGCCCGAACGCAAACCTTCCTCTCCGGCCATCGAGGCGTTGCGGGTGCCGCCGCATTCCATCGATGCCGAGCAGGCGGTGCTGGGTGGCCTGATGCTGGCGCCGGACGCGCTGGACAAGGTGGCCGACCGGCTGGCCGAGGATGATTTCTATCGCAAGGATCACCGGCTGATCTGGCGTGCGATCAACGAGCTGGCCAACAAGGGCATGCCGTGCGACGCGGTGACCCTGGGGGACTGGTTCGAGAGCAACGGCCTGGCCGAGATGGTCGGCGGCGCGGGCTACCTGATCGAGCTGGCCAACAGTACGCCGAGCGCGGCCAACATCGCCGCCTACGCCGAGATCGTGCGCGAGAAGTCGGTGATGCGCCAGCTGATCGACGCCGGCACCTCGATCACCGAGGACGGCTACCGGCCCGAGGGCAAGAGCGTGCAGGAGGTGCTGGAAAGCGCCGAGCAGCGCGTGTTCCACATCGCCGAATCCGGCGCACGGGGCAAGAAGGATTCCGTCTCGATGCGCGAGGCGGTGAAGGACGCCTTCCGCCTGCTCACCGAGCGCTACGAGAACCGCGGCCAGCTCACCGGCGTCAGCACCGGCTTCACCGACCTGGATGCGCTTACCTCGGGCCTGCAGCCGTCGGACCTGATCATCGTGGCGGCGCGTCCGTCGATGGGCAAGACCGCATTCGCATTGAACATCGCCGAAGCCGCCGCGCTGGGCGGCAAGAAGGCGGTGGTGGTGTTCTCGATGGAAATGTCCTCCTCGCAGCTAGCGTTCCGCCTGATTTCGTCGGTGGGCCGCATCCACCAGCAGCACCTGCGCAACGGCACCCTGGAAGAAGAGGACTGGCCGCGCGTCTCCAACGCCATCGCACTGCTGTCCGAGGCCAAGATCTTCATCGACGACACGCCCAGCCTGTCGCCGGTGGAAATGCGTTCGCGCGCGCGCCGGCTGCATCGCGAGCATGGCGGCCTAGGCCTGATCGTGATCGATTACCTGCAGCTGATGCAGGTGCCCGGCAACAAGGAGAATCGCGCCACCGAAATTTCAGAAATTTCGCGTTCACTGAAGGGGCTTGCCAAGGAGTTGAACGTGCCGGTGATCGCCCTGTCGCAGTTGAACCGCTCGCTGGAACAGCGCGCGGACAAGCGTCCGATGATGTCCGACCTGCGCGAATCGGGCGCGATCGAACAGGACGCCGACGTGATCATGTTCATTTACCGTGACGAGTACTACAACAAGGAATCGCCGGACAAGGGCATCGCCGAGATCATCATCGGCAAGCAGCGCAACGGCCCCACTGATACCTGCAAGCTGACCTTCCTCGGCCACTACACCCAGTTCGTGAACTACGCGCCGGATTCGTTCGTCGGTTCATTCGATTGATGCTGCGCTCCCGTCCACGATGAGCCGCGCCACCGTCGCCACCATCCATCTCGGCGCCTTGCGCCACAACCTGGCGCGGCTGAAGGCGTTGGCGGCGCCGGCGCAGGTGATGGCCGTGGTCAAGGCCGATGCTTACGGGCATGGACTGGAACGAGTCGCACGTGCGCTGGACAGCGAGGCCGATGCCTTCGCCGTGGCGGCGCTCGGTGATGGCCTGCGCCTGCGCGCTGCCGGGCACCGCCAGCGCATCGTGGTGTTGTCCGGTCCGGACAGCGCCAGTGACATCGCCGAGATGCAGCGGCTTCAGCTGGATGCCGCGATCCATCATGACGCCCAGTTGCAGTGGCTGGCCGGGGCCGACGCCGCGCGCGGACGCCTGCGCGTCTGGTTGAAGGTCGACAGTGGCATGCACCGGCTCGGCTTCGCGCCCGCACGGGTGGCTGAGGTGCATGCGCAACTGGCCTCGATGACGGGTGTCGATCCGGAAATCGGCCTGCTGACCCACTTCTCCGACTCCGAAGTGTTCGGCGGCGGGCAGACAGCAGCACAAGTCGCCTGTTTCAACCAGGCCACGCAGATGTTCGGCGGCCCACGCTCGCTGTCCAATTCCGCCGCCGTGCTCGGCTGGCCCGAGGCGCGGGGTGACTGGGTGCGCACGGGCGGCCTGCTTTATGGCTTGTCCGTCGTGGAAGGCAGCAGCGGCGAAGACTTCGGCTTCCGTCCCGCGATGACGCTGTCGACGCGATTGATCGCGATCAACGCGGTCGGCAAGGGCGAGTGCATCGGCTACAACGGCACCTGGACCTGTCCCGAAGACATGCCGATCGGCGTCGCCGCCGTCGGCTACGGCGATGGCTACCCGCGCAGTGCCGCCGCGGGCACGCCGGTCCTGGTCGGTGATCGACGGGTGCCGCTGATCGGCCGCGTCTCGATGGACCTGATCACCCTGGACCTGCGCACCGCGCCGGAGGCGAAGATCGGTGATCGCGTGGTGCTGTGGGGGCCGGAGCTGCCGGTGGAAATCATCGCCGCGCAATCGGCCACGATTTCCTATGACCTCACCTGTGGCATGACGCGCCGGGTGCTGTTCGTCGAAGACGAGCATTGATCGATCGGTCCGCATTCGAAGACGAAAACTGACGGCGTCGTGCGCTTTGACGTCTCGCGGTTTGCGATGGTCGCAGGCTAAGCTTCCCGCATCGTATCCCGCTGGAAAACTTTCATGGCCAAGGCCAAGACCGCCTACGTCTGCACCGAATGCGGCGCCGAGCACAGCAAGTGGCAGGGCCAATGCATCGAATGCGGGGTGTGGAACACGCTCAGTGCGATCGTGCTGGAGCCGGCCACGGCGGGCAAGTCGTCGGTGGGCGCGCAGCGTTCCAGCTATGCCGGCGCCGCAGCGGGCTCGCCCAAGATCACGCCACTGACTGAGGTGATGTCGACCACCGAGGCGCGCACGCTGACCGGCATCGGCGAACTCGACCGCGTATTGGGCGGCGGACTGGTGCAGGGTTCGGTGGTGCTGATCGGCGGCGATCCCGGCATCGGCAAATCGACCCTGCTGCTGCAGGTGCTGGGCACCCTGGGCCTGCAATTGCCCAGCGTCTACGTCACCGGCGAAGAATCGCTGGCGCAGGTCGCCTCGCGGGCGCAACGCCTGGGCCTTTCGCTGGACCCCTTGCGGGCGCTGGCCGAGACCTGCATCGAACGCATCCTCGAGCAGGCGATGGCGACCCGGCCGAAGGTGCTGGTGATCGATTCGATCCAGACCATCTGGACCGAACTGCTCACCGCGGCGCCCGGCTCGGTGTCGCAGGTGCGCGAGTCCGCGGCCAAGCTCACGCGCTTCGCCAAGGAGACCGGTACCTCGGTGTTCCTGGTCGGTCACGTCACCAAGGAGGGCGGCATCGCCGGCCCTCGCGTGCTCGAGCACATGGTCGATGCGGTGCTGTACTTCGAGGGCGAATCGGGCAGCCGCTTCCGCGTGCTGCGCGCGTTCAAGAACCGCTTCGGTGCCGTCAACGAACTGGGCGTGTTCGCGATGTCGGACAAGGGCCTGCGCGAGGTGCCGAATCCGTCGGCGATCTTCCTGTCCTCGCATGCGGGACCGACCTCGGGCAGCGCGGTGATGGTCACTCGCGAAGGCACCCGGCCGCTGCTGGTCGAAGTGCAGGCGCTGGTCGACCAGTCCTCGCTGGGCAATCCGCGCCGGGTCACCCTGGGGCTGGAGCAGAACCGCCTGGCGATGCTGCTGGCGGTGCTGCATCGGCACGGCGGCGTGGCAGCGTACGACCAGGACGTGTTCGTCAACGTGGTAGGCGGCATCCGCGTGCAGGAAACCGCGGCCGATCTGCCGGTGCTGCTGGCGGTGCTGTCCAGCTTGCGCGACCGACCGTTGCCCGAGCACATGATCACCTTCGGCGAGGTGGGATTGTCTGGCGAGATCCGTCCGGTGCCGAACGGCGAGGAGCGCCTGAAGGAAGCGGCGCATCACGGCTTCAGGCGTGCCATCGTGCCGAAGGCCAACACACCGAAGAACGGCAGGGTCGGCGAAATGGAGGTGGTCGGCGTGGAGCGGCTGAGCGAGGCGATCGACGCCTGCCGGTGAGCGTGGCCTATACCGGGCGGTGCAGCACCAGCTCGAGCACCGCCTTGCTGCCGAAGAACGCCAATACCAGCACGGCCATGCCGATCAGGGTCAGGTTCACCGCGCGCGAGCCGCGCCAGCCATGCCGCCAGCGTCCGTAAAGCAACACGCCGAAGACCAGCCACGCGACGATGGACAGCACGGTCTTGTGTACCAGGTGCTGGCCGAAAAGGTTGTCGACGAACAGCACGCCGGTCAGCAGGGTCAGCGAAAGCAGCATGAAGCCGGCGCTGATCAGCCGGAACAGCAGGGTTTCGGTCAGCGTCAGCGGCGGCAATGCACGCAACCAGCGGCCGAACTGGCGATGCCGCAAGGCCCGTTCCTGGATGGCCAGCAGGATCGCCAGCACGGCGGCTATCGACAGCACGCCGAAAGCGACCAGCGCTACCGTGACATGTAGCTTGATCTGCCAGTCCATCGACTGCGGCAGGGTGGGCGGGGCCAGGAAGCTGTCCACCGCCACCAGCGCTGCGGTCAGCGGAAACACGATGACGCCCAGCGCGGCCACTGGGCGCGAGGCATTTACCAGCAAGGTCAGTGCCGACACGACGAAGGCGACCAGGGACAGTGCGGCGAAGAAATGCAGGTCCAGCGCGCCCCGGTGAATGCCGAGCAGGATGCTGGCATGCAGCAACACGGCCACCCCGGCCAGGCCAAGTGCCAACCGGTTCAGCGGCTGGCCGCTGCCCAGCAGCGGGCGGGCGAGCACCGCCGCCGCGGCGAGGTAGAGCACGATGGCGATCAGCGCAAGCAGGTGTGTGGTCATAGCCCGGCAGTGTCGCACAGCCCCTTGCCGGCTTGCATGCCAAGGCGGTCGCCGCGTCCGTTATAATCGCCCCTTTCCCGTTTGCCGGTTCCGCCATGTTCGAGTCGCTCAGCCAACGCCTTTCCACCACCGTCAACCGCCTGCGTGGTCGCGGCCGGCTGACCGAGGAAAACATCCGTGAGGCGCTGCGCGAGGTGCGCATCGCGCTGCTCGAGGCGGATGTGGCACTGCCGGTGGTGCAGGCGCTGATCCAGCGGATCAAGGTGCGCGCGGTCGGCCAGGACGTGGTCAAGAGCCTGTCGCCGGGCCAGGCACTGATCAAGGTGGTCAGCGACGAGCTGACCGTGGTGATGGGTGCGGCCAACAGTGAGCTGAACCTGGCCCAGCAGCCCCCGGCGGTGGTCTTGATGGCCGGCCTGCAGGGTGCGGGCAAGACCACCACGGTGGCGAAGCTGGCGCGGCTGCTGACCGAGCGCAAGAAGAAAAAGGTGATGGTGGTCAGCTGCGACGTCTACCGTCCGGCCGCGATCGAGCAGTTGCGCACGCTGGCCGAGCAGGTCGGGGTGAAGTTCTTTCCGTCCGAGGCGGGCCAGGACCCGGTGGCCATCGCCAGGGCTGCGGTTGCCGCGGCGCGCCGCGAAGTGGTCGACGTGCTGATCGTCGATACCGCCGGTCGCCTGCACGTGGACGAGGCGATGATGGCCGAGATCAAGGCGCTGCACGCCGCGATCACGCCGATCGAAACCCTGTTCGTGGTCGACTCGATGACCGGCCAGGATGCCGCCAACACGGCCAAGGCGTTCAACGAGGCGCTGCCGCTGACCGGCGTGGTGCTGACCAAGACCGATGGTGATGCCCGCGGTGGCGCGGCGCTGTCGGTGCGCTATGTCACCGGCAAGCCGATCAAGTTCCTGGGTGCGGGCGAAAAGAGCGACGCGCTGGAGCCGTTCCATCCCGATCGCCTGGCTCAGCGCATCCTCGGCATGGGCGACGTGCTGTCGCTGGTCGAGGAGGTCGAGCGCAAGGTCGACCAGGACAAGGCACAGAAGCTCGCCCAGAAGGTGATGAAGGGCAAGCGCTTCGACCTGAACGACATGAAGGACCAGCTGGAGCAGATGGGCAACATGGGCGGACTGGCTGGCCTGATGGACAAGCTGCCCGGCGTGTCCGGCCTGCCGGACAGCGTCAAGTCCAAGGTCAACGACGGCGAGATGAACAAGATGATCGCGATCATCAATTCGATGACCAAGAAAGAACGCCGTCACCCCGATCTGCTGAACGGCTCGCGCCGCGCCCGCGTGGCGCGCGGCTCCGGCACCCAGCCGGCCGACGTCAACCGGGTGCTGAAGCAGTACATGCAGATGGAAAAAATGATGTCCAAGCTGTCCAAGGGCGGCACCAAGGGCCTGATGCGACAGATGCGTGGCGCCATGAAGGGCATGGGCGGCATGGGCGGGCTGCCCCCGATGCGCTGAGGGCGAGAAGTGAGTAGTGAAGAGGAGTAAGAAACGAGAGAAGTGCGCCGAAGCTGCTGCTTTCTCTCTCTCTTCTCACTCTTCTTCACTCACTCCTGCCCCATAAACCCTTCCCTTTTCCCGAAAAACCGCTAAAATGCCCCGTTTACCGCGCACGGCTATCGTGTGCCTGCCGCCGGTTCGGCAATTCTGGAGTTTTACCATGGTCAAGATTCGTCTTTCGCGCGGTGGCGCCAAGGGCCGTCCGTTCTACCACGTCGTCGTGACCGATCAGCGCAGCAAGCGCGACGGCCGCAACATCGAGAGCGTCGGTTATTACAACCCGGTTGCGTCGGGCAAGGACAAGCGCCTTGAGCTGAACGTCGAGCGCGTGAAGGAATGGGTTGGCAAGGGCGCCCAGCTGACCGACAAGGTCGCTGCCCTGGTCAAGGAAGCCGGCAAGCAGCAGGCTGCCTGAACGTGACGACGGCCGGTCGACGCGTCCTGATCGGGCGCATCGTCGGGCTGTATGGCGTGCAGGGCTGGCTCAAGATCGAATCCTGGGCCGAGCCGCGCATGCGGATCTTCGACTACCAGCCGTGGCTGCTCGGTGCAGCGCCCGGTGCGGAGCTGGAGATCACCGGAGCGAAGGGTCGCCTCCAGGGCAAGGGCATGGTTGCCCAGTTGCCCGGGATCGACGATCGGGAAAAGGCGGCGGCGTTGATCGGTACCGACATCCATGTCGCCCGTGAGCAGCTGCCTCCTCCGGCGAAAGACGAGTATTACTGGGTCGATCTCGAGGGACTCGAGGTCGTCACCACGCAGGATGTGCAGCTGGGGCGGGTCAGTCATCTGTTCGCCACGGGTGCCAATGATGTCGTGGTGGTCCGGGACGGTGCGCGCGAGCGCCTGATCCCCTTCATCCAGGGTTCGTATGTGCGTTCGGTGGACTTGTCCGCAGGGCGCATGGTGGTGGACTGGGATCCCGAATTCTGACGTCGCCGTTTTTTGCGGACTAAAGGGTCAAGGATCATGCGCATCGACGTCGTCAGCCTGTTTCCCGACTTCGTGCGCCAGTGTGCCGAGGTCGGTGTGGTGGGACGAGCGCAGCAGCGCAAGCTGCTTCAGGTGGAAACCTGGAACCCGCGCGACCATGCCACCGACAGGCATCGCAGCGTGGACAGCAGCTCGTATGGCGGCGGTCCGGGCATGGTGATGATGATCGAGCCCTTGCGCACGACCTTGAAGGCCATGCGCGAGGCGGCACCGGAGCCGGTGCATCTGGTTTATCTCAGTCCGCAGGGAGCGCGGCTGACGCAGGGCAGGGTGGAGGCGCTGGCGAAACTGCCGCGCATCGGCCTGCTCTGTGGGCGTTACGAAGGTGTGGACGAGCGTCTGCTGGCGCACGAGGTCGACGAGGAGCTCTCCATCGGCGATTATGTGCTGTCCGGCGGCGAGCTTGCCGCGGCGGTGATCATCGACGCGGTGGGGCGTTTGCAGGATGGCGCGTTGAATGACGCGGCATCGGCCGAGCAGGATTCATTCTCGAATGGATTGCTCGATTGCCCGCACTATGCAAAACCGGTGCAGGATGCACTGGGTTCGGTACCGGAGGTGTTGCTGTCCGGTGACCATGCGGCGATTGCCCGCTGGCGCCTCAAGCAATCGCTGGGACGGACTTGGTTGCGCCGCCCGGACTTGTTGTCACGGCATGGACTGGATGCAGCTTCCCGGGCCTTGCTGGATGAATTCCGTCGTGAACATCCCCTGCGGGGACAATCACGGCAAGACGATGCGGTCGAGTGACCGCAACATTGCTTTCGATTTAAGTGAACCGACAGGTGCGCCATGAACAAGATCATTGAACAGTTTGAGTCCGAGCAGATCACCCGCCAGCTGCCGGAATTCGGCCCCGGCGACACCGTTGTCGTGAACGTCAAGGTGAAGGAAGGCAATCGCGAGCGCGTGCAGGCTTTCGAAGGCATCGTCATCGCCCGCCGCAGCCGCGGCCTGCATTCGGCCTTCACCGTGCGCAAGATCTCGCACGGCACTGGTGTGGAGCGCGTGTTCCAGGCGCATAGCCCGGCCATCGACTCGGTGTCGGTCAAGCGCAAGGGCAAGGTCCGCGGCGCCAAGCTGTATTACCTGCGTGGTCTGGAAGGCAAGGCTGCGCGCATCAAGGAAGACGTGGCCGCCGCCGCTGCCGCCAAGGCGAGCGCCAAGGCTGCTGCCGCTGCTGCCGCTGCCGCCGAGTAATTCCGGCACTGCGCGGTTGCGCATGAAAAACCCGCGGATCGCTCCGCGGGTTTTTTGTTGCCTGCCGCCTGCCTAAGGCCCGCCGGGATGCCCCGGCGAGCGGCCGCTTCAGTCCAGCCGCTGCGGGATCTGCAGGAAGTTGCCCTGCACGAAGTCCACGCCACAGGCGAACAGCAGCGAGGTGCTGGTCGCGTCCTCGACCCATTCGGCGATCGTCTGGCGCTTCAGTTCGTGGGCCTGCTGGCAGATCTCGGTGATCTTCTTCTGGCTTTCCGGATGCTGCGGCAGGTCGGCCATGTAGCTGCGGTCGATCTTCAGATAGTCCGCATCGATGTGGTTGAGCAACTGGAACGAGTTGAGGCCTGAACCGAACTGCTCCAGTGCAAAGCGTCCGCCGATCTTCTTCCAGCCCTTGAGGAATTCCTGCGCCGGACGCAGCAGGGTCATGATCTTGCTTTCCGTCATCTCCAGCACCAGCTGGCCGCGCTTCAGCCCCGCCTGGCCCAGCCGCTGGCCCAGCCACGGCAGCAGGCTTTCATCCTGCAGCGCAGCCGCCGTGAGCTTGACGAAGAAGGTGGTCTGCTGGCCCTGCTTTTCGCGTTGCTGCAGGGCCGTGATGGCCTGGTCGAGTACCCAGCGGTCGATGGCCGCGGTGAGGTTGTGCTTTTCGGCGATCGGCATGAAGAAGCCCGGCAGCACCTCGCCCTGGGGGCCGTTCATGCGCAGCAGGATTTCCGAATACTCGCCCTCGACGTCCTGCAGGCTGATCGTCTGCTGGTGATACAGCACCAGCCCCTCTCCGGTCAGCGCCTTCTGCAGCAGTTCCAGCCAGTGACGGTCCTTTTCCGCATCCGCCTTTTCGCGCGCCGCCGGGTCGTGCAGTTCCACCTGGCTGCCGCCCAGGCTCTGTGCCGTGCGCAACGCATGGCTGGCCTGGTTGAGCAGCGATTCGGCGTTGGCGTTCTTCTCGCCGAGCAGGCTGCCACCGACGCTGGCGGTGACCGTGATCGAACGGCTGCCGGCGTCGAAGATCTCGCTGCTGATGCTGTGTTGCAGCTTGGCGATCCATTCGCGGACGTCTTCGTCGGTGCGTGAATCGAGCAGCACACCCAGGGTGTGCTCGGCCAGCATGCCGGCCACGTCGTCCGCTCCCAGCAGCATGCGGATGCGGTCGGCGAAGCCGGACAGCAGCTCGTCGGCCTTGCCCAGGCCGATGCCGCTGACCAGCGAGGCCCAGTTGTCCGGCTCGATCAGCAGCAGCGACTGCCCCTTCTTGCCCTTGGCCGCGGCGGTGACCGCATCGTCCACCTGCGCCAGCATGTGCGAGCGGTTGTACAGCCCGGTGACCGGGTCGCGCTGGAGCTGCTCCATCACGGCGGGGTCGACCATCTGGCGGCGGAACACGATCTGCAGGCAGCGCTCGCCCTCGAACGTGGCCGGGGTGAATTCGACCGTGGCGTCGAAGCGGGTCTCGTCGGCGCGACGCGCGCGCAAGGTGAGCTGCGCGGGGAACTTGCCCTGGTGCGCCTGCCCCTTGAGCAAGGCCTTCATCTCGTCGGCGTTCGCCGCGTCGACCATGTCCAGCAGCGGCAAACCGAGCAGGTCGTCGAAGCTGTCGTAGCCGAAGGTGTCCAGATAGGACTGGTTGGCACGCACGTGCATGCCTTCGTGGACGTAGGCGATTGCATCGGTAGAGGAGTCGAGCAGGGCGTCGCAGCGGCGCTCGGTCTCGCGCAGCGCGGTGTGCAGCCAGCGCACCTGGCGGCGCGTCTGCAGCGCGTCGAACTCGCGCTTGAGCACGGCGATCAGCTGCTTCGGATGGTTCCGCGAGGCGACGCCGCGGGCGCCATGCACGAACAGGTTGGCGACCAGTTCGCTTTCCATCTCGTTGACCAGGGCCAGCAGCGCAAAGTCACGCCCGTAAGCGTCCAGCACCTTCATCGCCTCGTCCAGGCTGATCGTGGTGACGGCCGGGTCGAACATCACCAGGTCCGGCTCCAGCTCGCTCACCGCCGCCTGCATCTGCTCGACATTGGTGGCGCGTGCGGGCCGCACGGCGATGCCGCTGTTACGCAACAGGCTGATGATCTGTTCGGCCTCTTCGAGCGAGCTTTCGACGAAGAGGATCTTGATGACATATTCTTTTTTCATGGGGCGTGCTGCAGTCCGGTGATCATCGCGGGCGGTTCGGGGTTCGGACATGGCCTTCGGCCATTCGTGTTTGTAACGGATTCCGCCAGCAGCCGCCAGCAGCAAGCCGCCTAAAGGTGACGGCGGGAGGTCTCACAGGGGGCGTTTGGACGTATCGCCGCCCACTTCGCGGACCAGCCGCGGCACCAGGTAGCCGGGAAGCCTGGCGCGCAGGGCGTCCATCAACGCGAGGGCGCGGGCGTCGTTGACCTCGAAATGGGCGGCCCCCTGCACGCGGTCGAGCTGGTGCAGGTAGTAGGGCAGCACGCCGGCGGCAAACATCCGCTCGGACAGGGCGGCCAGCGCGTCCACGTCGTCGTTGACCCCGCGCAGCAACACCGACTGGTTGAGCAGCGTGGCGCCGGCCGCCTTCAGCCGGTCACAGGCCGCATCGACGCCGGCATCGAATTCGTTGGCGTGGTTGGCATGCAGCACCACCACCTTCTGCAGCGGCAGGGCGCCGAGCCAGCTCACGAATTCCTCGTCGATCCGCTCGGGCAGCACCACCGGCAAGCGGGTATGGATGCGCAGGCGAATCACCTGGGGCAAGGCAGCCAGGCCGCGGCCCAGCTCGTCCAGCTTGTGGGTGGCCAGCGCCAGCGGGTCCCCGCCGGACAGGATCAGTTCGCGAATCGACGGGTCGGCCCGGAGCCGGGCCAGCGCGTCGCGCCACTGCGAGGCGGCGGCGATCTCCTCGCCATAGGGAAAGTGACGGCGGAAGCAGTAACGACAATTCACCGCACAGCTGCCGCTGGCGATCAGCAGGGCGCGGCCGTCGTACTTGTGCAGGAAACCCTGTCCGGCCCTGGACGCCATGTCGCCCACCGCATCGGCCGTGAAACCCTCGACCTGGTCGTGTTCGGCCCGTTGCGGCAGCACCTGCAGCAGCAGGGGGTCGGTCGGGTCGTTGCGGCGCATCCGCGCCACGAAACCATGCGGAACCCGCAGGGCGAAACCGGCGTCATCCGGCGGCAGCAGATCGGTGCGGTGACCCAGGCCAACCGCCTGCAACAGCTCGCCGGGGTCGGTGATGGCGTCCCGCCACAGTTCGCGCCAGCCGGTTGCGGCGGGCGATAGGCGGGAATGGGGGCTTGCGGTTATCATGTCGGGCCTTGGATCGGGCGGTGACGCCCGTGACAGACACCCATTTTAGCCGCCCCTCGGGCGAATACGACTCCGGAGCAGATAGCGCATGGCGACCCTTGGCCTCAACGACGTCAAAACGGGCAAGAAGATCCTTCACAACGGCGATCCCTGGATCATCACCGAAGCGGACTTCATCAAGCCCGGCAAGGGTCAGGCGTTCACCCGCATCCGCATCCGCAACCTGAAGGACGGCCGCACCACCGAGCAGACGCTGAAGTCCAGCGATTCGTTCGAGGAAGCGGACGCCACCGACACCGACATGCAGCTGTCCTTCATCGACGGCATCGGCAAGGACAAGGTGTGGCACTTCATGAACATGGAGACCTTCGAGATGGTGCCGGCCTCGCTGGCTGCCATGGGCGATGCGTGGAAGTGGCTGAAGGGCGAGGAGGAGTGCGTGGTCACCCTGTTCAACGGCGGCATCGTCGCGGTGCAGGCGCCGAAGTTCGTCGAGCTGAAGATCGTCGAGACCGATCCGGGCGTGCGCGGCGACACCTCGGGCGGCGGCGGCAAGCCGGCCACGCTGGAGACGGGAGCCGTGGTGCGCGTGCCGCTGTTCGTCAACCAGGATGAAGTCATCAAGGTCGATACCCGCACCGGCGAATACGACAGCCGCGTCAAGTGAGTGATGGGAGCCTCGTGCTCCCGTCGCTGGTCAAGGCGGACATGCCCACCGGCATGACCGACAAAGCGAATGGGGCGGGCGCCGCAAGGTGTGCCGCCCCATGTCGTATTCAACAGCAGCCGCTGCATGGAGCAGAACTATGAGCCAGTCCCATCCGCAACCCGTCGACCTGATCATCGAGGCACGCTGGGTGGTGCCGGTCGAACCGCATGCGGTGGTGCTGGAGGATCATGCGGTGGCGGTCGACGGCGACCGCATCGTGGCCTTGCTGCCGATCGCCGACGCTCGCGCGGCCTATGCGCCGCGCGAGCGGGTCGAGTTGGGCGAGCACGCACTGATTCCCGGCCTGGTCAACAGCCACACGCACAATCCGATGACCCTGCTGCGTGGCCTGGCCGACGACCTGCCGCTGATGGTGTGGCTGCAGCAGCACATCTGGCCGGCCGAGGCCAAGGTGATCGGTCCGGAGTTCGTGCGTGACGGCGTCGAGCTGGCGGTGGCCGAGATGCTGCGCGGCGGCACCACCTGCGCCAACGAAAATTATTTCTTTCCCGACGTGATCGGCGCCACCTACCGCAACCTGGGTTTTCGCGCGGTGGTCGGCCTGCCGGTGATCGAGTTTCCCACCGCCTGGGCGAAAACCCAGGACGAGTACTTCGAGCGCGCCGGCGAAGTGCACGACAGCTTCCTCGGCGACAGCCTGTTGACCACCGCGTTCGTGCCGCATGCGCCTTACACGGTGTCGGACGAAAGCTTCGAGCGCATCCGCGTGCTGGCCGACCAGCTCGACATCCCGGTCCACCTGCACACCCACGAAACCGCGCAGGAAGTGGAGGACGAAAAGGCCAAGAGCGGACTGCGACCGTTCCAGCGCCTGCAGAAGCTGGGCCTGGTCAACGACCGGCTGGTCGCGGTGCACATGACCCAGCTGACCGAGGGCGAGATCGCCGCGTGTGCGGCCGCCGGCGTGTCGGTGGTGCACTGCCCGGAGTCGAACCTCAAGCTGGCGTCCGGCTTCTGCCCCGCCGAGAAGCTCCGCGCCGCCGGCGTCAACGTGGCGATCGGCACCGATGGCTGCGCTTCCAACAACGACCTGGACATGTTCGGCGAAATGCGTACCGCGGCCCTGCTGGCCAAGGCGGTCGCCGGCGATGCCGCCGCGTTCGATGCGGCCTTCGCGCTGCGCGCGGCCACGCTCAACGGCGCCAAGGCGATCGGACTCGAAGCGAAAATCGGCTCGATCGAAGTCGGCAAGCAGGCGGACTTCGCCGCCGTGCGGCTGAGTGACCTGGAGACCCAGCCGATGTTCCACGTGATATCGCAGCTGGTCTATGCGACGGGCCGGCACCAGGTCAGCGACGTGTGGATTGCCGGCGTGCGCAAGCTCGCGGCGCGCGAGCTGGTGGACATGGACACCGGCGCGATCCTGGCCCGCACGCGCGCCTGGCGCGAGCGCATTGCCTCGGCTTGAGGGAGACCTTCCATGAACCGCTACCTGATCCTGTTGATGCGCCGCCCCCATCTCGACCCTGCCGTGCTGCCGCTGCATCGGGCGTATCTGGAGGGCCTGCGCGAACAGGGGCAGGTCGAGCTTTACGGCGGCTTCGGCGACAAGTCCGGCGGCGCCTACGTGTTGCGTGCCAGCGACATGGCGCAGGCGACGGCCATCGCGCACAACGATCCGGCGCACATCAGCGGCGGGTGGGACATCACCGTGCATGAATGGCTGACCTGAATCCTTGCACTCGTCCGTGAGCACAGGAATCCGGGCCGGCCACGCCGGGCCACACTCTTCAACAAACTCATTGCCATCGTGGATTCGAACATGACCACCACCAACGTGAGCCCCGAGGAAATCGCCCGTTTCGACAGCCTGGCGGCGCGCTGGTGGGACCCTGACGGCGAGTCGCGTCCGCTGCATGACCTCAACCCGGTACGCGCGGCGTACATTGCCGCGCGCGCCGACCTGCGCGATGCGAAGGTGGCCGACGTCGGCTGCGGCGGCGGCCTGCTCAGCGAAGCGCTGGCGCGCGCTGGTGCCCGGGTCACCGGCATCGACCTGGGCAGCAAGGTCATCGACGTGGCGAGGTTGCACCTGTACGAATCGAAGCTGAGCGTGGATTACCGCGTGCAGTCCTCGGCCGAACTCGCGGCAGTCGAAGCAGGGAGTTTCGACGCGGTGTGCTGCATGGAGCTGATCGAGCATGTGCCGGACCCCGAAGCCCTGGTGAACGACCTCGCCGCGATGCTGAAACCGGGAGCGCGCCTGTTCATGTCCACCATCAACCGCACCCCGGCCGCGTTCGGCGCGGCCATCATCGGGGCGGAGTACGTGATGCGCATGCTGCCGCGGGGCACCCACCATTACGCTCAGTTCCTGAAGCCGTCCGAACTGGGCCGGCTGCTGCGTCATGCCGGGCTGGAGCTGGAGGATGTTTCCGGGCTGGGCTACAACCCGCTCACGCGCAAGGCGTGGCTGGGCAGGATCACCGCGGTCAACTACGTGCTGTGCGCACGCAAGCCGGCATGAGCCGCCCGCTCCCGGAAAACATTCAAGGTGTGCTGTTCGATCTGGACGGCACCCTGCTCGACAGTGCGCCGGAGCTGTACGCGACCCTGCTCGCCCAGTGTGCGGAGGAGGGCGCGGCCCCGCCGCCTTACGCACCGGTGCGCGAGGTGGTGTCGCGCGGCGCGCGCGCCGTGCTGCGCTGCGCGTTCGCCGAGCGCGGCGAGGACGGCGTGCTGGCCCTGGTGCCCCGTTACCTGGAGCTCTACCGGCAGGTCATGGCCCGGCAGACCCGCGCCTTCGAGGGCGTGGACGACTTGCTGGCGCGGATCGAGGCGCGAGGCTTGCGCTGGGGCATCGTCACCAACAAGGCGGCCTTCCTCACCGATGAACTGGTGCGACGCATCGGCTGGAGCGAGCGGGCCAGCGCCGTGGTTTCCGGCGATACCCTGCCGGTGAAGAAGCCGGATCCGGCGCCGGTGCTGCTGGCCTGCGAACGTGGGGGGCTGACGCCTGAGCGTTGCCTGTTCGTCGGCGACGATCGGCGCGACATCGAGGCCGGCGCCGCGGCCGGCCTGTACACGGTGGCGGTGAGCTGGGGATATCTCGATGGCGGCGACCCGCATGGCTGGGGCGCCGACGTGGTGCTGGACCATCCGGCCGAACTGGCAGCATTGCTGCAACTGGAATCGAGCGTCGCATGATCGAGCTGGTCGAACAGAGTGCGGTACTGCAGGGCTTCATCGACAAATGGCTGGCGGTGCAGCCGCAGCAGCGGATCGCCCTGGCGTTTGTCGACGGCCGCCGTTACCCGGGCCATGTCGCGCTGGCCGCGCTTGAACAGGAGCTGCTGGGCGCCGCCTACGGCATCCGCGAACCGCAGGTGGCCGCGGCCAAGCTCAACTGGTGGGCCGAGGAGCTGGCCGGTGCCGCGGCCAGCGGCGGCCGTCATCCGCTGAGCCAGGTGCTGTTCGACGACGAGCGGGCGCACGCCATCGCCAGCGAACTGTGGCTGGCGCCGGTCATTGCGGCCATGGCACAACTGGAGCAGGGCACGGCGGCGGATTTCACGGCGCAGATCGCCGCGGCGATGCCCCTGCATGGCGCGCTGGCTGCGTTGGAGACGGCCTGGTGGTATGGCGCGGCGGCGTCGGCCGAGCGGGCCGCGCAGGTCGCCGTGTTGAATCACCTGCTGTACGCGCTGCTGCGGCTGGATACCGATACCGAGCGCGACCGCCTGCCGCTGCCGATGGCGCGGCTGGCGCGACATGGCCTGGATCGCACCCAATTGCGCAGCGCCAGCGCGGCGCGGCAGCAGGCGATCCAGGCGCAACTGGAAGACCTGCTGGGCAGCTGGCGCGCGTCGACGGCCGTGAGTGGTCCGCTCAGCGTGTTTCGCTCACTGGAGTCCCGCCACGCCAGCAAGCTGGCACGGCGCGCCGCGCGTTCCGGCGATGCGCTGGCCACGCTGCAGACCGGTCAGCCGCGTACCGGACTGTCGACCACCTTGCAGGCGTGGCAGGCTGCACGCGCGTGGCAGCGTCAGCGGCCGTAATTCGTTCAAGACGCAGCGTTTCCCCCGCGCCACTATTGCGCCGTGGGCTGCGTGCCCCAAGATTGCTTGCTTCACCGGCGAGTTGCTTCGCCGAGATCAGGACCCGCCATGCCGAACCAGGAAAATACCGCCCGTCTGCTGCCCGACGTTGCCGTCCATGCGCAGCCCCATCTTGCCGGCGCGCTGGACTGGGTCGGCATGGCTGACATCCAGGTGCCGGTGCTGTTCGATGCCGGCGATGGCCAGCCGCAACGTGCCAGTGCGCGGGTGGGCGCCTTCGTCAACCTGAAGCGGCCCGACAAGCGGGGCATCCACATGTCGCGGCTGTACCTGCAGGTCGAGCAGGCGCTGAGCACGCAGACGCTGAGTGCCGACATGCTGCACGCGCTGCTGCGCGGCTTCCTCGATTCGCATGGCGACCTGTCCGACCGCGCCTGCCTCAGCATCCGTTTCGAACACCTGGTGCGCCGCCCAGCGCTGAAGAGCGCCAACAGCGGCTGGCGTGCCTATCCGGTCTGCATCGAAGCCAGCCTCACCGGCGACGAGTTCCTGCTCGAATTCGGCACCGAGGTGATCTACTCCTCGACCTGTCCGGCATCCGCCGCCTTGTCGCGCCAGTTGATCCAGGACCAGTTCGCCAGCGACTTCGGCGCGGATCAGCCGCTCGACCATGCCGCCGTGCTGGCCTGGCTGGGCAGCGAGAAGGGCATCGTGGCCACGCCACACGCCCAGCGCAGCGTGGCGCGTCTGCGCGTGCGTCCCGTGCCGGGTGCCGGCTTCCACCTGGTCGGCCTGATCGATGGCGTCGAGCACGCGCTGGGCACGCCGGTGCAGACGGCCGTGAAGCGCGAGGACGAGCAGGCTTTCGCGCTGGCCAACGGCGGCAACCTGATGTTTTGCGAAGACGCCGCCCGGCGCATCCAGAAGTCCCTCGATGCGGACGCCACCCTCAGCGACTTCCATATCCGCGTGGAGCACCAGGAAAGCCTGCACCCGCATGATGCGGTGGCCTATGCCAGCAAGGGCGTGGAAGGCGGCTACGGCTCCGCGCCGTAGCCAATGGCTGCGGCAGGCATCGCGCACCGTCGCCCGCTCACTGCGTGTCGATGGAATCCCCCTGATGCCGGCAGCGGGAGAAATGAAAGTGCTCGGGCACCGGATCATCGCCGCCGTCGCACAGCGGCTGGCAGCGCAGCAGCCGCCAGCCGGTCAGCAGGCTGCCGCGCCAGGGGCCGAAGCGCGTGACGGCAATCCGTGCATAATCGGAGCAGCTGGGGTGGAAACGGCAGCGCGGGCCGAGCAGGGGACTGAGCCAGCGCTTGTACAAATGCAGCAACCACAGTATGAATCGGGTCGGGATATTCACGGTGCCGGAACAGCCTGCATCGGGTAATGGTACAAGTATTCCAGAAGCAGGCTTGCTGGTGCAGGATACATGGGATATAACACCCGGCCGCCACGGCCACTAACGGTGAAGGGATATGGCGAAAACGACGCGTAGTTCGACCGCCGCCAAGGCGCAGAAAGCCAAGGCTTCGTCTGGAAGCAAGGCCGGCAAGTCGACAGTTGCAGGCAAGGGAGCGACCGTGAAGAACGCGAGCAGGACACCGGCCAAGGCGGCGTCGAAGGCCGTTGCCAAGACCAAGCCGAAGGCCGCAGCCAAACCCGCAAGCAAGCCGGCGGCAAAGAAAGTCGCGTCGAAAAAGGCGGTCGGCAAGCCCGTCGCCAAGTCACTGACCAGCAAGTCACCAGCGAAGAAATCACCGGCGAAGAAATCCGCCCCGGTCAAGGCTCCCGCGTCGAAGAAAGTCACCACGAAGGGCGCCGCGAAGAAGGCTGCCGTGAAGAAGGCGCCACCCGCCAAGGTCGTCGCGAAGAAACCTGTCGCCGGCAAGGCTGTCGCGAAGAGCGGCAAGCCTGCCGCGGGCAAGGCCCGCAGCACCGCCAAGCCAGCCAAGGTCGTCGCCAAGCCGGCCGTCGTGGCAAAGCCCGCGGCCAAGCCGGTGCCGAAGCCGGTGACCAAGCCGGCCCCGAAAGCGACCAAGCCCGCCGAAAAGACGGTAGCAAAGCCGGCACCGGTAGCTGCCGCAAAACACGTATCCCCGGCACCCGCCAGCACCCTGTTCAAGGGCAAGGTGGCGAGTGCAACCGCCATGGTGACACCGCGCGCAGAAACCGCCGCGCACCATGCCTCTTCCTCCAAGAAACAGAAAACGTCGTCTTCAATGAATAAACTTGCTGCAAAAAAACTCGATAACGGTATTACCCAGGAAGACGGGCGATACGCACTGTCCTCCACCACCAACATCAACTTGCCCAAGGGTTACCGCCCCTCGCCTAACGAGGAGTACATGACTCCGATGCATCTGGCGTATTTCCGCAACAAGCTGCGCGACTGGCGCGACCAGCTTGTCGAGGAGTCGCGTCAGACCATGGACAACCTGCGCGAGGAAGTTCGCGATGTGGGTGACGAGGCCGAGCGCGCCACCCGCGAAACCGAGAACTCGCTGGAACTGCGCACGCGCGATCGTTACCGCAAGCTGATCTCCAAGATCGACAAGGCGCTGCGCCGGATCGAGGAAGGCAGCTACGGTTTCTGCGAAGAGACCGACGAGGAGATCGGCGTCGATCGTCTCGATGCGCGACCGATCGCCACCTTGTCGCTGGATGCGCAGGAACGCCGCGAGCACCTGCAGAAGCAGATGGGCGACTGAGGGCTGTGCTTTTGCGCTCATCCACGAGCGCAAAGATCAAACCGGCATCCATGCCGGACTCTTCAAAAAAAGCCCCGCTTCGAGCGGGGCTTTTTGCGAGAAGTGAGTGGAGAGGAGTGAGAAGGCAACGGCGTCTCGCGCTCCGGCTTTTCTCTCACTTCTCACTCCTCTTTACTCACTCCTGGCTCGCCATCACCTTGGCGTATTCCTTCAGTTTCGCCAGCGTGGCGGCCAGGCCGTTCGAGCGCGTCGGCGACAGATGCTTGGCCAGGCCGATGGTGCCGATGAAGGTCGGCTCGGTGGCGAGGATCTCGGCTGCCGGGCGATCGGAATAGACGCGCAGCAACAGGGCGAGCAGGCCGGACACGATCGCCGAATCGCTGAAGGCCTCGAAGTGCATGTTCAAGGCATCGCCGGAGGGCACCAGCCACACCATCGACTGGCAGCCGTGCACGCGGTAGACATCGTTCTTGTGTGCCTCGGGAAAGTCCGGCAACTGCTTGCCGAGGTCGATCAGGTACTGGTAGCGCTCGGTCCAGTCACCGAAGAAGGCGAACTCCTCGGCAATCTGCTGCTGCGCCTGTTCGGCGCCGGTGCTGGCAATGGCATTCATCCGGGCATTATCGCGCGGACCGGTGCGGAAAATGAAATCCGCCGCGCCGGCCGGTTCGATGCATCAGGCCTTGACGATGCTCCAGCGGGTACCCTGGGCGCCGTCCTCGATGGCGATGCCGAGCGCGGCCAGTTCCTCGCGAATCGCGTCGGCCCGGGCGAAATCGCGCGAGGCGCGGGCGGCGCGACGCTGTTCGAGCAGGTCCTCGATGCGCGCCTCGTCGATCGCCTCGTCACCGCGACGGAACCAGGCCTCGGGTGCCTGCTGCAGCAGGCCGAGCAATTGGCCGCCGCCAAGCAATGCGGCCTTGGCTTCGGCACTGCCGGACTGACGCGCGGCATCGGCCAGCACGGACAGCTCAGCCAGCGCCTGGGGCGTGTTGAGGTCATCGCACAACGCGGCTTCGATCCGCGGCGGCACCGGCAGCTCACCCGCCGGCAAGGCCACGTCGGTCAGGTCGCGCAGTACGCGATACCAGCCATCGAGCGTGCTGGTGGCTTGCTGGATGGCCGCTTCGGACCAGTCCAGCGGCTGCCGGTAGTGGCCGCTGAGCAAGCGCAGGCGCAAGGCTTCAGCCGGATGCAGCTTGAGCAGTTCGTGCACCAGCAGCACGTTGCCCAGCGACTTCGACATCTTGCGGCCATCGAACGTCAGCATGCCGTTGTGCATCCACCAGCGTGCGAACACCTTGCCGCCGTGGGCGCAGGTGGACTGCGCCACCTCGTTCTCGTGGTGGGGAAACAGCAGGTCGACGCCACCGGCGTGGATGTCGATGGTCTCGCCCAGGTGCGCAGCGCTCATCGCCGAGCATTCGATATGCCAGCCGGGGCGACCGCGACCCCACGGGCTGTCCCAGCCCGGCAGTTCGGGGGTAGAAGGCTTCCACAGCACGAAGTCGCCGGCGTTGCGCTTGTACGGCGCCACTTCCACCCGAGCGCCGGCGATCAGTTCATCGGGATCGCGGCCGGACAGTTTGCCGTAGGCCGGGAACGAACCGACGTCGAACAGCACGTGACCCTCGGCGGCATAGGCATGGCCACCGTCGATCAGCGCTTCGATCATCGTGACGATCTGCGCGATATGGGTGGTGGCATGCGGCTCGATGTCGGGCGGCGCCACGCCGAGCCCGGCCATGTCGTCGCGGTAGGCCTGGGCGAAGCGGTTCGTGATCGCGTCGATCTGCACGCCTTGCTGCTGCGCGGCGGCGTTGATCTTGTCATCCACGTCGGTGATGTTGCGGGCATACACGACGTGGGGGTAATGCCGCCGCAGCAGGCGCACCAGCACGTCGAACACCACCGGCCCGCGGGCATTGCCGATGTGCACGTAGTTGTAGACGGTGGGGCCGCACAGGTACATCGTCACGCGCTCCGGGTCGAGCGGGGCAAACGGTTCGGTGCGACGGGTCAGGCTGTTGTAGAGCGATATCGGCATGGTGGAATCCGCGGCATGGGCCGTCCGGGCAGGGGGTTCGGCCAGCCCGGCATCTTAACAAGGTGTAAGTGGCCGAGTCGCGCCGGCTTCCCGTTGACTGATTCTAAGGGTGTATTCAGCGTGAATTTGCTGCAATGGCTGCCAGTACGCGCGCCTGCGCGAGTGGTGTTTCAGTAATTGGGAGGTCGTGATGACCAAGCTGTGGATTTCCGCGCTCGCACTTGCCCTGGTGGCGGGCGGCGTTTGTGCACAGGATGTGCGTTACGCCAACCCCAACAATGGCAACAATGACGACAACGCCCACTACGGCTGGGCCGACGTGTTGCGCGCCGACCCGGTGCAGGGCGTGACCCGCACCGAGGTGCCGCGCCAGGAATGCTATGACCAGCCGGTGGTGCGCCACGAAGGTGGCAACAGCACCGCGGGAACCGTGCTCGGCGCCGTGATCGGCGGCGTGCTGGGCAACACCGTGGGCAAGGGCGACGGACGCAAGGCCGCCACCGTGGCCGGCGCCGTGGCCGGCGGCGCGATCGGCAACCGGACCAACCGTGGCCGCGACTACGAAACCACCCAGACCCAGTGCCGCGAGGTCAGCTCGGTCAGCGAACAGCGCCGGATCATCGGCTACGACGTGGAATACCGCTATCGCGGCGAGGTCTACACCTCGCGCCTGAGCTACGACCCCGGCGAGCGCCTGCGCGTCCGGGTACGGGTCGACCCGGCCGACTGACCCCCACCAGCAACGCCGCCAGCCTTGGCGGCGTTGCTTTTCGGGACACCCGAATTTTTTGTTGCACGGCAGCGAAATTGTCGGCATGATGCCCGACAGTCACCCGGAATCCCCATGTCCACAGCCGTCTATACCGCCACCGTACTGACCAGCGCCCGCGCGGCCGCTGGCATGACGTCGCGTGCGCGCCGACCGTTGTATGGATACTCGGCCGGGTAGGCAGTCGCACGCGTTTGACGGTGCATCGACGACGAAACCCGGCCTCTGCGCCGGGTTTTTTGTGTTTTGGATTGGAGTAAATCATGGCTCTACGGCATTTCATCACCACCCAGGATTACAGCCGCACCGAGATCGACGCGCTGCTGGAACAGGCGGCATCGTTCAAGCGTTCCCCGCGTGGCCAGCAACTGGCCGGCAAGTCGATCGCCTTGCTGTTCTTCAATCCGTCGATGCGCACCCGCACCAGCTTCGAGCTGGGTGCGTTCCAGTTGGGTGGTCACGCCATCGTGCTGGCGCCGGGCAAGGATGCGTGGCCGATCGAGTTCGAGGTGGGCAGCGTGATGGATGGCGACACCGAGGAGCACATCGCCGAGGTGGCGCGCGTGCTGAGCCGCTACGTCGACCTGATCGCGGTGCGCGCCTTCCCGAAATTCCAGGACTGGGCGGTGGATCGGCAGGACAAGGTGATCAAGGCCTTCGCCCGGTACGCCACCGTGCCGGTGATCAACATGGAGACCATCACCCACCCCTGCCAGGAGCTGGCCCACGCGCTGGCGATGAAGGAGCACCTGGGCGATCTGACCAGGAAGAAGTACGTGCTGACCTGGACCTACCACCCGAAACCGTTGAACACCGCGGTAGCGAACTCGGCGCTGTTGATCGCGACGAAGATGGGCATGGACGTGACCCTGCTGTGCCCCACGCCGGACTACGTGCTGGACGAGCGCTACATGGCGTTTGGCCGTCTGAACGCCGAGCAGAACGGCGGTTCGCTGAAGGTCAGCCACGACATCGAGGAAGCCTATGCCGGCGCCGACGTGGTCTACGCCAAGAGCTGGGGGGCGTTGCCGTTCTTCGGCCAGTGGGACAAGGAGAAGCCGATCCGCGAGGCGAACAGGCACTTCATGGTGGACGAGGCAAAGATGGCGCTGACCAACCACGGCCTGTTCAGCCACTGCCTGCCGCTGCGCCGGAACATCAAGGCCACCGACGCGGTGATGGATGCGCCGTACTGCATCGCCATCGACGAGGCCGAGAACCGCCTGCACGCGCAGAAGGCGGTGATGGCGTCGCTGATCGGGCAGGGCTGAGCCGGCATGTACACGCCGAAGCATTTCCAGGAGACGCGGAGCGAGGCCTTGCACGGGCTGATCCGGGCGTATCCGTTCGCCACCGTGGTGACCCACGGGGCCGGCGGGCTGGCGGCCAATCACTTGCCATTCGAACTGGTTGACGGTGTGTTGCATGGTCATGTTGCCCGCGGCAACGAGCTGGCGCAGCAGGACGGCGCCGAGGTGCTGCTGGTGTTCCAGGGTCTGGACGGCTACATCAGCCCGAACTGGTATCCGAGCAAACACGAGACCGGGCGCGAGGTGCCGACGTGGAACTACGCGGTGGTGCACGTGCATGGTCGCTTGAAAGTGATCGATGACGCGGCCTGGCTGCGTCGGCTGCTGGAGACACTGACCGACCACCATGAGGCGGGCCAGCCGCAGCCATGGAAGATCGGTGACGCGCCGGAAGACCACGTCGAGAAGTCGCTGCGCGCCATCGTCGGTCTCGAAATCAGCATCGACCGCATCGAAGGCAAGTTCAAGTTGAGCCAGAACCATCCCGCCCGCAATCGCGCCGGCGTGATCGCCGGCCTACGCGAGCGCGACGGCGATGGCGACGTGGAGCTGGCCGCACTGATGACCCAACAGGAGCCAACGCCGTGACTCATCAACATCACTATCGCGTCGACGTGGAGTGGACCGGAAACCTCGGCACAGGCACCGACGGCTACCGCAACTACAGCCGCGACCACACGATCCGCATCGCGGGGAAACCCGAGCTGGCCGGCTCGTCCGATCCGACCTTCCGCGGCGACGCCAGCCGGCACAACCCCGAGGACATGCTGGTCACCGCATTGTCCACCTGCCACATGCTGTCCTACCTGCACATGGTCACCGTGGCCGGCGTGGTGGTGACCGCTTACACCGACGCCGCCGAAGGCGCGATGGCCACCGAAGGTGACGGCGGGCGTTTCGTGGAAGTGGTACTGCGTCCCGTGGTGACGATCAGCGCCGCCAGCGATCCGGCCAGGGCCGAGGCCGCTCACGAAGCCGCGCACCACGCCTGCTTCATCGCCAACTCCGTGAATTTCCCGGTGCGCTGCGAGCCGCGCATCGTCGTGGAGCAGGGAATGGGGAGTCGGGAATAGGGAATCGTCAAAAACAGTCCTTCGCACTCTGCTCGTTGCGCTTCACCCATACCTTCAGGATTACCACCATGTCGAATGCTCCCACCATTCCCGATTCCCCATTCCCCATTCCCTCCAACGGAGAAGGCAAAGACATCGTCCTCGCTTTCTCCGGCGGCCTCGACACCAGCTTCTGCGTGCCCTACCTGCAGGCGCAGGGCTGGGCCGTGCATACCGTGTTTGCCGATACCGGCGGCGTGGATGCCGAGGAGCGCGCCTTCATCGAGGCCCGCGCGCAGGAACTGGGCGTGGCCAGCCACGTCACCGTCGATGGTGGTCCGGCGATCTGGGCCGGCTTCGTCAAGCCGTTCGTGTGGGCGGGCGAGGGCTACCAGGGCCAGTACCCGCTGCTGGTCTCCGACCGCTACCTGATCGTCGAGGCCGCGCTGAAGCGCGCCGCCGAACTGGGCACGAAGGCGATCGCGCATGGATGCACCGGCATGGGCAACGACCAGGTGCGTTTCGACCTGGCGGTGAAGGCGCTGGGCGACTACCAGATCGTGGCGCCGATCCGCGAGATCCAGAAGGAACACACGCAGACGCGTGCCTACGAGCAGAAGTACCTGGAGGAACGCGGCTTCGGCGTGCGCGCCAAGCAGCAGGCGTACACCATCAACGAGAACCTGCTGGGCCTGACCATGTCCGGTGGCGAGATCGACCAGTGGCAAGCGCCCGGCGCCGGCGCGGTGGGCTGGTGCAAGCCGCGCGCCGAATGGCCGTCCAAACCGCTGCAGGTGAAGATCGGTTTCGTCAACGGCGAGGCGGTGACCCTGGACGGTGAGGCGATGGCTGGGCACAAAATGCTGGCGAAGCTCAACGGCCTGTTCGCCCAGTATGGCGTGGGCCGCGGCCTCTATACCGGCGACACCACGATCGGTCTGAAGGGTCGCATCATCTTCGAGGCGCCAGGTCTCGCTGCACTGCTCACCGCACACCGTGCCTTGGAAGAGGCTGTGCTCACCAAGCAGCAGAACCGCTTCAAGCCCGACGTGGCGCGCAAGTGGGTGGAGCTGGTCTACGAGGGCTTCTTCCACGACCCGCTGAAGACCGATCTGGAGGCGTTCCTGGCCTCCAGCCAGTCCACCGTTAACGGCACAGTGACGCTGGAGACGAACGGCGGCAGCGTCGGCGCGGTGGCGGTGGAGTCGAAACACATCCTCAACGCCAAGGGCGCCACCTACGCCCAGTCGGCCGACTGGGGCGTGGAGGAAGCCGAGGGCTTCATCAAGCTGTTCGGCATGAGCAGCACGCTGTGGGCCGAGGTCAATCGCGGATGAGCGCGCTGCTGGACGCCACCCTGGAGCACCTGCGGGCGCTGGTCGGGTTCGACACGCGCAATCCGCCGCGCGCGATCGACACCGGCGGCATCTTCGACTACCTGCGCGCGCAGCTGCCCGGCTTCACGGTCACGGTGACCGACTTCGGCGCCGGTGCGGTGGCGCTGCATGCGGTGCGCGGCGAGCCGAAATACCTGTTCAACGTGCATCTGGACACGGTGCCGGATTCGCCAGCGTGGACGGCCGATCCGCATGCGTTGCGGGTGACTGCCGATCGCGCGATCGGCCTCGGTGCCTGCGACATCAAGGGTGCGGCGGCCGCGTTGCTGGCGGTGGCGAATGCCAGCGATGGCGCACTGGCGTTGCTGTTTTCCACCGACGAGGAAGCGAACGACCCGCGCTGCATCGCCGGCTTCCTGCGCGATGCGCATGCCTACGAGGCGGTGATCGTGGCCGAACCGACCAGGGGCGAGGCGGTGCTGGCGCATCGCGGCATCCAGTCGGTGCTGATGCGCTTCGCGGGCCACGCCGGCCATGCTTCGGGCGAGCAGCAGCCCAGCGACAGCGCGCTGCACCAGGCGATGCGCTGGGGCAATGCGGCACTGGATTTCGTGGCGGCGCAGTCGCACGAGCGCTTCGGCGGACTCACCGGCCTGCGCTTCAACATCGGCCGGGTCGAGGGCGGCATCAAGGCGAACATGATCGCGCCCGCGGCGGAAGTGCGCTTCGGTTTCCGTGCGCTGCCGACGATGGACCCGGACCAGTTGCTCGCGCGCTTCCGCACGCTGGTCGAGCCGCAGCCGGTGGAGTTCACCGAAACCTTCCGCGGCGCCTCGCTGCCCGCCGGCGATACGGCGAACGCCGAGGCGAACCGGCTGGTCGCCCGCGATCTCGCCGACGAGCTGGGCATTCCGGTGGGCAACGCGGTGGACTTCTGGACCGAGGCGGCGCTGTTCTCCGCTGCCGGCTACACCGCCTTCGTCTACGGCCCCGGCGACATCGCCCAGGCGCACAGCGCCGACGAGTGGGTCGCGCTGGATCAGTTGCAGCATTACGCAGAGGTCATTCACCGGATCGTGGACAGCAAAATCGCATGAGCACAGGCAACCACACCCGCAAGACCATCGTGCGCCTGCTTTCGAGCATGGGCAGCGCGAAGGAAATCCAGCAATACCTCAAGCGCTTCTCCGAGGTCGACGCCAAGCGTTTCGCCGTGGTCAAGGTGGGCGGCGCGGTGTTGCGCGACGAGCTGGCCGATCTCGCCTCGTCGCTGACCTTCCTGCAGCAGGTGGGGCTGACCCCGATCGTGCTGCATGGTGCCGGCCCGCAACTGGATGAGGAGCTGGCCGCTGCCGGCATCGAGAAGCAGACGATCAACGGCCTGCGCGTGACCTCGCCGAAGGCGCTGGGCATCGTGCGCCGCGTGTTCATGCAGCAGAACCTGAAACTGGTGGAAGCGCTGCAGTCGATGGACACCCGCGCCACCGCGGTGCCGTCGGGCGTGTTCCTGGCCAGCTACCTGGATCGCGATACCTACGGCATGGTCGGCAAGGTCGACAGCATCAACCTGGCGCCGATCGAGGCCAGCCTGCGCGCGAATTCGATCCCGGTGATCGCCAGCCTCGGCGAAACCGACGAGGGGCAGATCCTCAACGTCAACGCCGACGTCGCCGCGAACGAACTGGTACGCATGCTGCAGCCGTACAAGATCGTGTTCCTCACCGGCACCGGCGGCCTGCTCGACGAGCACGGCAAGCTGATCGACTCGATCAACCTGTCGACCGAGTTCGACCACCTGATGGCGCAGCCGTGGATCAACGGCGGCATGCGCCTGAAGATCGAGCAGATCGCCGACCTGCTGGCCGATTTGCCGTTGACGTCATCGGTGTCGATCACCCGCCCGGCGGAACTGGCCAAGGAGCTGTTCACCCACAAGGGTTCCGGCACCCTGGTCCGGCGCGGCGAGAAGGTGCTGACGTTCGACTCGTGGGACGGCATCGACCTGGCGCGCATGCGCACGCTGATCGAATCGAGTTTCGGCCGAGCCCTGGTGCCGGATTACTTCGAACGCACGAAGCCGCTTCGCATCTACGTCAGCGAGAACTACCGCGCCGCGATGATCCTCACCGATGAGGACGGCTTGCCGTACCTGGACAAGTTCGCCGTGCTCGACGACGCCCAGGGCGAAGGCCTGGGCCGGGCGGTGTGGCAGGTGATGCGCGAGGAGCATCTGCGCTTGTTCTGGCGTTCGCGCCACGGCAACCAGGTCAACATCTTCTACTACGCCGAGTCGGACGGCTGCATCAAGCAGCCGCGCTGGAAGGTGTTCTGGTACGGCATCGAGGACCTCGACACGATTTTCCGCTGCGTGGCGCATTGCGCGCAGCGCCAGCCGACACTGGTGGATTGAGCAAGACCAACTCCCTCCCCTGCGTGCAGGGGAGGGCTGGGGTGGGGTCGCTCTTGATCTTGCTGTGAAGATCAAAAGCCTCACCCCCTCCCGACCTCCCCCTGCTGTGCAGGGGGAGGAGAAAGCAGCATCGTAGGAGTGGATCGGTGACACACGACAAGAAAACCATCGGCATCGTCGGCGCACGGGGCCACACCGGCACCGAGCTGATCCGCCTGATCGCGGGGCATCCGGCGCTGGAACTGAGCTTTGTGTCCTCGCGCGAGCTGGATGGCCAGCGCGTCGACGCCCACGTGCCCGAGTATCGCGGCGAGCTGCGTTACAGCGCGCCGGCGCACGAGGACCTGCCGAAACTCGGCGCCGACGTGGTGATCCTGGCCTTGCCCAACGGCAAGGCGGCGGCCTGCGTGGAGGCATTCGACCAGGCCGGGGTCGATCCGATCATCCTCGACCTCTCCGCCGACTATCGCTTCGACAAGCGCTGGTATTACGGCCTGCCCGAACTCGCCCGCGACAAGTGGCGGGGCGAGCGGCGCATCAGCAACCCCGGTTGCTACGCTACCGCGATGCAGCTTTCCATCGCGCCACTGAAGGACCTGCTGGCGGCGCCACCGGTGTGCTTCGGCGTGTCCGGCTACTCGGGCGCGGGCACCACGCCGTCGGACAAGAACGATCCGGAAAAGCTGCGCGACAACCTGATGCCGTACGCGCTCACCGGCCACATGCACGAGAAGGAAGCCTCCTTCCAGCTCGGCGTGCCGGTGGAATTCATGCCGCACGTGGCACCGCATTTTCGCGGCCTCACGGTCACCAGCAACCTCTACCTCAGCCGTCAGCTGAAGCGCGAGGAGGTGCTGCAGCGCTTCCATGCCGCTTACGCCGGCGAGAAGCTGGTGTCGGTGCTGGACGATGCGCCGTGGGTCAGCCGCGTTGCCCACCAGCACCACGCCGAGATCGGCGGCTTCGCAATGTCGACGGACGGCAAGCGGGTGGTCGTGGTGGCCACGCTGGACAACCTGCTGAAAGGCGCCGCCACGCAAGCCATGCAGAACATCAACCGCGCGATCGGCGTGGACGAATACACCGCCATTCCGCTGCTACAGGATCCTTCACGATGACTCAGCCGTTGTGGCAAAAATCCGGCGTCCGGATCGACGCGAAGATCATGAAGTTCCTCGCCGGCGACGATGTGTTGCTCGATCGCGAGTTCTTCCTGCACGACATCACCGCCAGCAAGGCGCACGTCGAAGGCCTGGCCAACATCGGCGTGGTCAGCGCCGACGAGGCCGCTGCGCTGAAGCGCGAGCTGGATGCGCTGGCCGCCGATTTCAGCGGCGGCGCCTTCGTGCTGGACGAGCGTTATGAAGACGGCCATTCGGCGATCGAGGCACGCCTCACCGAGCGCCTGGGCGACGCCGGTCGCCGCGTGCACACCGGCCGCAGCCGCAACGACCAGATCCTGGTCGCCACGCGGCTGTGGCTGAAGGACAAGCTGGTCGCGCTGGAAAACCATTGCCGCGCCATCGCCGAGGTCTGCCTCGATCGCGCCGCGCAACCGGCCGTGCCGTTGCCGGGTTACACCCACCTGCAGCGCGCGGTGGTGTCGTCCACCGCGATGTGGTTTGCCGGCTTCGCCGAAGGCTTCATCGACAATGCCCTGCGCGCGCGGCAGACACTGGCGCTGATCGATGCCAATCCGCTCGGCACCGCCGCGGGTTACGGCGTGAACCTGAAGCTCGACCGTGAACACACCACGCAGGCGCTGGGCTTCGCCCGCATGCAGGTCAGCCCGATCTACGCCCAGCTGTCGCGGGGCAAGTTCGAGATGGCTGTGCTGGAGGCGATCGGCGGTGCGCTGCTCGACCTGCGCCGGCTGGCTTGGGACCTCTCGCTGTTCACCACCGCCGAATTCAACTTCGTGCAGCTGCCGTCCGAGTACACCACCGGCAGTTCGATCATGCCGAACAAGCGCAATCCTGACGTGATCGAGCTGCTGCGCGCGAGCTACGCCAGCGTGGCCGCCGCGCGCACCGAGATCGAGCAACTGCTGTCGCTGCCGTCCGGCTACCAGCGCGACCTGCAGTTTTCCAAAGGCTCGATCTTCCACGGCGTGCGCCACGGCCTGATGGCGCTGGAACTGGTGCCTGACTTGCTGGCGCGATTTGCCTGGAACGAAACGGCCATGCGCGCGGCGATCGAGCCGGCGATGTACGCCACCGACGTGGCGATCGAGCAGGCCGCCGCCGGCGTGCCGTTCCGCGACGCGTATCGCGCCGCGGCGGAAGCGGCGGCATCGGCGGGACAGGGGCGCACGCCGGAAGGCAGCCTCGACGCGCGCGTGTCGCCCGGCGCCGGCAACGACCTGCGGCTGGACGAATTGAACGCGCGATTGCGCGCGCTCGACGACTGACACGGAGGCGAGGGCATGGCGGCGACCGACACGAAGATCACGCGAACCCATTTGCCCGTACAGGTGTTGCCGCCTTGGCGCCGCGCCGTGCTGAAGGTGGGCAGCAACCTGCTCGCCGCCGATGGTGGCGGCCTCACGCCGCGCTACGCCGAAGCGCTGGCGGGTTTCATCGCGGCCAGTCATGCAGTCGGTCGTGAAGTGGTGCTGGTGTCTTCCGGCGCGGTGGCAGCGGGTCGCGCGCTGCTGCGCCAGCATGCGAGTGACGGCGATGGCCTTGCCGCGCGGCAGGCGCTGGCGGCGCTAGGCCAGGCGCCGATGATCGCGCTGTGGCAGTCGCTGTCCGCGCGGCCGGTGGCGCAGGTGCTGCTGACCCACGACGACCTGCGCAACCGCCGCCGCTACCTCAACGCACGCGCCACGCTGCGCGAGCTGCTGCAGCTCGGCGTGCTTCCGGTGATCAACGAGAACGACACCGTGTCGGTGGACGAGCTGAAGCTTGGCGACAACGACAACCTCGCCGCGATCGTGGCGGCGCTGGTCGATGCCGACCTGTTGCTGATCGCCTCCGACGTCGACGCGCTGTACAGCGCCGACCCGCGCCGCGACCCGGCCGCCACGCCGATCGCGCACGTGGCCGCGCTGACGCCGCAGATCCTGGCGATGGCCGGCGACAGCGGCAGCGTGGCTGGCACCGGCGGCATGCGCACGAAACTGGAAGCCGCGACCAAGGCCGCGGCCGCGGGCATTCCCACCGTGCTGTTCAGCGGCCGCGAGGCGGCGACCGTGCAGGCGCTGCGCGACGGTGAGTTGCGCGGCACCCTGATCGCCGCGTCGTCGAGCCGGATGCAGGCACGCAAATACTGGTTGCGCCATGCGCCGGCGGCCAGCGGACGGGTTCGCGTCGACGCCGGCGCGGCGCACGCACTGGCCGGTGGTCGCGTCTCGCTGTTGCCCGGGGGCGTGCTGGATGCGCAGGGCGAGTTCCATCGCGGCGACTTGGTCGAGATCGTCGCTGCCGACGGCCGCGCCATCGCACGCGGCATCAGCCAGTACGGCGCCGCCGAAGTGCGCCGACTGGCCGGCCGGCACAGCCGCGAGATCGACGGCGTGCTGGGCTATAGCTACGGCGACGAAGTGGTGCATCGCGACGACCTCATCACCATGGACAGCCCGGTTGCCCCGGGCCAGGAGATCAGCGCATGAGCACGATCAGGGAGCAGGCGCTGGCGTGTCGCGATGCCGCCCAGGTCGTCGCCGCGCTGGGCAGCGATGCGAAGCGGGCCCTGCTGCGCGACATGGCCGACGCACTGGAAGCGCGCTCCGCCGACGTGCTCCGGGCCAATGCGCGCGACATGCAGGCTGCCGCCGACAAGGGCGTGCAGGGCGCGATGCTCGATCGCCTGCGGCTGGACGAGACGCGGGTGGCCGGCATCGCCAGCGCGCTGCGCGAGGTGGCCGAGCTGCCCGATCCGGTCGGCGTGACGACCCGCCGCGAGATGCGGCCGAACGGCCTGTCGATCGAGCGCGTGCGCATCCCGCTCGGCGTGATCGCGATGATCTACGAGGCGCGCCCCAACGTCACCGCCGACGCCGCCGCGCTGTGCCTGATGGCGGGCAATGCGGTGATCCTGCGCGGTGGTTCCGAGGCGATCCATTCCAACACCGCGATCGCCGCCGCGTTGAAGTCCGCCCTGGAAGCGCATGGCGTGCCTGCTGCCGCCCTGACCCTGGTCGAGGACCTGCGTCGCGAGACGATGGTCGAACTGCTGCAGCTCACCGACATCGTCGACCTCGCGATCCCGCGTGGCGGCGAAGGCCTGATCCGCTTCGTGGCCGAGCACGCGCGCGTGCCGGTGATCAAGCACTACAAGGGCGTCTGCCATCTGTACGTGGATCGTGCCGCCGATCCCGATCTCGCGCTGGACCTGCTGATCGACGGCAAGACCTCACGTCCCGGCGTGTGCAATGCGCTGGAAACCTTGCTGGTTCATCGTGATGTCGCCGCCAGCTTCCTGCCGCGCGCGGCGCAGGCCTTGCGCCAACGGGGCGTGGAACTGCGCGGCGACGACGCCAGTCGCGCCCTGCTACCCAACATCCAGCCCGCGACTGACGACGACTACGCCGCCGAATTCCTGGACCTGATCCTGGCCGTGCGCGTGGTCGACGATCTCGACGAAGCGATTGCCCACATCCGCCGCTACGGCTCGGACCACACCGAAGTCATCGCCACCGCCGACGAAGAGGCCGCGCTACGTTTCGTGCAGGCCATCCGTTCCGCCGTGGTGATGGTCAACGCCTCCTCGCGCTTCAGCGACGGTGGCGAGCTGGGCCTCGGCGCCGAGATCGGCATTTCCACCACCCGCCTGCACGCCTACGGTCCGATGGGCGCCGAGGCGCTCACGGTGGAGCGCTTCGTGGTGCGCGGGGAAGGGCAGGTGCGCCATCCGCAGAGCCGGGTATAGAGCTATTCGCCCTTCAGGGCCCGACACGCCGGGGGTTGGCTTCCGCCAGCACGACACTGAAGAGTTGCTGCGCGTCGGTCCATTCCGCGACCGGTGTCCAGCCGCCGGCGCGCAACAGGACGCGGACGTCGCGCGTGCCGTACTTGATGCTGTTCTCGGTATGGATCGTTTCCCCTGCACGCATGCGGAACACGTGGTCCGCGACTTCGAAGCTCAGGTCGCGCGTTGCCAGCAGGTGCATCTCGATGCGCGCCTCGTCGTCATTCCAGATCGCGCGATGGCGAAACGCGCCGACCGGAATCGTTCCGCTCAGCTCGCGGTTGATCCGGTCGAGCAGATTCAGGTTGAACTGCGCCGTCACGCCGGCGGCATCGTCATACGCGGGAACGAGGACCTGCGGGCCCTTTATCCGGTCCACGCCGATCAGCAGCTGCGCGGCATCTCCGAGCGTGGTGGCCATCGTCCGCAGCAGGTCCACCGCCTCGGGAGCCACGAAGTTGCCGATGGTCGAGCCGGGGAAGAATCCCAGCCGCGGCGAGTGTCCCAGCCGGGGAAGCTGCATCGGCTTGGTGAAGTCGCCGACGACGGGATGTATCGGCAGGCCCGGGAACGAACGCGAGAGTACCTGCAGGGATTCGTGGAGAAATTCCCCGGAGACGTCGATCGGTACGTACGCTTCCGGCTCGATGGCCGAGAGCAGCAAGGGCGTCTTCGTCGAAGAACCCGAACCGAATTCGATCACCACCCGGCCACGGCCCACCCTTTCGGCAATGTCCTTGGCGTGCCGTTCCAGGATGGAATGTTCCGTCCGCGTCGGGTAGTACTCCGGCAACGCCGTGATGGCTTCGAAAAGCTCGGAGCCCCGATGGTCGTACAACCATCGTGCGGGCACGACTTTCTGCCGGGCGGACAGGCCGGCGAGCACTTCGGCGAGAAAGGCCGGGTCGGCCTTGGTGGCCGTGTTCAATGCCGGATCGCGTGTTGCGCAAACAAGATTCATGTCAGTCTCGGGGCCAACGCTGGTCGACCTTCGTTAGTCAGCGGGTGATGAAACGCAAGGCAGCGGACTACGGAAGCCATCCGAGCCTGCGGAAACGCCAGTAGAGCCACACACAAATCGAGCCCATGACGCCCAGGACGACGAGATAGCCCCAGCCGGTGTGCGTCCCGGGCAGGTTGGCGAAATTCATCCCGTAGACGCCCGCGATCGCGGTGGGAACGCCGAGAATGCCCGCCCAGGCGGCGAGCTGCCGGGTGATCGCCGACTGCCGTTGTTGCTCGAGCAGGCTGCTGGCTTCCAGCGCCGTGCGGATGACATCGATGAGCCCCGTGGTCATGGCCTCGATGCGCACGAGGTTGTCCAGGACGTCCCGGAAATACGGCCGGGACGCGTCGGAAACACAAGGCACGTCGAGCGTCGCCAGCTTGTTGCATACCTCCATCATCCGGCTGATGGCATGCTGGAAGTGGATCGCTTCGCGCCGGAGCTGGAAGATGCGCGCGATCTCGGTACTGCCGAGCGAGTCGCACAGGAGCCGCTTCTCGATGAGCAGGATTTCGTCGGCGATCATCTGCACGACAGGAAAGTAGTCGTCCACGACGAGATCGAGCACCTCGTGCACCACGAACTCCGGCCCTTTCACGTTGCGTCGCGCGATCCGGTGGATGCTTTCCCGCAGCCGGTGGCCGAACGTGGTTTCCATCCGGCAGACCGTGATGACCCGCCGTTCGGCCAGAAAAATGCCCACGTCGGCATACTGGATTTCGCTGGGGCCCAGCTCCGCCGCCTTCGCGATGATGAAGGCATGATCCGCATAGAGGTCGAGCTTGGCGACCTGCGCATCGCTCATCGAGTCCTCGACGGCGAGCTCGTGCAGGCCGAACACGCGCTGGAGCGATGCGATTTCCTCGCCGCACGCATCGACCACGTCGATCCAGGCAAAAGCGCTCCCGGCCAGGCAAAGCGTCGTGCCATCCCATGGGATCCAGGTTGGCGCGCCTTGCCCGCCATGAATGGCTGCGACGATGCTCATGCTCGGTCTTCCCTCAGGCCCATGCGCCTCCTTCGATGACGCGCGATCGGAAAATCCCGACGGCTAGGCCTTCGCCTCCGCACGGCGAGGCAGCACCCAGCCCGGACGCACGAAATGGCAGGTATAGCCGTTCGGGATCCGTTCGAGGTAATCCTGATGCTCGGCTTCCGCTTCCCAGAAATCACCGGCTGGCGCGACCTCGGTCACCACCTTTCCAGGCCACAGCCCCGAAGCCTCGACGTCGGCGATGGTGTCCAGGGCCGCGGCCTTTTGTTCGTCGTTCGTGAAAAAAATGGCCGAGCGATAGCTGGTGCCGCGGTCGTTTCCCTGGCGATCGACCGTGGTCGGATCGTGGATCTGGAAAAAGAACTCGAGCAGGCGGCGGTAGGTGGTCTGCGCGGGATCGAAGTTGATCTCGATGGCCTCGGCATGGGTGCCGTGGTGGCGATAGGTGGCGTGCGGCACGTCGCCACCGGTGTAGCCGACCCGGGTCGACACGACCCCGGGGAGCTTGCGGATCAGGTCCTGCATGCCCCAGAAGCAGCCGCCGGCGAGCACAGCGCGTTCGGTAGTCACTGGATGTCCTCCACTTGATCGAGATAGGCGCCGTAGCCTTGTGCTTCCATCTCGGCGCGGGGCACGAAACGGAGCGAGGCCGAATTGATGCAGTAGCGCAAGCCGCCCTTGTCGCGAGGACCGTCGGGGAAGACGTGTCCGAGATGGCTGTCGCCGTGCGCCGAACGCACTTCGGTCCGGATCATGCCGTAGGTGGTATCGCGCAATTCGTTGACGTGTGCGGGTTCGATCGGCTTGGTGAAGCTCGGCCAGCCGCAGCCGGACTCGAACTTGTCGGACGACGCGAACAACGGCTCGCCGGATACGACGTCCACGTAGATGCCTGCTTCCTTGTTGTGGAGATAAGCGCCGGTTCCCGGGCGCTCCGTCGCGCTCTCCTGGGTGACACGGAATTGCTCGGGCGACAGCTTGGCGATCGCATCGGGGTTCTTGTGATAGTCCATCAGTCCTCCTTCGATCCTGGCGGGATCATCATCGAGTTCACCGGATAATTCGTTCGTCAGCGCTGTTCGTTACGTTGTCAGGTCGCCGACCGGGACGATTGCGGTCTGCGTATCAGACCCGTTCAAGCAAGGTCACCGTTCCCTGGCCGCCGTCGGCACAGATGCTGACGATGGCGCGCGAACCCACGGGATGCGACCACAACTCCTTCACCGCCTGGCTCAGGTCGCGTGCACCGGTCGCCCCGAACGGATGACCGATCGCGACCGACCCGCCATTGGGATTCACGCGCTCCCACGGAAAGGTCCCGAGCTCGGCCTGCACGCCGGTCTTGGTGCGCAACCAGTCGGGCCGCTCGATCGCCGCGACGTTTGCCAGCACCTGGGCCGCGAACGCCTCGTGGATTTCCCACAGGTCGATGTCCGCATAGCCGAGGCCATGGCGCGCAAGCAGCCGCGGGATCGCGTAGGACGGCGCCATCAGCAGGCCTTCCGTATGGTGGTCGACTGCTGCCACTTCGTAGTCGACCAGGCGCAAATGCGGGGTGCCCTCCGGCAGTCGGGCAAGCCCGGCCTCGTTCGCGATCCAGCAGCCGGCGGCGCCGTCGGTGATCGGCGAGGAATTGCCGGCAGTCAGGCTGCCCTGGCCGCTCGTCCGGTCGAACGCGGGTTTGAGCGCCGCCAGCTTTTCGGCCGAGGTATCGGCGCGCGGATTCGAATCGCGTTCGAGTTCCGGGAGCTTGATGACCAGGTCGTCGAAGAAGCCGCTGTTCCAGCCCGCCACCGCACGCTGATGGCTTTGCAGCGCCCAGTCATCCTGCGCCTGGCGACTGATCTGCCACGCCTTGGCGGTCTCCTCCATGTGGTCGCCCATGGTGCGCCCGGTAATGCGGTTGGCCCAGCCCTTGGTCGGCAACACGTAGTCCTGTGGTTTCAGCGCCTGCAGGGCGGCCAGCGCCGCGGAAGGATCGCTGCCGAACAGGTCGGTCAGCCGCTTCGACGCCTCAGCCGTCAGTGCGATCGGCGGGCGGCTCATGACTTCACCGCCACCGACCATGGCAAGGTCGATGTCCCCGCCGAGCATTCCGGCCGCCGCGAACGCGGCGGTCATGCTGGTCGAGCAGGCCAGCACGACGGAGAAAGCAGGGACGTTGGGATTGAGCCCCGCGTCGAGCCAGATTTCCCGCGCGATGTTGCTCCAGCCGAGGTTCGGGATCACCGAGCCCCACACGACCAGGTCCGGCTCGGCGCGCGCCGCCATTGCCTTCACGACCGGAACCGACAGGCTGATCGCATCGTAATTGGCAAGCGCACCGCCGCCACGCCCGAATGGCGTACGGAGTCCGGCGGCGACGAAAACGGGTAGCGGGAAATGCTGCATGGGGAATTCCTGATGGGTCGAACTTCGTGAATCTCAGACTGTTCGTTCGACATGGTGATTCATTGCCGTTCTCTCCAGTGCCTCGACGGGTTGGCCGTGCGCGAATCCCTCGGCGCGGGGAGCGAAACGGATTGCAGGTAGACGATGATCGAGTGGCGCACGCCTGGATCGTCCAGTTCCAGATACATCTTGCTGCCGGGCGCCATCTTCTGCGTACCGCTCAGCCACTGGTCGAGCCTGGCGGGAGTCCAGATGCCGCCGAGTTTCTTCAAGGCAGGCGAGTAGTCGTATCCCTGGACGCTGGCCACCGTCCTTCCGACGACGTTGCGGTGGCGCGGGCCGATGCGATCCGTATCCACCGAGTGGCATCCACCACACGTGTTCAGGTACAGCGTCTGCCCGGCGGCAACATCGTCCGGCGCTTTTCCAGCCCATGCGGCCATGCTCAGCAAGCCGGCAAACAACAGGCTGCCCGACCGGATCGATGTGCGAAACAGCGATACCCTCATGTCCCGACTGCTCAACCGAATACGTAAGCCGTCGCCGGAATCGGCGTTCCCGCTGCGTTGTTGAGCGTGGTCCAATGGATGGCTTCGTCGGCGGAAATCGACGCGAACAATTTCGCGAGTTTGGGATCCTTGAGCGCCGTGATCTGGCCGATATACGCACTGGCGGCACCACGCTCGAGCATGGTGGCCAGCGCAACGACATCGGCCTCGGACTTGAGCGAGCCAAGCTTGAGTTCGGCGATGTACTGGGCATCCGTCCTGGGCTCGGCGGGCTTGCCGCCGGCCGTTGCGACGAGTTTCGCCAGCGAATCGCGATGCGCCTTGTGGTGACCCATGAAGACGAGCGCAAGCTTGAGCGTTGCAGGCGAAAGCAATCCGCTCTTCCCTGCGAGGCGGTAGGCGGCGATGCCTTCATGTTCGAGGGCAAGCGCGGTCTGGATGACGCCGACGTCGTTCGAACGGACTATCGTGGTCGACATGACCCTGCTGGCGAACAGGCTTGCGGCGCCGACGCTGAGCGTCGCAACGCCCGCTTGCGCGAGGAACTTCCGCCGATCGCCCTTTGGCTCGTTCATGGCTTTCTCCTCATGGGGTCTTTAGAGATTGGAACCTGCCACGCGCGGCTCTCGTCAAGCGCTTGCGTGCCGGTGAAGAACATCGACAGTGTGGTCGGCATGGTGGCCCGTTACCAGCGACCTTCAGTGCCTCGCGCGCAACTTTGGACGACGACGCACGACAACTGGACGAAGCCGCACGCGCACGTGCTCGAATCGGCTTGTCCGGCGGCCGACGCCACGAGAGACTATCCACCTGTCTGCTCGATGAGCTTCAGACGTGCGCCATGCATGTGCAGCACCTCGCTTCGAGCGCATCCCCTTCGTTTTTGCATCGTGGATACTGCGACAAGGTCACTGCCGAAGAGGACGTAGGCGTTGATGGTGCGGTAACGCGCCTGGGTGCACCCTCCTTCCGAACGTGGCGGAAGGCTGTTCGCTCAACCTCATGCGGGTATCCGGCGTCCCCCCTCAACGTTTCCATCAATAGAGACAAATGACCGAAGAGGCATTCAAATGAAAGCGATCGTGGTGACAGATCAAGCTGCGGGAACGGCCGGGATGAAACTGGTGGATCGGCCCGAGCCGCAGGCGGCGATAAACGACGTCGTCGTCGAGATCCATGCATCGGGTTTCGTCGGGACCGAATTGACGTGGCCCTCGACCTGGGCCGATCGCCGAGACCGCGACCGGACGCCGACGATCCCCGGGCATGAATTGGCCGGTGTGGTCACTGCCCTCGGCTATGGCACGGCGGGTCTGTCGGTGGGACAGCGGGTGTTCGGCCTCGCCGACTGGCACCGCGACGGCACCCTGGCGGAATACGTGGCCATGGAGGCACGCAACCTTGCGCCGTTACCGGGCGACGTCGACTTCACGGTGGGCGCGAGCCTGCCGATCTCGGGCCTGACCGCGTGGCAGGGACTGTTCGAGCACGGCCGCCTTCGGGCTGGGCAGAGCGTCATCGCGCACGGCGCGGCCGGCGCGGTCGGGTCGATGGTGACGCAGCTTGCACGAGAGGCGGGCGCCTACGTCATCGGCACCGGACGCGCTGCCGACCGTCAGAAGGCACTCGACTTCGGCGCGAACGAATTCGTCGACCTCGAGAATGACACCCTGGAAGACATCGGTGGAGTCGATCTGGTGTTTGATGTCATCGGCGGCGACATCCAGAAACGCTCGGCAGGTCTCGTTCGGGCCGGAGGAACGCTGGTGACCATCGTCGGACCGGCCGAGGCGCGGCCCGCCGACGGCCTGGCGGTTGACTTCGTTGTCGAGGCCGATCGTGCTCAATTGACTGAGATCGTCCAGCGTGTGCGGGACGGGAGATTGCGGACGAACATCGGCAACATCGCGACCCTCGACGATGCCGTCACCGCTTTCAATCCGACCGGGCGGGTCAGCGGGAAAACAATCATCCGCGTTCGTCCGTGAGGACTCAGGCTCCATGTAGAGGAGACGCCGGCGTCGATCATGAAACACCGATCACGCTGAGCGTAGCTTGCTTGAGCAAGCGAAGTCGGAGCGCGTCCGCCGCGCGTGCCCTTCGACTTCGGCGCTGCGCGCCTACGCTCAAGGAGATCGGGTTGGAGGGGTGGATATTCGGCATCAAGCCCATCATCCAGGAGTGAGCCATGCGCAACATCAAACATGGCCTGGCGGTGCACTTGGGAGCATCCTCTTTCCTGGCATGGCACAGGTGTCGCCTCGCGCCTTGGTTGGCGGCAGCCCGGGTAACTCGATGAAACCCACAGCATGATGGCGCTCTCATGAGAAGCTCCGATTTCGACCAATTGTTCAGACGGGATCCCGCTGTACCGGCTTCGGCCCGCCCACCAGCAGGGCTGGCGGAACGGATCCTCGATTCCATGGATGTCAGCGTCGAGGCCTTCGCCATATGCCGGATCGCCCGGGATGCAGCGCTCATCATCCCGGCCATTTCCGACCTGAAGATCATGTACGTGCTCAATGGCACCATGCATCTGTCCGTCGACGGCAACGAGTCACTGGTCTCCCCGGCGGGCAGTATCGTCCTGCTGCCCAAGAACCTGGGGCGCACACTGATGGGCCAGGAACCCGTCAAACGGACGTACAGCGCCCAGGACGTCATCCGCATGGGGATACACAACCTCATGTATGTCGATGCCTTCGCTGGAGAAGAACATGACATCCGCGTGCTGTGCGGCCGGATCAAGATCGGCTTTGCCAGCGATTTCGATGCGTTCGACGGCCTCGTCCAGCCGATAAGCGCCAAGCCCGAAAATGATGCCTTTGTGAGAAGCGCATTCCAGACCATGCTCGACGAGAGCAGATTCCGCACGGCCGGCTCGCAGGCTCTGGCGAACACCTTGATGAAGGCGTGCCTGGTCGAGTTGCTGCGTCACGATCTCGACCGATTGCACCACCCGGGCAACGCGCCGTCGATCCTCCTGAAGCCCGGCGTGGGCCGGTCCGTCATCGCGATCTTCTCGCAACCGTCGGCGACGCACAGCGTGGCCTCGTTGGCTAGAATCGCCTGCATGAGTCGGTCCGCTTTCGCGAAGGCATTCGTGGAAACTACCGGCGCAACACCGATCGAGTTCGTGACCCGGGCGCGCCTTGCCAAGGCCCGTGATCTGATTGCGGCGACGGGGAGCTCCATCGCATCGATCGCGACGGCCGTGGGTTTCGCCAGCCGCAGCCATTTCAGTTCACGATTCCGCCAGCGCTACGGCGAGGATCCCACGGCATATCGCAAGCGAACCCGGCAAGAAGCGGACCCGACCTCCAGCGACCCTCCGACCCCGCTCGCTGGCGGTTGTCCGCCGTGACTCGCCCCGGCTATTTTCGCTGGCTCCAGCTCCAGTGGGTCAGCCTTCGCCACATATCGAGGTGTGCATGAGCAGACATCCAGTAATCATCGAAGATACGGGGCTCGGTTTGTTCCAGGTGGAAGTGCGCGCCCAGGGAACGTCGTTTCTTTCCGACGAACCGATTTCTTCCGGCGGCCTGGCTTCCGGCCCGGGACCGTTCGACCTTCTGAGTGCCGCTCTCGGCGCATGCACGGTCATGACCGTGAAGCTCTATGCCCGGCGCAAGTCGATCGCCGTGTCCCACGTGCAGGTCGTGATCACGCACCAGCGCGATCCCGAATCACGACGCGACGTGTTCGAACGCTCGATTTTCATCGACGCAGCGGTAACCGGGGACGAGATGAAACAGTTGCTCGCTGCGGCGGATCGCTGCCCGGTGAGCCGGACGTTGGGCGCAGGCGCGGACATCGTCACGGCCCACAGTCAGACGGCGATCGCCACCGGTCGACGCGCCGGGGACGAGACTTACATGCGCGCCGTGGAACAGGCTTGCGACGAACTCGCCATCGGCTGACCCATGCTCGTTGTCCACCATCTCAGCCATTCGAGATCCCAGCGCATCCTCTGGCTTCTGGAAGAACTGGATGTGCCTTACGAGATCAGGTTCTACGAGCGCGAAGGCAGGAGTCATCTGGCTCCGGAGGCATTGAAGGCGATCCATCCACTGGGGAAGTCCCCGGTGATCACCGACGACGGCCGCGCCGTGGCCGAGTCGGGCGCGATCGTCGATTACATCGTCCGCCGTCACGGCGAAGGCAGGCTCGCGCCGCCGCCGGACAGCTGGCTCTACGACCAGTATGTGCAGTGGCTCCACTACGCCGAAGGGTCGGCAGTACTACCCCTGATCATGAAAGGTTATGTCTCGTACCTGGGCAACATGTGGCGCCCGCTCAAGCAGCACGTCGACATTGAGCTGGATACCCATTTGCGCTACATCGACCAGAGCCTGGAGGAACGCGACTATCTCGTGGGAAATGCGTTCTCCGCCGCAGACGTGCAGATGAGTTTCATCGGTGAACTGGCGGCGATCCGCACCGACAGGAGCCGGTTCCCGAACCTCGAAGCATGGGTCCGCCGGTTTCAGCGCCGGCCGGCGTACCAGGCCGCCATCCGGCGCGGGGGGCCGTACGACCTTGGAAGCGGATGATCGACACGCGGCGCCTCCGTTTCTCTTGAACAGCAACCCATGACGCCCTGGCCCGCGACCCGAACGTTCCGGCCATCCAACAGGAGGACTTCCAATGCCCGCCAACATGTACGACTACACGATTCCCGCGCTGTTGCGAGGGCTTGGGGTTCTGCGATCGTATCTGGACAAGATGCAGGCGGCGGTGGACGCCGGGCAGTTCACCGGCGAAGCACTGCTTCAGGCGCGCCTGGCGGACGACATGCTGCCGCTCGGTCGTCAGTTCCAGATCGCCTGCGACAATGCCAAGAACGGTCCGGCCCGGTTGACTGGCCAGGAAGCGCCCTGGTTTGCCGACAACGAACAGACGATAGGGGAATACCGCCACCGGGTCGAAAAGACGATCGCGTTCTTGCGGGCGTTGACGCCTGAGGCCTTCGACGGCAGTGACGCGCGCATGATCGACCAGTCGTATCGGCGCGCGGGCGTCGCCATGGCCGGGGAAGACTATTTGCGCGCCTTGCTGCTGCCCAACTTCTACTTCCATCTGGCCGTCGCACACTCGATCTTGCGCCACCAAGGCATCCGGCTGGGCAAGAGCGATTATCTCGGCGCGTTGCCCGGCTCCCAAGCGCTGGCTTCCCCTGGGAATGGCCATCCGGTCCGATTCCTGACCCGGGCTGAAAGCCTCGAATGGCTCGCGGGACGCGGCCTGCGGGAAACGCCGGCGACTTACGAACCCGGCAACAGCCATTTCCAGTTCGATCTGCGGCCGCTACCCATAAGGCTGTCCGGACTGATCGGTTCGCTGCTGGAGGATCTCGGCGAATTCGAGGGCGGACTGTTGCTGTTGAGCGACTGGATCTGGGACGACGAATACGAAGGTGATCCAACGGCGCTGTACCGCGAAGCGCAGAAAGAAGTTCGCCCATTGAACGAAGCGCCCGGGTTGATCCTGGACAAATCAAACCGCCAGGACGCGGTGGCGCTGCTGACCCTGCTCGTGGAGCGCAAGTGGACCGGCCAATTCCATTTCGCGTCCGGCGCAACGACCTTGCGGATTGTCGAAGGGGACCGTGTGGAGGTTTACACCGCCAATCCGGAAGCGGAACGACTCGTGCAATATCGGCTCGCCGTTTCGGGCGGCGACGTACTGCCTGTCTGAAGAGCGTACGCCTCGATGCATTCCAGCGCTGTCTCCCATCGATACGTTGTTTGAAAACAGCCATTCGCCGACAAGCTTGCGAGGAACTCCCAAGCAGGCGCAGGCTGCAAAGGGATGGAACCTTGCGATACATGGCCCGCCGCCACCGGCGCCTGCAACGGAGAGGCAGCTTCGGGCCGCCCATCAACATGCCAATCGGAACCCGACCATGAATCAGCCCACTCACGAGAACCTCGACGAAGCCTTCGTTGCGCGCCAGCGCGAGCGGTTGCTCAAGCTGCGGGCACAGCTCATCGCCGGCGGAGACGCCGCCGGTGCCGAGGAAGACACCTTGCAGATGGCTGCCGGTGACGAGCCCCAGGATGCCGTCGACGATGGCAACCGCCTCGAGCAGCAGGCCAACAACGAGGCGCTGCTGGCGCACGATCTGGAGCGGATCGCGGCCATCGATCGGGCGCTGGAGAAAATGCGCCAGCATACGTATGGCCTGTCTGACGGCAATGGAGAACCCATCGGTCGTGCGCATCTGGAAGCCGTTCCCGAGGCGATCTTCACCGTGGACGAGCTCAATACAAAGGCGCGCCAAAGGTGAAGGTCCGACATGAGCATTCCGGGGTGACTCCGGCTGCCGTTGCCGAGGCGGCAGACATGCTGCTCGTCGCTGGCGAACGCCCGAGCCCCGACCGTGTACGGGCGTTGGTCGGCACGGGCTCGCATGACGTCATCGCCGGATTTCTGGACGTCTGGTGGGAGGACCTGGGGCGGCGCATCATCGCCCCAGCGGCCGATCCCTGGACGCCACCGCCGGAGGTCCAGCAAATCGCCGCGATGCTTTGGATACGGGCCACTGCGCACGCACGCGCCATGCTGGCTACTTCCCATGAGGAAGAACGCGAACGTTTGCTCGGGACGATCGCCCAGCTGGAAACGAGGTTGCAGGATGTGTCTTCCGGCAACTAGTGGCGAACTATCCGTCGAGACCTGCAGCATGGCCAGGAAACGCGTGGCAGTGACAGCCGATATAGCCGATCCGATCATTCGGCTCCACAAAGGGCCGGAGGTGATTTTCGATGAAGATTTCTCGGATCGCCTCGAAGGCATGCCTCCGCATCAGCGCAAGAAGTGGCTTGCAGACCGATCGATTTCGCTGCTGGATGAATACGACGACGGCGCGTTTGATACCAACGGTGAACTCGATCCCTGGGAGCCCGACTAGGGAGATGTGCCAGAGCGCCCAAACGCACGACGCAGCGCATCGCATCACCACGATGCCTGTTTGATCCGAACAACATAGCTGTCCGCTGAAAGTAGCCTGCGCGGGTGTCCGGTTAGGCAGAAAGCCGCAGCGCTCACAGTCCGCGGAAGATTTGCATCCCAGGCATGACGAGACCGCCACCGCAGATCGTAGATCGACGCCGCCCCTCCCTGGATTCGATGGTACTGCGCCATGTGCGTGGCGGCTTTCGGCCGGTCCGAAGCTTGAGCATGGATTTTTGCCGCCACAGCTCGAGAGTCGCCCTTGCCTCACTATCGATAACGAGCCCTGATCGCCCGGCCCCATGTCCGCTTCGGGTGGAAAGCGAGCATGGGCGATGAATGTGTCAGATCGGTCAGCCTTGACTCCACGCCCGCACCGCTTCCGCAAACGCCAGACAATCCGCAAACCGGTTGTACAGCGGAGCCGGCGATATGCGGATGACGTCGGGTTCGCGCCAGTCGCCGATGATGCCGTTGGCCATCAGGTACTCGAATAGGGCGCGGCCGCGTTCGCGGCCGCCGATCACGCGGATCGACAGTTGGGCGCCGCGGCGGGCGGGAGCGGCGGGCGTCACCACCTGCAGCACGTTACCGAGCTGGGTCTGCACCAGCCATTCGAGATAGCCGGTGAGTTGCAGGGATTTCTCGCGCAGCATGGCCATGCCGGCGCGGCGGAAGATATGCAGCGATACGCGCAGCGGGGCCAACGCGAGAATCGGCGGGTTGGAGAGCTGCCAGCCGTCGGCGCCGGCGGTGGGCTGGAACTCGGGGCCCATCTGGAAACGGGTGGTCTTGTCGTGGCCCCACCAGCCGGCGAAGCGCGGCAGCACGGCCTTGGCGTGGCGTTCGTGCACGAAGGCGCCGCCGACGGCGCCGGGGCCGCTGTTGAGATATTTGTAGCTGCACCAGATCGCGAAGTCGGCGCCGCTATCGTGCAATTGCAGTGGCAGATTGCCGACGGCGTGGGCGAGGTCGAAGCCGACCACGCAACCATGCTTGTGCCCCAGTGCGGTGATCACCTCGATGTCGAACGCCTGACCGGTGCGGTATTGCACGCCGGGCAGCATCACCAGGGCGATGCGCGAGCCGTGTTCGGCCAGCGCGCGTTCGATCGCGGCGAGCGAGGTGGTGCCGTTGGCTTCGTCGGGCTGCAGCTCGATCAGCGCGGTGGCCGGGTCGAAGCCGTGGAAGCGGATCTGCGACTCCACCGCGTAACGGTCGGTGGGAAACGCGCCGCCCTCGATCAGGATCGCCGGGCGCTCGGCAGTGGGGCGGTAGAAGCTGACCATCATCAGGTGCAGGTTCACGCCCAGCGTGTTCATCGCCACCACTTCGGCGGGCCTGGCACCGACCACGGCGGCGAGGTCGTCGCGCACGAACTCGTGGTAGTCCATCCACGGCAGGCGGCCCTTGAAGTGGCCTTCGACACCGAGTTCGCCCCAGTAGTCCAGTTCCGCGTTGACCGCCTCGCGCACCGCGCGCGGCTGCAGGCCGAGCGAGTTGCCGCAGAAGTACACGCTTTCGTGGCCTTCGTGCGGCGGGATCAGGAATTCGTCGCGGAACGCGCGCAGCGGATCGGCGGCGTCGCGGGCGTTGGCCCAGTCGTGGGTGGCTTCGAACGTGACGGACATCGGGATTCTCTTGGAGTCGGAGCCTCCGGCTGGTTTCAGGGGAGGCCGGGCGTGTGGGGAAGATCAAAAGCGAACCCCACCCCGGCCCTCCCCTGCGTGCAGGGGAGGGAGTCAAGCGGCGGGTCTACTTCAGCTGTTCGGCGAGGGCGGCGCAACCCTTGTCGAAATCGGCTTTCCAGGCGGCACCAGCCTGGGTTTCGCTGGGGCGCATGCAGCGCAGCTGGATGGCGTGACCGTTCTTGAACCAGTAGTGCTCGGTGTAGCTGAAGGCGGTGCCGTTTTCCTGCGCGGTGTAGATGTTGCTGTTGGGACCGGGCGGCGTGTCGGCGACCTTGTAGCCGGGCAGCGCCATTGCCTTGGCGGTGGCTTCGCTGCGGTACTGGTTGAAGCTGTTGACGTCGGCGACCTGTTTCACCGTGACGGTGACGCGGGCGAGGCTGTTCTTGCCGGTGGGCGAGGGGTCGGGCACCTGGAACACGTGGGCTTCGGGGTCGCCCTGGGTTTCCATGATGCCCAGCCAGCTGTCGGGCGTGCTGAAGGTGACGGTGCCGTCGGCCATGCTGACGTCGGTGGCGTGCACGCCCGTGGCGAGCAGGGTGGTGGCGAACGCGATGGCGAGGATGCTGCTGCGCAGGAGGTTCATGCGGGTGCCTTCGAAAGGGAGTCGGGAGCGAAGCGATGGAGAGGCAGGCCCAGCCATTCCAGCGCGGTGCCGTGGAACAGCCGCGCGCGGTCGGTGTCGTCCAGGCCCAGCGCCTCGATGCCGCTGCCGGGTTCCTGCTCCCCCAGCGGGAAAGGATAGTCGGTGCCCAGCATCACCTGGCGTGCACCGGTCACATCCAGCAGATAACGCAGTGCCTGATCGTCGTGCACGCAGGAGTCGAAATAGAAGCGCTTGAGGTATTCGCGGGGGTTGCGCGGGTTGTCGGTAGCCACCAGATCCGGGCGCATCTTGAAGCCGTGTTCGATGCGGCCGATGGTCGACGGGAAACTGCCGCCGCCATGGGCCAGCATCACGCGCAGTTTCGGCAGGCGCTCCAGCACGCCGCCAAAGGCGAGGCAGCAGGCGGCGCGCGATTGCTCGGCCGGCATGCCGACCAGCCACGGCATCCAGTATTTGGGCATGCTGGCCATGCCCATCATGTCCCACGGGTGCACCAGGATCGCCGCGCCGAGGTCGGCGGCGGCCTCGAAGAAGGGAAACAGCTCGGGCGCGTCCAGGTTCCAGTCGCCGCAGTGCGAGCCGATCTGCACGCCCTGCAGGCCCAGTTCGTCGATGCAGCGCTCCAGTTCGCGGATGGCCAGGTCCGGGGCCTGCAGCGGCACCGTGCCGATGCCGGCGTAATGGCGCGGGTAGTCGCGGCACAGCCCGGCCATGTGGTTGTTCAGGTGGCGATGCAGTTCCAGCGCCTGGTGGCCCGGTGCCCAGTACGAAAACAGCACCGGCACGGTGGAGATCACCTGCACGTCGACGCCGAAGCGGGCGTAGTCATCGATGCGGGTCTGCGGGTCGAAGGCCGAATCCCAGACTTCGCGGAAGAAGCGGCTGTCCTTGTAGATGCGGTGTCGCCCGTCGGTATGGGTCATCACCGGAAAGCGGTCGTCGCCGTACTTGGCGGCCAGGTTCGGCCAGTCGCGAGGCAGGATGTGCGCGTGGGTATCGATCTTGAGCATCCGCGCAGTGTAAAACCTCTGCGCCGCGGCGTCGCGCCGCAGTGCGGAGGCGTGTGGCGGGATGGTTTACGGAGCCGGCACGCTGTCGGAGCGGCTGCGGTTCATCACGTGGGCCAGGGTGTTGATGTTGTCCACCAGGCGGTCGCTGATCCGCGCCAGCAGGTCGGCGGCGACGCGGTCGTCGCTTTCCGGTACCGAACCGACCAGGGCGCGCTGCATGGCGCGCAGGTCGGGCAGGGCATCGGCCGCACGCTGTTCGCGCAGCGCGCTGGCGAGGATTTGCAGGCTGCCGGCCGCCTGTTCGACGAAGCGGCCCAGAGCAGTCTGGTCCAGGGTGGAGAGATCGTCGAGGGTGGCCTCCAGCGTCATCGCGGTGCGTGCCAGCCGGTTGCCGTTGGCGAACAGCGCGCGTGCCAGCGCCAGCAGTTCGGGCGGCGTGGCCGGTTCGGTGCGCATGCGGTCGATCGAGGCCTGCGCGTTGGTGCGGGCGGTGCGCGCCGCGGTGCGCGTGTCGCGATGGGCGGCAGTCTGCGCGGGTTGCGCCAACGCGCGCAGGTAGCTGGCGTAGGCGTCAAGCATCACCGCCAGCGCAGCGCGGGCGCGACCGCGCTCCCAGGTCGGCCACGCCACGTAGGCGAGCAAGGCCATGCCGCAACCCAGAGCGGTGTTGATCACCCGGTCCGACACCGCCAGGCCGGGATTGACTCCCTCGAACGACAGCAGGATCACCACGGTGCCGGTCAGCGTCGCCACCGCGATGCCGTAGTGGGCGCCGGCGAGATAGCGGAAGGCCATGCACAGCACCGCCATCAGGGCCAGGTGTGCCCACGGTTCGTCGGGCGTGATGTGCAGCAGCACCGTGGTCAGTACCAGGCCCAACACGGTGCCGAGCACGCGCAGCAGGCCGAAATTGAAAGTCGCGGCGAAGTCGGGCCGCAGCACGATCGCCGCGGTCATCGGCAGCCAGTAGCCGTGCGGCAGCTGCAGCAGGCGCGAGACCCACAAGGCGACGCTGAGGCAGACCGCCATGCGCACGGCATGCCGGAACGCCACCGAGCGCGGGGTGAGGCTGGCGCGCAAGGTGGCCAGGGCGGAGCTGCTGCGCAAGGCCGTCGGCAGGCGGGTTTCCGCCGCGCTGGCACGCAGCTCGCCGCGGCTGCCAGCCCAGTCGGCATTGCGCACGGCGGCGGCCAGTTGGCCGGCCAGCGCATGGATGTGCGCCGCCAGTCCGTCGAGCGTGCCGCCGCCGTCGAGCAGCGCGTGCTCGCTCGCGCGCAAGGTCTGCAGTGCACGAGCGGCCTGCTCGGGCGACTCGCCCTGTTCCAGCGCGCCGGCAATGGCCGCCAGCACCCGCGCGGTGTCGTCGCGGAACAGGCCGTGGATCGCCGGGTTGGCATGCAACTCGATCATCGCGGTGAGTTCCAGCCGGATCCGCTCGGCCAGTTCCAGCAGCACGCCGAAGGCTTCCATCGCCCGGCCATGTGCGCGGTGGCGACCCAGCAGGGTCTGCTGCAGCGTGGTCATCGCCTCGGTCAGCGCCGGCACCTCGGCATCGTCGTGGTTCTGTTGCCGGGCCAGCGCGGCAAGTCCGCTGTAGACATTGGCCAGTGCCAGACGCTCCGGCCAGTAGCGCTGCAGCGGCCATGCGGCCAGCGAAAACGAGGTCAGCAGCAGGCCACCGGCGAAGATCAGGGCGGCGCCGCCAAAGGCGTGCTCCAGCGAGGTCGGCGTGGAGGCGGTGATCACCAGCAGGATCATGCTGGTCATGCCGACCCGCGCGGTATCGGTGCCGAACACCACCAGCAACCCGCCAAAAAAGCCGCAGGCGGCCGTGGCGATCAGGATGGGCAACAGCTGGCCGCCGATCAGGAAGCCGACCAGCGCGGCGAGCCCGGCCGCCAGCGACGCCAGCAGCAGCTGGCGCATGCGCTGGCGATACGGCCCCGGCTGGTCGGAGAACATCGTGTCCAGCGCACCGGCGGCCACGCCCAGGCCGATCTGCGGATAGCCGGTGGCCATGCCCACGGCCAGCGGCAGCACCACCGCCGCGGTATTGCGC
>NZ_LMHR01000069.1:0-66302 GCF_001428465.1 Rhodanobacter sp. Root179 | reverse complement strand
TGTCCAGCACATAGGTCTGGCCCGTACCGATCACCGTGTTGTTTTGCGCCGCGTTCGCATTGAAGGTGGTGTATCCGCTCAAGCTTCCGCCCACGCCCGTGGCCGAGAGCACACCGGTATCCACGTTCAGCGTCAAATCGTGGAGGTAGTCGCTGTAATCCAGCGTCTGCGCCGTGACGTTGCCGCTGATGTTTCCGTTGCTGCCGAAATTGACCGTACCGGTGGTGTCGTTGATGTTCTCGAACGAGGTCCAGCCCAGTGCGCCACTGCTGCCCTGGTCGGCAACGGTGTTGTCCAGCTGGTAGGTCTGGCCGGAACCCGTGAGCGTGTCGCTGTTGCCGCTGCCTGTCACCGTGGTGACACCCGCCCAGGTACCGCCAATGCCGGTGGTCGCGCCGGCGCCATTGGACAGGTCGAACGTCACCGCCGTGGCGTAGCTGGCGTAATTCAGCGTCTGCGCCGTGATGTTGCCCGTGACGCTGCCGCCGGTACCGAAGTTCACCGTGCCGGTGGCATCAGCGATGTTGCCGAACGACGTCCAGTTCAGGCCGTTGCTGCTGCCCTTGTCCGCGACGGCATTATCCAGCAGATAGGTTTCTCCCGAACCCGTGATCGTCGCCCCGGAGCCGTTGCCGGCTATCGTGGTGAGGCCGAAAGCACTGTAATCCAGGCCCGAGTCGCTCGAGGTCTTCGTACCGACGTCGAAAGCTCCGGTCACGTTGGTGACGTCGCCGCCGGCACCGGACACTGCGCTGAACCCGGTATAGCTTATGCCACTTGTCGACGATGCTCCGGCGTGATCGTCGAAGCTGCCGGCAACGTTCGCAATGGTGCCGTTACCCGCCACGTTGGTGGCATTGGCGAAGGTCATGCCAAGGCTGGTCAGTGCGCCGTCGTCGAATCCCGAGGCTCCGGTAACCGTCGTGGTGTCGGCGGCGGTGAAACCATTGAAGGTGACGCCGCCGGTGCTGCCAGTCGTGTTGCCGGTCAGGTTGAACGCGGCGCTGCCCAGGCCGATGATCGAACCGGTGCCGGTGATGCTTCCCGTCCCCGTTGGCGCAACCCCGGAAAATGCAGCGTTGCCCAGGCCTGCAAGCGTGCCGTCGACCGTGATGGTCGTTGCCGCGGTCGCCGACAAATCGCCATTGATCGTGCCGGTGCCCAGATCCAGCGCACCGCTGTTGCTGACTACGGTCAGCGCGCCCGTATTCAAGGTACCCAGAACCAGATCGCCGCTGTTCGTGACCTGAGTAGTTCCACCGGTGAGACTTACCGCGCCAGTGAATGCATTGAGGCCGTTCAGCGTGATCGTCCCGCTGCCGGCGTTGAACGCCGAGGTGCCGGCTACGCTGAAGATGCCCGACGCCTGCGAGATGTTGCCGGTCGTGGTGGTCACCGACAGGGGGCCGTTGACGGTTACAGCGCCCGCGTTGAACGTGCTGCTGTTCGTGGTCAGACCGGTCAGACCCGTCACGCCACCCACCACACCGCCAAAAGTTGCCGCGCCGCTCGTGCTCTGCACTGCCAGCGTGTGCGCACCGTCGACCGTCGAGGCAAAGTCGATCCCACCGCCCGTGCTCGTCAACAGCGTATCGGCGCCCAGCGTCACTGCGCCGCTGTACATCTGATCGCCGCTCGTGCTCACACCCGTGGCGTTTAGCGCCGTCGTGCCACTGACCGACAACGTGTTCAGGCCGGACAACACGCTACCGAGCACGGCATTGCCCGTAACAGTCAGGCTGTTGCCCGATCCGGTTACACCGCCGAGCAGTTTTACCGTCGTTCCCGTCAGGATGTCGCTATTTCCCAACGTCACGCTGTCGTTGTAGGTCTGCGCGCCGGTGGTGTGGACATTACCGCCCAGCATCGTCACGCCCGCCGCGTCCGTGGTCAGACTTGTCAGGGCATTCGCCGCACCAACCGCCCCACCAAACGTCGTCTGGCCGCCCGTATTCACCGAGAGGGTGTGCCCACCGTCCACCGTCGAGATGAAATTGATGGTGCCGCTTCCGCTGCTGGCAAGCGTCACGTTGGCGCCAAGGACCACCGGACCGTTGTAGGTCTGGTCGCCACCCGTGGTGATGTTCTTGCCGATCTTGATGGCGCCGCCGACCACGGCTGCATCTGCACCGTTGGCGGTCGCGGAATTCAGCACCAGCGCGGATGTCCCGGTGCCGGTGAGTGCGGCGTTGATGTTGACATCGTTGGCGGCGGTGAGAGTAAGCGTGTATGTGCCCCAGCTCACCGTATCATTCACGTTGATGTTGCCGCTGCCGCCGCCGCTGCCGGTGCTGGACAGGATCGTGACGTTGCCGCTGCCCAAATTGGTGCCTAGCGCGAAACCCGTGATGTCGCCGCCGGTGGCGGCGATCTTGAAATCCTTCGGGTCGATCAGCCAGTTGCCGGCTTGCCCATTGGGAGCGAGCGTATTGACGCGGGCGCTGTCGGCGATGCTGACGTGCGCAGCCGAGGTTTCGATGGCGCCGCCGTTACCGCCCAGGGCACCGCCGCGGGCGCTAAGGCTGCCGGCGATGGTGCTGGACTGGTCGCCCCATACGACCACGGAGCCGCCGTCGCCGGATTGCGTGGCGTCGGCATTCAATGTGGCGCTGGCGCTGAGTGTGCTGTTGGCGGCCCTGAGCAGTCCTTCCCCGCCTTGTTGGCCTCCACCGATGCGGATGCTGCCGCCACCCAGGGTACCGGAGGCGTCAACGCTGCCGCTGACGTTGACATCCTGGTCGGACAGCAACTGGGCGCTGCCGCCGTGCACGCCGGACACCGTGATGTTGCCGCTGTTCTCGACGTTGCCGCCGTTGCCGACCAGCCGCACCACGCCGCCGTCAGTGCTGATGCCGCTGGCGTCGATCACACCGGCGTTGTTGACCAGGTTGGTGAACAGATCCTTGGTGGCCGAGGCCTGCAGCACCACGGTGCCGTCTTCGGCGCGCAAGGTGCCCTTGTTGGTGACCGCGGCCTCCTTCGCGTCCAGGCGTTCCTTCAGTTCACCGGTGATCTGGATGTTGATCAGGCCATTGCCATCGAAGTCCAGCGTGGCATGGTCTGCGCCGTCGAGGTTGATCTTGCCGTAGTTGGCGAAGATCACGCCGTCGTTGAGGACGCTGCCGCCCACCAGGCTGACCGAACCGCCGCTCGCGGCCTGGATCAGGCCATGGTTGACGATGCCGGCCCTCGCGCCCGCCACGTTGAGGTTGTAGCGCCCCGCAAGAAAGTCGTTCGGGGTCAGGTCCAGCGTGCTGGCGAGCAGGCCGCCGACATTCATCTGCGCCGTGGCGCCGAAAATGATGCCGTGCGTGTTGATCAGGAAGACCTGGCCGTTTGAATTGATCTTGCCGAAAATCTGGCTGGGGTTCTGATCGAGGATGCGATTCAGGGCTACCGCCGAACGACCCGGCTGATTGAACAGCACCGATTCGTTGGCCGCCAGGTTGAAGGTCTGCCAGTTCAGCGCCAGCCTCTGCGACACCTGGTTGATGACGGTGCTGTTGCCGCTTTGGGTGATGGAACCCGAACCACCCACCACCACGCCGCCGGTGGGTCCACCGGCGAGTGCTTCGCCGCTGAACACGATCGACCCCAGGGCCAGGCCCACGCAAAGACTGATGGGCCAAGTCCGCCTCAAGGGCAGTGCCGCTCCGGAAGTCCGATCTGCATGGACGCGCGCCGTCGTGCGCATCGTGCGCTGCTTTGTGCTCTTGCTCATGGTCGTCATCCGTCAGAACGTGAAGCTGAACCGGGAGTAGATGTGGTAGCCCTTTTTGTCAGACGCATCCTGCGAACTCAGGGGCACGGCACCGTTGAGGTGAAACTCGAAGTTGTGGAATCGCGGCAGGCGGAAAATCAGGCCGGCGCCCACGCCACTCAAGGTGGCCGTGTCGGGTGTGATCTCGCGGTTGGCGCCTGCGGAAAAGCCCTTGGCGTAGTCGACGAACACCTGGAACTCGAGCAGTTCGCGCCATGGCCTTCCGTAGAAAGGCGACACCTTGTCGCCGAAGCCCGGAGCGTCGACGTGGTACTCCAGCGAGGTGTAGTAGCCGCGGTCGCGCAAGGCATCGGCGATCGGGTAGGCACGGGTACTGTCGGGGCCGCCCAGGGCAAACTGCTCAAGCGGAATCAGGGCATCGTTGGTGTATTGACCCACCAGCTTCAGGTAGAGCCGCTGCGACTTGGTCAGGAACTGCATGCGCGTGTACGACAGCTTCGTCACCAGGAAGCTGCGCGAGTGCTGCGGGCTGACCAGGTCGGGAACGAGCGAGTCGTCACTGATGGACTTGCGCAGGCCGACCTGAAGGATGTCGACACCGTTGAAGCGACGGTCGGTATGCAGCAAGCCGTAGGTCAGCTCCCCCACGGTGAATTTCTCGTCCGACAGGTGAAACCCCAGGCTGTCCAGCTTGGACTCTTCCCGGATCACATGCAGCGTGCTCACTGCCTGCATGTCGTCGCGATTGATGAACTTCCAGTCCATGCCGCCGTAATACAGCGAACTGGGACCTTTCACGTCCAGCGCCGCGAACGAACCGGTGTTGATCTGCAGTTCGTTGCGGGAGGCGCCGACCACGGCGGACAAACCGGGCACCCAGGGCGCTGGCGCACGATAGGTGGTCGCGCCGTAGATGTTGTCGCTGGGATCCAGCGCATAGTCGACGTTGAGGTTGAATACGTCGCCGATGCCCAGCGGATTGGCCCACTCGATGCCGGCCTGTGCCCGGTAGCGGCCGGTCAGCTCGGTGCCGTAATTGTTGGCACCCAGCATGAACTTGACCGGACGCTTCGCTTCGGTGGCGATCATCACCAGGTCGGTATCGCCCGTGTTCTCGCCAGGCTGGAACGTCGAGGCCACGGTGACACCGGGGAGATCGCGCGCGTAGAGCAAGGCGGTGTCCACATCGCTCTTCAGCAGCGGCTTGCCGCGGAGTTCCTGCGCCGCAGCGGAGATCACGCTGGGCCGATAGCGCTTCGTGCCCTTGACGATGATCTTGCCGATCTTCCCTTCCAGCACCTGGATCTGCACGATCTTGTCCGGGCCCACCGTCTGCGCCGGAAGGAACGCGTTGGAGACGATGAAGCCGGCACTGCGATAACGCTCGACGATCTTGTTGGCGACTCCCTGCATGTCGTCGAAGCTGAGCTCCACCGGGGTACCGGCCTTGGCTGCCAATTCCTGGTATTGCGCGTCAGCCAGCGCCTGGATGCTGGCCGGGGTCACGCCAACATCGGAGTGGTCGGCCACGCCCGTCACGTGGAAACCCTGCACGGCAATTTTCTGCTCGGCAGCGGCGTCACGATCACGAACGGGCGGCACCACGTTGTCCGCCTGGACCTGCGCCGGCGGAGTCTGTGGGGAGCTGCCGACAGGCGCCGCGTTGCCGGAACCCTGGTCAGCTGATCCGCCGCCAGCGTCCTGTGCCTGAACGTTTCCGCCCGTAAGTGCAAATGCCAACGCTGCCGCGAAGCAAACAATGCGCACGATACATTCCCCTTGGCCGCATCTAATCGATCCATTGACGGTGTGCCCCGATGATCGGTGCCCACCAGCTGCGAACTTCCCAAGCCCCCGGCATTCAGGCAATTGCTGCCTGCTGGCTCGTCTTACCTCTATCAGGATACACCTTTGCCCTTCCAAAGGAAGAGCCGTTCGGCATCGAAAAAGATGCCCACGAGCATGCCCGGCAAGTTCTGACAGGGCGTGTCGGAAAAGGACTGCTTTACAGATCCGCGACAGTCAAAAATCACTTGAAAAGAAGGGTCCGCGCCGATCCCCGCCAAAGTTCCACAAGGCAACTCCGGCTGGGGTTTCACACACACAACCATGGCCGCCCAGGTTCGCGTTCGCGCAAACGAAAGAACGCGATACGCAGATGCCTGTCATGGATAGAATCGCAACCTGAAGCGACTGCCATGGCAGCCAATCAGTGACGCAGCATCAGCCATCCAGCCACCACCACGAGAACGGCTGCGGCAATCAGGATCAGCAGCACTTTCCTGGACAACGTCGGCCGCATCGAAACCAGCGAGGCGAGTGCTCGTCCGGCGTCAGCAGAAGAATCACTGACGCTCGCCGCGGCCGGATCACCTGAGCGCGACGCCCTGACGCTTCCCGGCGGCACCAGCGCCTTGCGCGCCGTGACCACGCCACCTCCATCCGACAAGGACTGCAATACACGACGGCGACGGTTGCGATATTCCACGCGGGAAATCCGGCCGAGCCGATGGGCATCATCCAGCGCACGCAGATCCCGGTTGATGGCAGCTTCGCGTTCGGTCATTTCAGCTCCCTCAGTATCCGGAAACCCACGTCCCGTTGTGGCGATCCACCATCGGCACGGCTGGAATCAACGCTGCAATCCGACCAGTAGCTGCTGTAGCTGCCGCCACGCACCATCACGCTGCCGCCGCTCACCACCCATTCCCACACGTTGCCGGTCGAATTGACCAGGCCCCAGGGGTTGCGTGAGCGGCCACGCGGGGAAACCGCAGCGCCGCCGCCGTCACCGCCGCCGGCCGAGGGAAGGATGCAGTTGCTGTCCTCGGCCTGCTTCCAGCCACCACCGCCTTTCGCCGCGTGCAGCCATTCCGCGTCGGTCGGCAGGCGATAGGTGAATCCGCCACTGAGGTCACTGAGCCAGCGCGCGTAGGCACGCGCCTGATCCAGGCTGATGTTGCTTATCGGCGCGTTGCCAAGATCCTTGTCGGCCACCGACACCGCCGCGCACTTGCCGCTGGAGCGGCAGAACTGGTTGAACTCGTTGATCGAGATTTCCGCACGCGAAATGGCGTAAGCCTTGCCGCCGTTCACGCCGGGCACAACCACCAGCAATGGCCCACGCCCACCATTGATGGCATCCGAACAGAACTTGCCCTTGCCCGCCAACCCCGGCTTCGCGCAGGGATCGGGACCACCCGCCGCAGCCACGCCTCCGCTGGGCACGGGTTGCACCACCGGTGTCGTGCCGGTCTTTCCGGTCGTCACGGGCGGCCGCCCCGGCGTCGGCGCCGGCGTCTCGGTCACCGGCGTCGATACCGGTGCCGTCACCTGCGGGGCGGGTGCTGCCGCAGCGGCGCGCTTCAGCTTGTCGAGCTGCTCGGCGAGCGACCGGGCAGTCAGCTGGCCTCGCGCCTTCATGCTCGTTTCCAGCTTGCCCAGTTCGGTGGCGTCATTCCTGCGCACGCTGTCCAGTTGCTTCTGCAACTGCGCGTACTCGGCACTGCCCAGTGGCTGCTTCGAGGCGGCCATGATGGCGGCGACCACATCGTAGCGGGCCTTTGCCGCGCGCAAGTTCGCGTTGTTGCCGAGTGCTCCCAGGCCCTGCCCGAGGACATCGGACGCACGCTGGTAGCGCCCCTTCTGAAAGGCGTCCTCGGCCTGGCCCAGATAGGCGTCGGCCAGCAGCTTCGGTCCCTCAGTCTTGAGGAAGGGATTGTCTGGCTGCAGGGTCTTGATCCGCGCCAGCGACTGGCTTGCCTTGCTGACGTCGCCAGCGGCCACCGCGCTCTTCATCGACTCGATACGCGACTTGACTTCAGCGTCGGCGCCTTCCTGCGCGGCCTTCGCCTGCAACTGCTGCTGCAGCGCATCCAGTGCCGCACCCTGCGCGATCAGCTCGGCCGATTTCGGTACGTACTTCAGGCCGAAATCGACCGCGATCCTTGCCTGCGGCAGATGCTGCGGGTCAGCCAGCCGCGCGGCTTCCGCCGCGATGGCCGCACCCAGCGCGTTGACCGCCCGTTCGGTTTCGGGAGACTTGTCGGCGCCGAGCGTGGCCATCGCGGTGGCCACGTCACGCTGCCAGTCGGGTGTCAGGGTCGGCTTCGCGCCCAGGCTGGCCAGCGTGGTGCGTGCGTCGGCAAGTGCCTGCGTCTGCTGCTGCAAGGTCTTCTGTTGCGCCGCCGAACGGGAAGCGGCCACGTCGGCCAGCACCCTGGCGAAGCCGGCTTCCGCGGGATCGATCTGCTGGCCGGCCTGGCCGACCCGCTCGGCCGCATCCAGGTTGCCGCCGGCGATCTGGTCGCGCGCCAGCTTGATCAGGCCGGCATCGGCCTGGGCCTTCACGGCCGCGTAGTCCGGAGAATCGGCGCCGATCTGGGTGCGTGCGGTATTCAGGGCGCTCCTGACGTCCTGCAGCCAGACCACCGTGGCCTGGGGGCTGGCGAGCAGGTCGGTTACCCGGCTCTTCGCCAACGCGGTGCGTTGTGCTTCGCTGGCGGCCTTCTGCGCCAATTGGTTCTGCTGTTCCAGCAAGGCCTGCCGCGTCGCCGACAAGCTGGAGTCGCCCGGGAACAGATCGATGCCGAAGCCGGCAATGCTGATCGCACCCGGCAGGTCGCCCGCGCCTTGCCTTTCCTTTGCCTGGGCTTCCAGAACATCCTTCAGCCGCGCCGTCTGCGCCGCCAGTCGCGGATCGTCTCCCAGCAGGCTGGCCGCATCGTGATAGGCCGTGGCCACCTTGGCCCGCCAGTCATCGGCGCTGACCGGCTGGTCCAGCAAGCCGGTGAGCGTCTGCAAGCCCTGCTCCCGCTGCTGTTGCAGCGCCTGCGCCTTCTGCTCCTGCAGCCGTTGCGCCGCCAGCGCCTTGCCGATTTCATCGAGCTGCGCGCTGCGCTGCTTCAGTCTCGCCGAATCGGGGAACAGGCTGCTTGCCAGCTTGAGTTCGACGGTTGCCTCGTCGACACGCCCTGCGTCGATCGACTTGCCGATGGCGGTGTCGTACTTCAACTCCAGTTCGGCGTTCTTCAGCAGGGCACTGTTCGGATCGATCGCGCGGATGCGGGTCAGCGTGGTGACGACGTTGTCCGGCTGGTTCTCGAAAATCGCGTCGGCGCTGATCTGGTCGGTCAGTTTGGTATCGAGCGAGTTGAGCAGGTCGTTGCGCTGCTTCTCCACCTCGGTGCGCTTGATATCCAGCGCTGGCGAGTAAAGCTTGAGGTCGTCGCGCAGCTTGAACACCTTCTGGGTGCCGGCATAGTCGTAACGGTCCCTGGCCGGATTCCAGTAGGCGTCGATGCGGCCGAGCAGGTAGCTCTGGATCAATTCGCCCTGATCGATGATCGTACGCTTGCGGTCGTCGTCGTTCAGGGTGTCGAGGGCCTGCAGGGCCTGGCCTTCATCCGCGTAGTGGTCGGCACGCGTCATGGTGAAACGGGCGATCACCTCGGCCAGATGATGATTGCGCTGGTAGGTCGTCCATGCCCAGGCGCCGCCGGCAATGATCAGAATGGCCGGCACGCCGTACAGCAGGTACGGCAGTGCGCGTTCGCGCGCGCCCACGTCGCGCAGGCCTTCGATCAGCTCGTTGGCGCTCTTCAGGCGCTGCGCCTTGGTGAAGGCCACGCTGGCGCAGAGCGTCTTGTACTGATGCTTGGTCAGCCCCTTCACCGGTGGCGGCTTGCGGCCTTCCTTCATCGCCACTTCGGCGCTGGCCTTGTCGTACGGATGCTTGCCGGTGAGCAGTTCGAACGTCACGCAACCCAGTGCGTAGACGTCATCGCCGGGCACCGGGTCTTCACCCCGGATCATCTCCAGGCTGGCGTAGGCCGGGGTAAGCGCGCCCAGCGTACCGGCGTCGAACACGGTCTGTTCGCCGACGGCATCGCCCATGTGCTTGCCGGCGCGGGCAATGCCGAAGTCGAATACCTTCGGCACGCCTTCGCGGGTGACCATGACGTTGGCCGGCTTGAAGTCCGAATGGACCACGCCGGCCGAGTGGGCGCGCGTGAGCGCCCGCGCCATGCCTTCGATCAGCGGCCGGGCTTGCGCCAGCGGCATGCCGTTGTAGGCCTTCTCGCGAATCAGCTGCTTGAGATCGGAGCCGTCGACGTACTCCATCGTCATGAAGACGATGGTGCGGTCCTTGTCGAAGTCGTAGACGCGCACGATGTTGTCGTGCGCCAGCTGTTGCGAGCGGCGCGACTCGCGCTGCAACGAGATCAGCGAGTCGGGATGGCGGCGAAATTCGTCGTTCAGGATCTTGACGGCGACGTAGGGGTCACGGTCACGGGCTTCCACCTTGCGCTCGTCGCGGGCCTTGAACACCACGCCCATGCCGCCGCGGCCGATCTCCTTCTCGAGGTAGAAACGTCCCTTCAGCAGCGAACCGACGGTGACGAAGTCGGACGCATCGCCTTCGGCGATGTGGTTCCAGCTGGAGCTGCTCATGCTGGAACTGGTGCCGGTCATCCCCTGCCGGGTGCCCTGCGTGCCGGTCGCGCCGACAGTCTGCCCTTCGGTCGGTTCCCGTGGCGCGGCCGAGGCCGGTTTCACCATGGTGGCTTCGTCGTCTGCCGCCGGCGACTGGACCGGACGCGAGGTGGGCTTGACCACGGTGACATCATCCAGCGGCGGGGCTGGCGGACGGGAAGCGAGCTGCACCCGGGTCGCGTCATCACTGCCGGCTCCGGTCGGCGGAGCCGCCGGAGCGACCGGCGCAGGACGCTGCGTGGCGGGCTTTACCTGGGTAACGTCTTCGTCATGCGACGCGTCTGCCGGGGAAGCCTGTACGGACGCCAGCTTGGCCAACAGGGCCTTGGCCACCATCGAATCGAGCGCACCGGCATCACGCTGCTGTTCGAGCCACTCCTGTTCAGCATGGTATTGCGCCTCGGACACGGCTCCGCGCGCACCGAGTGCGTCGAACAGGGCGGCGAGCTTGAGCTTGTCGGCCTGGTAGGCGGAAACCAGTTCGGCTATGGAATTCATGAGTGGGAGGTTTTCTTCATTCTTGGATGCGAACGACGACGGCCGAGATGTTGTCCCGTCCGGCGCGGCTCATCGCCAGGTCGAACAGGCTGGCGACGAGATCCTGCGGTTGTGGGTGGCGACGGCATTCGTCGTCGAGTTCGGCATCGGACATTTCCTTGTTGATGCCGTCAGAGCAAAGCACGAAGCCCATGCCGGGCCGATTGCCCGCGACAACCCAGTCGACGAACAAGTGTTCCTCCGCACCCACCGCACGCGTGAGGACGCCCGAGCCCGCCTGAGCCGGCGCCGCCGGGGCGCCAAAATGGGTGACATCATCATCGCCGCCATGCACGTGATCGCGGGTGATCTGACGCAGCTGGCCATCCTCGAAACAGTAGACGCGGCTGTCTCCCACCCATCCGCACAGCATGTAGTCGCCGTCATGCACCAGCACCACGACGGTGGATCCGATCAGGTCAACCCCTCGCGTGGCGGCGGTCTGCAACAGTTCGGCATTGACCTGGGAGAGCGTGTCCTCGATCGCTTCGATGAAGTCCAGGGCGCTGCCGGAACGGGGCAAGGCACCGAGGCGCTCGACGATCATCGAGCTGGCGTAGTCGCCTGCCGAATGGCCGCCCAGTCCGTCGGCGACAACCCACAGGCCGACTTCGTCGCGCACGAGAATGGAGTCTTCGTTGTGCTTGCGCACCTTTCCGGTCACCGTGCGTCCGGCCGAAACATAGCGGGTCATCATGCACCAACCTCGATGATCGTCAGCGGCCACCTTGCCGCATCCACGCCCAGTCCCGCGGCATTCGCCAGCCGCAGGCGTGCTTCGTCGACGGGCAGCGCGAGATGGCTGGCCACGACGTCCGGTGACAGGTGCAACAAGGACTCGCCCGCCATCAGCAACAGGCGATCACCCGCGACGAGCTCGCAGCGAACCTCTCCGCACAGTGGCTGCTCCGACGCGCCCAGCCCGGGAGCACCGGGCACCACGCTGCTGAACAACAGGTCGTCGAACTCACCGTCGTCCGCGCCACCGGGCAGGGGATCGTCGGCTTGCGCGAACAGGGGCTGCGCGCGTCCATGGCGCCAGTGCCAGGCGCCCGCGGCGCCAATCCGCAGCAAGCCGGCCTGACCCGCGACGACGTGGGCGGCGATCACCGCGCAGTCCTCCAGCACCGGGTCGATCAGGTCCTCGCTGGCCCGACGCAACGGCGGATTGAGCATCAGCAACTGCCTGCGCAGCGAATGCATGCCGCCGATCAGGTCGCTGCACGACATCGTGCGGATGATTCCGGACACCTCGCCGACCGCACGCTGGCGAGGATCGGCCATGCCGACCTCGGCCGACAGCACGGTCAGCCCGCAGTCCGTTCGTTCCACCACGGTGACGGCCGCGACGATGTCCCTCTCCCCGGCTGACGTTGCCTGAGCCACCGGGGCAACCAACGGAACTGGCGGGACCGGCGGTGCCAAGCTCGCCACTTCGGACGTCCCGACGAGATCGGCCAGCAGATCCGGATCATCAGGCAGCCATGCACCGGAAGGTGTCGATGGTGGTGGCGGCGGCATGGCCGACACCGGGGCGGCCGGCGCTGCCGCCATGAGGTCGTCGAGCAGGCTGTCCGCGCGTTCCGGCATCGGTACCGCGCGCGGCGCCGATCGTTCGAAAGCCATCGGCGATTGCCACGCCGCGGTGCCGTGTTGCGCATCCAGGAAGGTCACGTAGGCGGATGCCGCCGGCAATCCGCGGGTGGCCAGCACACATGCCGGAACACGTTCGCTACCTGCCGTCCACCACAAGCACCACGGACCCGGGACGGCGGCCAGACGCTCCCACGCTTCGCCCAGGAACGGCTCCGGCGAGGAGGCCCCGCCGAGGGGCAGGCGCCAGTGTGTCGCGCGATTCCAGTCGACGTCGCGCAGCGACGTAGAGGCCGGCGACGACGCCCTCGCCAGCGGGTCACCCAAGGCAGCCACCTGCTCGTCGAACGCCTCCACGCTGATGCGGGCGTCGCACTGCGCCGTGGCGTGCACCTGCTCGGCCGCGTCGGACCAGGCTTTCGCCTCGGTCAGCGCGCGGGTGCCGGATGCGATGTCCGCGCCGAGCGGGGCGGCGATGACCATCGGGAAGCAGCGCCCCACCCGGTCCACGCCAGGCCCCATGATCCCGAACCAGGCGGAATCACCGCACACTCCCGGGGCGAAAAGAAAGCGCCACACCGGACTGGCGTGGTAAGCGTCATGCCAGCCGCCGCCCAGTTCGGCACGGCTGGCCGCCACCGCCTCTTCGAAATGCCTGTCCCAGACATCGACGAAAGCCGATGGCAGCCGGCGCTGCACGAAGTCTCCCGCGCAAGGCAGCTTTCCGAAAAAGCCCGCGACGGAAGTCGGCATGCGTCTAGCCCCCGCACCGGAAACTGGACAGCGCGTTGCTCAGGAAGGGGTTTTTCAGATTGTTGGCCTGGACCGTCACCTTGGCGACATGGCCACCGAAGTTGAAACTGGCCACGAAACGCAGATCGGACTGCTTCTGCAGGTTCGCCGCCTGCAGCGCCCGGAAGAACGCCCAGTCGCCGCGATAGTCGAAGGTGGTCAGCAGGGTCCCCGCGGTGTCGTAGGCGGAGATCGAGACATGACCCGGCGTGGGTCCCGGCCACTTCATGGTGGCCATGGTCGAGCCACCGGACTGGTATTCGTATTTCTGGCCATCGACCTCGATCACCAGCTTGCCGATGCCGGCGTCGAGCACCGGCGCGAGCAGCGTGAAGTCGACCTCGGGCATGTTGCCGCTGCGGAAGAACATCTGCTTGATCCGGTCGGCACCCTGCAGCTGCGCCAGCATGCCGGCCGAACCGCTGATCGCGCCCGGGCCGGTCTTCCACTGCCAGTTGCGGCCGCTGGCATCGATCAGCTTGCCCACGGTCTGGTTGTAGAAACCGTCGAAGCGCCCGCCATAGCCGAACATCTCGCCGAAGTTCTGCAGCGGGATATCGTTGTTGCTGGACGGCGAGAACGGGTAGCGCCCGCGGGTGTAGTCGGCGCAGTCCTTGGCCACCATCTGCTGGTACTGATCGTCGAGAGCGCCCTTGGTGCCGCTGGCCACCAGCGCCTGGCTCTTGCCGGTCAGCGCCGCAAACCAGCCCGAAGCGGGTGCCGGCAGCTGGCCGGCCGCCTGCTGCGCCATCAGCAGTTGCGGATTGGGCTGGCCCGCGGCCGAGCTGAAATCGCCCATGGTCAGCAAGGTCTTGCTGAGATCGTCGAGCACCTTGAGCGTCTGATCGATCGGCGCGGCGCCCGGGCCACCTTCGCTCAACTTGTTGATCTGCTCGAAGTGGTCGCTGATCACCTGCCCCGGCTTGGCGGCTGCCGCATCGTCACCCGGCGCGGCGGTCCCGGCGCCGGCCTGGGCGAGCGCGCGCGCCAGGGCGGACTGGGTCGCCTTCTTCTGGGCCAGCTTCTTGGCCACGTCCTCGGCCTTGTCCTTCGCATCGGCGGGCGGTGCGCGCATCAGGTCGTGGGTGTTGTCGCTCACCACCTTCAGCAGCAGCTTCATCGGCGAGTTGGGGCCGGCCAGCTTGGCCGCGATGGTGCTGGCATCCTGGATGTTGCCGATCGGCTGCAGCTCCAGATCCGCCAGGATGTCATCCCAGGCCTTGATGTAGTCCTGCTCGTAGAGTGCCAGCACATGCTGGGCGAGCCGGGCCTTCTGCAACGAATCGATCTTGGTGGCGCCGAATACCCAGTCATCGGCGGCGAACTGCGTGACCGCCTGATCGATGCCCTTGTCGACTTCATCCTTGAATACCGGTTGCGTGAACAGCGCCGGCAACGGTTCCGAAAGCGGCGCACCGCTCTTGCGCCGGTAGACGTTGCCGAGCAGCCCCAGCTCCTTGTCCAGTCGCAGCGGCGGATACGCACCGCTGTCCGCATTCAACTTGATGTTGCCGTAGATCAGCGTGGCCAGATCCGCGGTGCGCAGCGTGTTGCGCGCCTGTTCCACCAGGCTGGCATCCAGGTTCAGCGCGCGCAGCCGCCCTTCGTGTCCGACCAGCGCATCGAAATGCTTGGTCAGCGCCTTCTGCAGCACGGGATCGGACGGGAACAGTCGCCGCCATTCGATCGCCGCCAGCGCCACGATCTGGTCGTGATCCAGATGCTCGGGCTGGCCCAGCATCAGGTAGCCCTTGAGGTAGTAGTAGAGCATCTGCGGATCGCCCGCATTCGCGGCCAGACCGGCCCGGAACTGCGAGGCCACGCCAGGCAGCAGCAGCGCGTTCAGCTCGCGATAGTACGCGTCACGCACTTCGTCGCCGACCGCATTGCCCTGATACAGGCCGAAACGCATCGACAGCGGCACGTCGCCCTTGTGCTGCTCGGCGACATCCACCGCACTGGACAGCGCCTCCAGCCGCTCCAGCACCATCGCGAAATAGGCCTGCTGGTTCGGTGCCAGCGACGCGTCGCTCTGCGCCGGATACTTCTGCAATGCCGCCTGCACCTGGCCCAGGTAGGCGCCGTTGCGCCGGTAGCTGCTGGCCAGGCCGAGGATCAGCAGGCCGCAGGCCAGCAGCACGCCCATGTACGCGGCCGCCTGCAGCAGGGTCTTCTGGCGCTCCAGCTTCGGATTGGTGCCGGCAAAGCCGGATTCCTTGAACAGCACGTCCCGAAGCAGGCGCTCGACGAAGAAGGTGCGGCTCTGGGCGCCAGGCACGTGCAGGCGCGAGGCGTCCAGCCCGAAGGTGCGTGCCACCGCGCCCATCATGCGGTCGATCGGCGTGCCTTCCTGCGTGCCCGAAGTGAAGTAGGCACCACGCAGCAGCAACGGCGCGTCGTACTGATGGCCGGTGAACACGCCTTCGACGAACTGCCGCGTGATGTCGCGCAGAGCGCCGAGCTGCTGCGGGAACGACAGGATGGCCGCGCGCCGGGTGCGATCGCGTTCGCCGTGGAGCCGATCGAGGATGCGCGTGTTGAGCCGATCCAGCAGCAGGTTGAATTCTTCGAGGAACTGCTTCGCCGCGCTGCCGTCCATGGTCTTGTCGACCGCGAACGACATGCCCCAGACCTGGCTGCGCAACTCGGGATTGAGGTCGTCGAAGAACTCGGTGAAGCCGGCGACCAGGTCGCACTTGGTGAACACCAGATAGGCCGGCACGCCGATGCGCAGGTGCTTGGCCAGTTCGTCCAGGCGCTGGCGAACCGCCTGGATGTGCTGCTGGCGGCCATTCGCATCCAGGGTCAGCAGGTCGGACAGGCTCATCGCCACGATCACGCCGTTGATCGGGCGGCGCTTGCGGTACTTGCGCAACAGGTTGAGGAACTCGGTCCAGGCCGAAGCATCGGCGCCGCGGTCGGAGTCCTGGGTGGTATAGCGACCGGCGGTGTCGAGGAATACCGCCTCGTCGGTGAACCACCAGTCGCAGTTGCGCGTACCGCCGACGCCGCGGATCGCTTCCTTGCCGAACTTGTTCGACAGCGGAAAGTTGAGGCCCGAGTTCTGCAGCAGCGTGCTCTTGCCGGACCCCGGCGGCCCGATCACCACATACCAGGGCAACGCGTAGAGATTGGTTCCGCCGCTGCGATTCTTGCGCAGGGTTTCTACCGCCTCCTGGAAGCGGTTCTGCAATTGCGCCCGCTCGTTGGCGGAGCGGTCGTCACGCTCGCCGCCGGCCTGGGCGGTGCCCTGATCGCTCAGGTCGCTGGCCATCTGCTTGGCCTTGCCGCGCACCCGCATCTGTTGCAGCTGCAACCAGACCGCCCAGATCACCACGATCACGATGATCACCAGCAAGCGGACCACCGGGCTGGCCAGCGGCTGTGACTCGCCGAAGCCGAGGTAGGGGCCGCCGAACCAGATCAGCAACGACAGCAACAGCAAGCCGACGAGGGTGATGAACAGGCGGGATTTGAACAACGCAAGAAGCTTGCCCACGATGTTCAGTCCTCCGGGCTGTAGAGAATTTCGACGCGCCGATTGCGCGCACGATTGGCCGGCAGGTCGGGCGGCAATGCGATCGGTTGCGAGGAACCCGCGCCGCTGGATTCCAGCCGCCCGCTGTTGTCGATACCCTCGCCGAGTATCTGCAGCACCGACCTTGCGCGTTCGGCGGACAACGCGTAGTTGTCCTTGAAACGCAGCGAGTGCACCGGCTGGTCATCGGTGTGGCCCACCACCACGACCCGCCCGGGAACCTGGTTCAGCGCGGCGGTGATCGCATGCAGCATCGGAACCTGCTTGTCGGCCACCTCGGTGCCGCCGGAGGCGAACATGGCGGCGGCATTGAGGCGGACCAGCGCCGAACCGTCCGGCTTCTCGTCCACCGTCAGGGCGCCAGCCTGCTCCTCCGGCGCCAGCAGCTGCTTCAGGCTCTTGCGCTCGACCTTAGGCTGGGCCTGGCGACGCTGCGCGTCGTCCGGCGGCACCGCGGTTTTCAGGCCGATCTGCACTACCTGCGCGCTGACCGGTGACGACAATTCGTTCAACCGCGTGAAGAAATACAGGAAGGCGCCCAGCAGCAGGCAGGCGCCTGCGGCCAGGATCACCCAAAGCGGAACGTGGCGCACCAGCGGATTACGCCGATCCTCGATGCCCTTCCAGTGCGGCGCCAGTTCCTCTGCCGCGGGCGGGCGCTGTGCCTTGATCCGGCGGTACAGCTCTTCCTGGATGTCGGCCAGCTTGGCGCGACCATCGGCTTCGATCTGGTAGCGCCCGCCGAAGCCGAGCGCCAGGCAGATGTACATCAGTTCGATCAGGTCGATGTGTTTCGAGAAATCGGCACACAGCCGGTCGAGGATGATGAAGAATTTCTCGCCACCGTACGACTCGCCATGGAAGACCACCAGCAGCGTCTTCGCCGCCCAACCGCTCTGCTGCCCCCACGGCGTGTTCATCACCGATTCGTCCAGCGTCGAGCACAGCACGTAGCGCGCCGCGGTGATGGTCTGGGCGACGATGCCGGCGGCCTGCGCGTTGCTTTCGAACTGACGGACCTGGGCAATCACCTGCTCGCGCAGATGAGCCGCATCGGGTTGTGACACGCTGTTGCGCAACTGTACGGCCAGCAGCAGCAGCGGGCTGGCGGCCTGCACCAGGGCGTTGAGACCGCCGCCCAGAAAGTCGCTGATCGCGGCCGGAGGGGCCATCTCGGCGCGCGACACCGGGCCGCGTGCAGCTGCCGCGGGTGCGACGGGCGCTGCAGTCGGTGGCGGGGCGGGCATGGGCGCCGGCGGTGCTCCGCGCGGACGGACCACCGTCGCATCGCGCATGGGATCGTCGTCATGGGGACCGTTGCTGTTCATGCGCTCAACCTCTGATCGCCCACAGTTGCAAGTCGAGACCGGCGAACTCGCCACCGAAGTGGAAGGCGATGCCGCCCGACGTCTTCAAGGCCCGCCACATCGGCGAATTCTTGTCGAACTCGAAATACAGGTAGCCGGAGTTGTAGGGAATCTGGCGCGGCGCGACCGGCATCGGCGCCACCGGGATGCCGGGGAGCTGCAGGTTCACCAGGTCGCGGATCTTTTCCACCGGACCGATCTTCGACTGCGCGGGCAACTGCCGGCGCAGGTCTTCGGACTTCATGTCCGCCTTGGCCGCCAGCACGAACGCGGCGCTGTCGACCAGGCTGAGATCGGGCACCACGGCCACCCACACGCCGAACTTGCGCTGCTGCAGCGGAATCGGAATCGCCGTCTGCTCCATCACCGCGCTCAGGCTGCTGCGCAGGGCCTGGATCAGCGGCTCGAAACTCTCGTACAGCGCCTCGTGCCGATACGGCGGAAATGCCGGCGGCCGCTTGCCCGGCGCGGTGAACGTGCACAACTCGCCGGCCATCTCGGTCAGCACCCGGTAGAAGTCCTCCGGGTGCAGGATCGGCGCGGCGGCAAGATGGGCGATCAGTGGCTGGTAGCGGTTGACCACCTGCAGCAACAGGAAGTCGGCGATCTCGGCGGCGCCGCCGCGGTCGGTCACCGCCACGCGGCTGGCCAGCGCCTCGCCACGCTGGTGCAGCAGGCCAAGCAGCTCGGTGAGGAAGGTGGTGAGCTTCGGTGCGGCATGACAGCTCAGCGCCGTCGGCATGAACGCCTCTTCGAGGATCACCCGCCGGTCGGAACGACACTCCACGATCCGCGCCACGGGAATCTGGGCCAGGCCCTCCAGCGGTTGCGATTGCGGCAACAGCCGGCTGTTGAGACCGCCCACCTCCAACGCCGTCATCCCGTCGACGCTGCCCGAGGCGTCACGCACCTCGGTTTCGCGTACGCGGAAACGGAACAGCTTTTCGGCAGGTGCCTCGGGGCGCCCGCTGTCCGGTTGTGCCGGCGAGCGCAACGGCAAGGTCAGGAACACCGTCTGGTCGCGCCAGTTGCCATCGACCTCCAGCGCCAACGGCAGCGGGTCGTCCGCGGGCATGCAGAACGGCGTGCCATCGGGGAACACGCCGCGGGCGCGCTTGATCCCGAGCTTGCCGATCGCCAGCAGATCGGTCTCCAGTTCCAGTTCCGAAAAGCCCCAGGTGTAAGGGCGCAGACTGCCGGCGCGCAGTTCCACGAAGCGCTCGAGATAGCGTTCCTGCTGCTGCAGATGCTGGGGCCGAAGGAAGAGTCCCTCGCTCCAGACGACCTTGTTCATATCCGTCATGCGTCGCACCTGCCCCTGTGAGTCCCCGACAGCATTGCCGGGTGTGTCGGTGCCGGCCATCAGCGTGCCGGCACGTCCCCTGAATCCGTCCTTCGATCTGCGACCTGCAATGCCCCCCGGCGCCGCTAGTGATGTGCCTTCTGCATTCTCCGCGCCGACTTCAGGCGTGACAACTGTTCTTCATAAGCCCGTGCGAACTCGTCGCCGAACAGGCGCCGGAAGCATTCGTCGGGATCACGCGAGAGACCTTCGAAGTGTTCGCGGTACTTTTCCCAGTACTTGCCCTTGCCGGCGAATGCCGACCGCTTCGCGCCATCGGTTTCCTGTTCGAAGCGGTCCGGGTTGAAATGCACCAGCAGGGATTCGAACGCGGCGCGGACGCCGGCGAGCATGGCCATCTGGTGGCAACGAATGTCGTCGAAGGCATCCTCGAAGGCCGCTGTCCCCGACATGAAGGCGCCGTTCGAGGGCGCCATGATCTTGGCCAGCGCATCCTCCGGATTGGGCGCGAACTTCAGCGGGTTGTTTTCGGAACGCTGGATGATCGTGACCGGCAGGCGGAACGTGTTCTTGATCTCCGCCCTCGCGCGCAGCACGTCCATCACGCCATCGACGACGACCCGGAAGATCTGGTCGACATCCGTGGGCAAGGCCGTCGAAGCCGCCGGAGGCGGCATGTACGCGGCCACCGGCGGCGCATGGGTCGGCGGCGCGACCACCGGAGGCGGCGCCACGGCTGCGGGTGGCGGCATGACCGGCGCCGGCGCCGGACTTGGCGGCGACGAAAAGTCGCCCATGGTCAGGTCCCAGTTCTCCGGCAGCGCGTTCGCGGTGGACTGCCGTTGCTCGGTCGTCATCGGCGGATGGAAGAAATCTTCCGTGCTGGACGAGTGGTTCCAGCTCGAACTGGCATTGCCGGTGGTGGCGCCGGAAAGCAGTCCGGAGGTGCTCTCCGAAGAGCCCAGAAAACTCAACGGATCAAGCTCGCCGCCCGACGCGGGTGACACGGCGCCGGGAATCAGGTCGGCGTCGAGCGGAATGCCGCCGCCCATCGCCGGCGGATATGCAGGCGCCTGGGGAGCGATATCGAGCAAGCCGAAATCCAGCGGGTCGAGCGCCCCCGCAGGGATGGACCCCGCCGGAATGGATGGCGCCGAAGGCGGCGGGGACAAATCAGGCAACGCGGTCGAGCTGCCCGCGTCCTGCAGGCGCACTTCGACCTCGAAGGTATCGATCAGCAGGCGATCGCCGTTCTTCAACGCCGAGGGATCGCCCTTGATCAGCGGCGCATCATTGAGCAGCATGCCGTTGGTGCTGCGATCCTCGATGAAATACATGCCGTTGAGGAAGCGGATCATCGCGTGGACACGCGACACGCCAGATGCACTGAGCACCCAATCGCAATCCTCGGAACGTCCGATGCTTCCACCCGCCCCCTCGAACGCCTTGCTGCTTCGGCTGCCGAACTGGGCAGCCTGACGGCCAGCGACTGCAAGGATCAGGCTCTGCGACATCGGCACGCGTATTTCCCCAGCAACTGTCAGATCGGCACGGCGGTGACGAACGCATCATCACGGCTCATGCAGTGAACCAGGTTTCGAACCCACATGAAGACCAGCGACTGATCGCGGCAAGGCCGTGAACCGGGTTCACAACCATATTTGGCACTGGGACTTCCACATCCACGACCGAGCATCCTGCCCCTCCAACCTTCCATTCCCGCCCCGAGCCGAGCACTACCGTAGTGCCCGAAACTGCGAACCACCTACCGGGAAACCGACGCGCGACCGGCCACTACAGCCGGCAACTCACAAAAAATCTGCCGTCCACAATCGTATCGCCCCACGCCACGCCGGGCAAGGTCATGTCGGCTCGACCCCCTTTCCTTGGCTCGCCCCGCGGCAACTCAGGTGGCGCCGGCGACCCCGTTCAACAGGTTCATCGCCGGCTCGATGAAGGCGGCACGACGGCTTTCGAATTTCTCGTTCACCAAGGCAGCCAGCATGTTGATCGCCGCCACGACGGCGCAGGCCGTGAGATGGTCGGCCGGGGGCACCGGGGTTTCCTGCGAAGCCGGCGCCAGACTGCCGCCCGACCAGCCCGCCGCCGCCGCCACCCAGGCGCCAGCCGACTTGTAACCACCCGCGTTGGCGAACTCGAAGGCGGCGCGCCGATTGCTTTCGTTCGGCTCGCGCACCCACTTCTCGGCCAGCGAGGCACCGGCCTTGTCTTCCGGGTCCAGTACCTGGTCGCGTGCGCATTGGCACAGCCAGGCCACGGCGTATCGCTTGGGCAGCATCCGGGCCAGCAGTTTCAACGCATCCTGCACCTGCCCGGCCGCCACCAGCGCCTGCACGGCGGCCTGCGCGGTCATGTCGGGGGTGAGCAGCGCACTGGCCGGCTCGGACAATTCCATCTGGACGGATGCTTGCATGACAGATGACATCGACGTGCTCTCCAACCTAGCCAATCATGATGATGCCGCCGGATATCTGCGTCATCGCCTCGCCCTTGAGCATCAGCATCGGGCCCTTGACCGTCGTCATGGCGCCGCCGGCCACTTCGACCTGCGCGTCGGAATGGGCCTTCAGCGATACGCCTGCACCGAGGTCCATGTTGACGCCAGCCTTGGCGGCGATCTTCATGCTGCCGTCGATCGTGATGTTGACGCCCTTGATCGTGATCGAGCCATCGCTTTTCATGACGATGCTCGAAGCACCCGTGACCAGCTCGATCTCCGTGCCCGCATCGAGCTTGAACTTCTGGCCGATCGTGGTGGTGCCGTTCTGCTTGACGTCCAGCTTGTCGTCCTTGCCCACCGTCGCCGTGCGAATGCCGGTGATGTCCTCGGTCTGGTCGTTCTTGATGGTGATCTTCTCGTCGTGGTCGATCTGCACGAAATGATCGTTCTCCACTTCCTCGCGCATGTCCTTCTGCGCGTGCAGGAACAGCTCCTCGCTGCCCTTCTTGTCCTCGAAGCGGATTTCGTTGAAGTCGTCCGCGCCACCGCCTTCATGGCTGCGGCTCTTGACGCCGCTCTGGGTCTTGTTGTCGGGCAGCGCGTAAGGCGGCAGGTTGTCGGCGTTGTAGACGCTGCCGATCACCAGCGGGCGATCCGGGTCGCCTTCGAGGAAGCTGACCACCACTTCCTGCCCGACCCGGGGAATGTGCACGGCGCCCCAGTTCTTGCCGGCCCAGGACGATGCCACCCTGACCGGGCAGGAAATGTGGGCATTCTTCTTGTCCGACTTGTTCCAGTGGAACGTCACCTGGATGCGGCCGTACTTGTCCACCGAGATGTCTTCGGCCTTGTCGCTTCCCGACACCACGGCGGTCTGCAGGCCGACGACCATCGGCTTGATCGCCGTCTGCATGGTGCGGAACGGCTGGCGGCTGCTGATCACCGAGAAGTTGCAGAAGAACAGCTCGCCATCCGACCCACCGGAGGTGCGCGCGGCGTTCTCGATGTGCACGGTCGATCCGGTGACCAGGTACTCCTGGTTCAGTTCGGCGCGGGGGAACTTGGTCAGCTTGAACAGCGCGCCAGTCAACAGTCCCGGCGCGTTGGTCGAGCCCGAGCACAGCGACTGCGCCACGTTGATCGATTCGAGACGTACCTGGGCGTAGTGCTTGCCCGCGTCGCTGGTCTCGTGATCGCCGGGGAAGTCGAACGACTCCAGTCCGTTGACGGCGTGGTTTTCGTCGGCGTTGCTGATCGTTTCCTCCCCCAGCAGCGAAGTTTTCGGCTTCATCGGGTCGTAATCGGTCAGCGAATACTTGGTCGTCTGCACCGATCGGGCCGATGAAAAGTCGGTGATCGAGACCTCCAGCGCCGCGCGGCTTCCGCCGGCCTGCGGACGATACGGAAGTTGTGCGTACCCGCTGGTGGTGGCATGCGCCCCCAGCGAGTCGGCGAGCACCATGGTGTGCACGCCATCGGTGTGCTGAAAGAAGTAGTAGATGCCTTCCTGCTCCATCAGCCGACTGATGAAGTTGAAGTAATCCTCGCGGTACTGCACGCAATAGTCGCGGGCCGGATAGTTGCCGCTCAGGCTCAGCTTCACGTCGCCATAGCCGAATTCGGCCAACACCGCCTTGACGATGTCGGGCACCGATTGCTTGAGGTAGATGCGGCAATCGACCTTGTGCATCAGCAGCCAGGCCTTCGGCACCAGCGTCACCGCGTACTCGGCAAATCGCTCTTCCTTGAAGCTTTCGAACCCGGTCTGCGAAATTTCCGAGACCATGCCGCTGAAATAGCGCTTGTAACCCTCGGACTCGAAGGTGACCGTCATCGAGCTGCCGAGCAGAGGCAGCAGCTTCACTTCGCTGTCCGTGCTGATCAGCTTCAACTGGTAGGAAAACAGCCTCCCCAGCTGCTCGCCACCAGACAGACTGGCAGGCAGCAGCTTGTCACCGAGGTCTGACTTCAGTGTCATCCGATTCGTCATTTCCCATCTCCCCCAGCGAGCACGCGATTGCGTTCTTGCGAATCCCCAATGTTTATCATATTCCCGTCCAGCCCGGGAGAGGCGAATATCCCGTCAGCGCCCGTCCTGCGGCGCACAGTCTGGCAGGCCCTTTGCTTTCAGTTGCCGCGACGAGCCAGAACCACCCAGCCGGACACGGGCCGGCCAAGCTCCTTGCGCAGCGGGTGCGCCGCCATCTGCACTTCGCCGAACCCCGCTGCCTCCAGCGCCTGCAGCACGTGACGCCGGCTGTGCTGATAGCGGCCACTGGGATGCAACTCGACGCGATCGTCGTCACCCTCCAGCACTTCGAGCGTGAAGGCCAGTACCCCGCCGGGCCGCAGCGATGCATGGGTGCCCTGCACGACTTCATGCAGATCACCGAAATAGATCAGGGTGTCCGCCGACAGCACGAGATCCCAGCACCCGCTGCCGCTGCCCAGGAACTGGCCCAGTTCGGCGACCTCCAGCGCGTCATAGCCGCCGCGGCTGCGCGCCTTGTCGATCATCTTGCCGGACAGGTCGACACCATGAAGCCGCCGCGCGTACGGGCGAACCAGCGGCGCGCACAACCCGGTGCCACAACCGGCATCGAGCACATCCAGGCGGGCGGCGGGCGGGCCCAGCATGCCGACCAGGTGCTCCATCAATACCTGCGGCGCACGATAGTCGAGGCGGTCCAGCAGCTGCTCGTCGAAACTGTCCGCAAACCCGTCGAAGATCTCCCGTACGTAGGCGTCATCCGCGCGGGCAGGCATCGTGCCGCCACCACAGGACGCCAGCATGTGGCGCGGCACGGGATGGTTCGGCTCGCGCGACAACCAGTCGCGGTAGACGTCAACCGCCTCCTCGCACCGGCCCAGCACGTACAGCGACACCCCCAGCTCCTGCAAGGCACGTGTATCGGTCTGGTCGCAGTGCCAGGCCTCCCGAAAACAGTCCACGGCGTCGGCCAGGTCCTCGATCACGTCCAGATGACTGCTCTTGAACAAGCCCATCAGCATGTGGGCGCGGCCAAGACGGGGTGCCTGTTGCAGCAACTCTTCATAGAACCGGAGGGCTTCCGTGGGCCGCCGCTGGGCCTCCAGTACGATGGCAAGATTGCCCAGCGCATCGAGATGATGAGGGACGCAAGCCAGCGCCCGGCGGTAGCAGGCTTCTGCTTCGGCGAGATGTCCCGACTCCTTCTGGATGTTGCCGAGGTTGTTGTGGGCTTCCGCGTGACCAGGCACCGCGCGCAGCGCCATCCTGATCAATCGGGTGCCGTCATCGCTGTCGCCGCGCTGGTGACGCAGGACTCCCAGGAAATGCAAGGCGTCGGGTTGGCCCGCCTTCATCTGCAGGGCATGTCGATAGCCGGCCTCGGCTTCGTCGAGACGGCCTGCCTGATGCGCTTCGATTGCCTGCCGCATCGTCTTCATCACGCGATGCGACAGATCCGGGCCGCGGCGACCGCTTCCGACCCGACCAGCGGATGACCGGCTCACCCGCCGAGCTCCGGCATCCCAGGCAAATGCCTGGCGCCCGGCTCGCGGGATGGCGATCCGCCCTCTGGCGCCCGCCAACGATCAAGGCCGGTGATCACTGCAGCACGCGGCGTCTCCATGACTTTCCCCGGTCAGTTGATGATCACCGTGAAACAACCGAGCACGATGGTTCCGCCATGCGCCATCATGTCACCCATGCGGGCCGCCGGCATGTTGGCGATGAGCACCTTGAACGAGCCCATGGCGATCATGTCGGGTGGCCCGGCGCAGACGGCCATGTCGGTCACCCGAGCAGCGGGCAATCCCCCAATGAGCACCGTGGGCGCACCCGGGCCGGAAATGGGACCGCCCACGTGTGGCACCGGTCCGGTAAACATCGGGCAGACATGCATGTCGGTAAGTCGCGCTGCTGGAGGCATGAGCTTCCCTCTCCCTCAATGATTGGATGAATTATGCGCCGTACCGGGCGTCCTTAGTCGTTTGACAGTAATTCCTTCGCCACCGACAACTTGCTCCTGGTACCGAATTTCAGTCCGGTGCCGCCGAACATGTTGGCGACTAGCCGCTGGCGGGCACGCGCCAGCTCACCCATGGCTCTGAACTCGCCCATGCTCAATGGCTTCGATGGCATGTCCCATGGCCCCAAGATGGAAGGCAAACCCTCGCGGTTCTGCTTTCCGATATCCCTGCGCGTCCGATGAGGAATCAAGCTGACTCACCCAGACGCGGAAAGCGCCCCTGAATTGATTTACACGTTGAACTGGACGGAATTGCCCGGCTTGTCGATACCGTTGTTCAACTGAATGATGTCGGCCCGACTCAGCCGATTCAGATCGTAGATCGTCTGTCCTTTGTTCTCGTCGGCAAAATCGACCATGATGAAATTCGGCAGGTATATCTGGAAATTCGTGGCGTGCGAATCCAGGGGAAAGGCCTCCGGAACGCTGTTGCTCATGTAGTTGTAGCCACCTTCCGTCCACAACTGCTTCAGTTGCTGCTTTCCATTCGTGGTCCAGGCTTTCTTGTCCCTGCCCTTGATGCTTCGCACCATGCCGGTCTGCGTCCAATACATCATCCGGAGCACGTCACGCGAGTAATGCGCCGTATTGGCGTCGCCAAGAATGCGCCTCTGCTTGTCGATGTTCTGGAGGAACTTCCCCTTCACCGGAGAGCTGAATGCATAGTCCAGAGGCTGCACGATATCCGTTCCACCCTTCCCGTAATAGACGAGGCCGTTGATATGGTCGGGCATCACGCCATGGGGATAGAGGCTGACAACTTGTGCCGCACCGTCCGCAATCGTCGCGCCCGCCTGGCTCAATTTGGAAAAGCCGTCAGGCATGAACCCGCAGACCACCTTGCCGCCCATTTCGTCGAGGGTATGGTTGGCCAGATTGCCCGGCTTCTTGTAGAGCCGGGTTTTCAACTTGCTCTGGCAAGCTTCGAGGATCAACTCGTAGTTGGCCGACTTGTCGAACTTGAGTATCAGGAATTCGTCCTGGTACTTCTCGACGAAGCGGAACGCGCCATCGAGGATGTCGTCCAGGTCCATGCCCCAATCGCCGAGCACCATGCGCGTGACCTCGATGTTCCGGGTGGTTCCGCCCACGTTTTTCGACTTCAACTCCGGCGTGTTCTTGCCGTGGAACGCGGAAAGCTTGGCGCCGCCGTGGCCGGTTCGCTGACCCGAAATGCGGATATCGAAAATGCGCACGCCGCACTTGGCCTGGTGATAGATCGACTTGCTCTGGGTACGGGCACGGATGCCGCCCGAATTGATCGCGGCGTCGTGGCTGCCGGCCATCACGATCTCGTTGACCTTTTTCTGCCCGCCGAGCGAGTGGTATTCAATGGCCATTTCGACATCCTTCAATGGGGTGGGAGCGCACGCATCGCGGGCACTCGGGCATCAATGAAAAGCAGAAAAATCTCCATACCTGTCTGGTCCGGAGCACAGCGAACCCACCCCGCGCTTCATGCGTGCAAGGGGAAAGTTGCCGGCCAGACACTGACGCGGCGATCCGCATAGCGGCCACCACCAACCTCGACGGTGTACGTGGGATCGTCCGTCAGCAATCCTTTGCTCATCAGCGAATCACGCAGGAACGCGCTGCTTCCGACGGCCTGGAACAAGCGGCTGTCGACCTTGGACAGCAGCAGGTTGCCGTTGCCGACATCCTCGAAGATCGTTTGATAGGCACCGGGATAGGCGGCCGCGAAACAGGCCCGGTGATGTTCGTTGATCCAGTAGCTTTCCTTGCCGCCGCGGGTGTAAAGATCCATCCTGGAATGCTTGGCGGCGGAACGCCGTCGCAATCCACCGCCAACGATGCGGTTCTTCATCCCGCTGGTCTGGTAGCTCTTGTGTTCGGAAAGCCCCATGACCAGGCGGGCGTACCCCTCGCACATGTCGGCTGCCGAGCAAAGGAAGTTGTAGGGAACGCCATCGATCGAGGTACCGAGGCTGCGCAGGAATCCGCAGGCCAGGTTCCGCGTGATATACGCGGCGTAGGCAGGCTCGTTCGGGATCACCTGGGCATTGTGCACACCCGGCATCGGCAGCATCACCGCCGTGGTGCGGCCCGGATCGACGACAGTCAGGCGACTCCAGTCCTGCGGCTTGAATGACTTGCGCATCTCGTGCATCGCAATGATCGCGATGTAACGTGCCACGTTGGGGGTCAGTCGTGTGGTGTCCTCGATGGTCTTGCCGGCACTCAACCCGGCGACCGGGTCGACCCCGAAAATATTGCACTCCAGCTCGTTGCCGAACACCTCGTTCAGGGCCGCCGCGATGCGGATGCACGTCACCGCGCCACGGCTCCAGCCCGCCAGGTTCACCCGATCGATGGCTTGGCCATGCTCGAAGATCATGTCCTGGATGATGTTGACCGTACGGATCACGTTCTCGTCCCAGCCGAGTCCGCTGAGATTCCCCAGCGCGTTGCCGACCTTGTTCGAGCGCGTCAGTTTCGACGTGGAGGTCTTGCCACCCAACGCCTTGCTGAACGACGAGCCGCCACCACCCGACCCCGAAATGCGATTGCCCGTGATCGGGTTGACCTGCTGCGGAAGCGCGATGCCCCCAACCATTCCCGAGCCGGGCCCCTCGTTGATCAGATAGCTGCCCGGAGTAACCAGCGACCCTGCCAGCCTCGCCTCCGAGCCGTCCGTATGGTTATGAAACCAGGCCACCAGCTCATTGCTTTCCGTCGCCTTTACCCGGTTGAACCCGGTACCGTGGCAGTACACCGTGAACGTAGTCATATCGATTCCTGGTTATCGCTGGCCGCCCCTAAGGTGCGTACCCGCGGCACATGGGCAACGTCATGCCCACCAATGGAACTTCAACTTCGCATCCCTTCGCCTGAGGTCCGCAGCAAGCCCGCGCCAGATCAAGCCGGGCGCGGTGACGGTCATCCTCCGAGTTTCCGGGCTCACGCAACTGCCCTGATGTGAAGGGGAGCGCGCGCTGCGAAGACGTCCGGTCGACTTGCAGCGATTTCGCGCTTCGTCCTTTGAGGAAGGCAATCACCTGCCGTTTGCCCGACGGTCACCCGAAAGCGTACGAAAACTCTCCGTCCGTCACCCCCACCTGCACCTTCGCCACGTCCTCCCCGGCAATCATCCTGGTGAGGAACGCGCGCGAGATGTCCGGCAGCATCGAGTTGGTCAGGATGGCGTCGATCATGCGCCCGCCCGATTCGGTCTCGGTGCAGCGTTCGACCACCAGCTTCACCACGTCTTCGCTGTATTCGAACGGGATCTTGTAGCGGGCCTCGACGCGCTTCTTGATGCGGTTGATCTGCAGCTTGACGATCTTGCCCAGCATCTCGGGACTGAGCGGGTAGTACGGAATCGTCACCAGACGGCCCAACAGCGCGGGCGGGAAGATCTTCAGCAGCGGCTCGCGCAATGCCTTGGCCATGCCCTCGTGGTCGGGCATCAGTTCCGGGTCCTTGCACAGGCCGGCGATCATCTCGGTGCCGGCGTTGGTGGTGAGCAGGATCAGGGTGTTCTTGAAGTCGATCGAGCGGCCTTCACCGTCTTCCATCACGCCCTTGTCGAAGACCTGGAAGAAGATCTCGTGGACGTCGGGGTGGGCCTTCTCGACTTCGTCCAGCAGCACCACCGAATACGGCTTGCGCCGCACCGCCTCGGTAAGCACGCCGCCTTCGCCGTAGCCGACATAGCCGGGGGGCGCGCCCTTGAGGGTCGAGACGGTGTGCGCTTCCTGGAATTCACTCATGTTGATGGTGATGATGTTCTGCTCGCCGCCGTACAGTGCCTCGGCCAGGGCGAGCGCGGTCTCGGTCTTGCCGACGCCGGAGGTGCCGGCCAGCATGAACACGCCGATCGGCTTGTTCGGATCGACCAGGCCGGCACGCGAGGTCTGGATGCGCTTGGCGATCATCTCCATCGCGTGATCCTGGCCGATCACGCGGGCACCCATCAGGCTGGCCAGGTTCATCACGGTCTCGAGTTCGCTCTTGACCATGCGACCGACCGGGATGCCGGTCCAGTCCGACACCACCGAACCCACAGCCTGCTGATCGACCGAGGCCAGGATCAGCGGATGTTCGCCCTGCAGTTCGGCCAGTTGGACCTGCAAGTCCTGCAGTTCCTTCAGCGCGGTCGCGCGATCGTCACCGGCAAGGGCCGCTTCGCCAGCGGGCGCTTCCTTGGCGTCAGCAACCTGGTTGGCCGACTCTTCCAGCGCGCTGCCGGTGCCTTCGACCGGCGCGGAAGAACCACGCAACTTCGAACGGATGTCGAGGATCCTGTCGACCAGATCCTTCTCCTTGACCCAGTTCGCCTCCAGCGTTTCCAGCCGCGCCTTCTGCGTCGCCAGCTTTTCGTTGGCGCTGTCCTCGCGGGCGGTCACGTTCACGCCGACGTTCTTCTCGCGGGCGATGATGCCAAGCTCGGTTTCCAGCGCCTGGATGCGCTTGCGGGTGTCGTCTACCTCGGCTGGCACCGCATGCTGGCTGATCGCCACACGGGCGCACGCAGTGTCGAGCAGGCTGACCGACTTGTCCGGCAACTGGCGCGCAGGTATGTAGCGGTGTGACAGTTTCACCGCGGCTTCCAGCGCCTCGTCGAGGATCTGCACCTTGTGGTGCTTCTCCATCACGCTGGCGACGCCGCGCATCATCAGGATCGCCTTTTCCTCGCTGGGTTCGTCGATCTGCACGGTCTGGAAGCGACGGGTCAGTGCCGGATCCTTCTCGATGTGCTTCTTGTACTCGGCCCAGGTGGTGGCACCGATCGTGCGCAGGTTGCCGCGTGCCAGCGCGGGCTTGAGCAGGTTCGCCGCATCACCGGTGCCGGCCGCGCCGCCGGCGCCGACCAGGGTGTGCGCCTCGTCGATGAACAGGATGATCGGCCTGGTCGAGGACTGAACTTCCTCGATGACCTGCTTCAGGCGATTCTCGAACTCGCCCTTCATGCTGGCGCCGGCCTGCAGCAGGCCCACGTCGAGCACGCGCAGTTGCACGTCCTTCAGCGGCGGCGGCACGTCGCCGATGGCGATGCGCATGGCGAAGCCTTCGATCACCGCGGTCTTGCCCACGCCGGCCTCGCCGACCAGCATCGGGTTGTTCTGCCGGCGGCGCATCAGGATGTCGACCAGCTGGCGGATCTCGTCGTCGCGACCGACGATCGGGTCCATCTTGCCGTCGCGCGCCTGTGCGGTGAGGTCGATGGTGAACTGCGCCAGCGCTTCCTGTTTGCCCATCTGCGCCGGCGACATCGCACCGCTGGCTTCGCCCGGCGCCGAGCCCCCGCCCATCTTGAAACCGTCGTTGGCGCTCAAGCCGTCTTCGGGTGAACCGCCGACCACCTCGGCGAATTTCTCGACCAGGGCCTCGGGCTTGATCTTGTCGAATTCGGCCGAGATGTTCACCAGGGCATTGCGCAGGTTGCGCGTGCGCATGCAGCCGACGATCAGGTAGCCGGTGCGTACCTGGGCTTCGCCGAACATCAGGGTGGCGAATACCCAGGCGCGCTCGACTGCTTCCTCGACGTTGCTCGACAGGTCAGAGATGGACGACGAACCACGCGGCAGTCGATCCAGCGCATCGGTGATGTCACGCGCCAGGTTCGACGGGTTGAGGTTGAACTGCTTGACGATGCGATGCAGGTCCGAATCCTGCAGTTGCAGGATCTGGTGAATCCAGTGCACCAGTTCCACGTAGGGATTGCCGCGCAGTTTGCAGAACACGGTAGCGCTTTCGATGCCGCGAAAAGCAAGCTTGTTGAGCTTTCCGAACAGGGCGCCGCGACTGATTTCGGCCATGATCATCGTTCCTTTGCAGTAGTTGTCGTTCAGCGGACTTCTTGCGATGTCGAACTGGTATCTGCCCGCGCCGTTCGGGCGGCGCGATCGTGTAATGAACTGTCTTCGCCCTGCCTGGTCAGCCCACCGGCTTCAGGACAACCTGGTCGGCGTCATCGTCCCGGTGCACCTGCCCCATCCACGTCGTCAGCCCCATGCGGCCACCCTGTCCCAACCGGGTTGCGGGCACCTCGTCCCTTTTCAGGACCAGTTGCACGTCCCAGGCCTTTTCTTCGCCGACATAGGTCTTCACCGCGGCCACGAGCTGCTTCAGCGCCTCGCCCCCCGGCAGGAAATTGTTGAACTCGGCCCGGCTCAGCGGCCCCAACCGCAGGCGGAATCGCTGCTGACTGCCCCATACGTACTGGCCGGTTACCGTGGTCAGTCCCAGCGCCGCCACCTCGCCCGAGGCACCAAGGCGCAGGTAGGATTCCGATGGCAGACGCATCCACTCGGCGACAAACTCGACAATCCCCACCGGGATGCGGAAGAAGCGTTCGAGCAGGCCTTTCAGCCCTTCGGCATTGCGTGCCTGCTGCAGTAACCGCCCGGCGAAGAAGCGCTTGAACTGGTCCGGCAGCGCATCGCGCCCCTCGAGATTGGGCGTGGCCAGGCCGACCAGGGCGCCCATGTACAGGCGGAACCGGTCTTCATCCGGCCGATCCAGATGCACGGTGGGCTGCGAGTCGGCCCAGGTGCGGTAGAACAGGCTCATCATCCGGTGATGGAAGATGTCCGCGAAGGCGGAGAATGTGCGATCCCGCGAGTTCAGCTCGCGGTCCATGGCGTATTCGGTGAGATGCAGCGGTAATGGTGCATTCGGGCCGAACAGGCCGAAGAAGAGGCCATGCATGCGCGCCGGTCGGCCACCACCACCCGGCTGGTAGCGATCGACCGTCCTGGGTGCGAACGCCAGCGACGGCGTCTGGCACAGGCGCACGAAATCCTCGGCGGCCTTGGCCGAATGCCCCAGCCTGGGCCGCTCGGGATGGGCACACTCAAGCCGCCGGATCGCCTCGAAAAACTCGAAGTCCTCCGGACGATCGCGCAGCGCGTTCTCCAGCGCTACAACGTCTGCCGTGTTCCGAGCCGAGCCGGCCATCGAGCGACCTCATTGCGTTCCAAAGTACGCAGGACTGTTTCAGTGAAGGAATTGATGGACACGTAGCGCGCAAAGAACTGCTGCATCACCGCGCCAAGAAGGAAGGCGCCGGTGCCTTCGAAGGCACCGTCGTCACAGGTAAGCGTGATCTCCAGGCCACGACCGAAAGTGATCGGTCCCTGCACCGGAATACGCCGCACGATGGGCTGCGAGCTCACCGCCTTCACGCCCTCAACCTGCCGCAGCGCACTGGAGTCGAACTCGTCGCAATAGAGCGTCAGCATCTCGCGCAAGGCCGAGGCGCCTTCGCCGGCGTTGTTCTCCAACAGCGATACGTAATTCAGTTGCAGATGGCTGAGCAGCCGCCACGCTGTCTCGCCCGTGGCCACCGGCGCACGTGGCTTGGTGGGACCGGCAACACAACGGATGGATTCGACAGGCGCACCGGTCTCCAGGGTGAAGTCGGTCTTGGACTTGCCCACCGGCATCTGCAGCGGCAGGTCGCGGTTGGTGCACATCAGCTGCATGCCGATCTGGCGCAGCTCGGTCGAGTACGGCGCCTCGCTGGAGTCAACCAGCGCGATGAACATCTCGTTGCCGATGTAGCTGGAACGCGCACCCTGCCGCTTCTGTCGCGAGGACACCAGCCGCGGCTCGCGGCGTATCGTGTAGTAGGCCGAATGTTGGCTGTGCCAGGTGCGTTCGTCGCAACCATAGAAGGGCAGGAACCGCTGCTCCGGTTCCTGTCGGTCACCGAAACCCTCGACGTTGCCGATGCTGTGGATCTCGAAATCCATCGGCCGCGTGCGATCGGCCAGGATGTGGTACTCGGCCTTACCCTGCTGCAGGTGGATGCGATCGGCCCGGCGGGGAAACAGGTTGATGGCGGGCGTGCAGAACAGACGGAAGTTGTTGAGGTCGATGGCGTTGTGCAGGCTCGCCACGCTGCGGTCGAACAGCACGACGATCTCGAACTCGTTGCCCCTGGAGCGGCTCAGCAACGACTTCAGCCCGGTGAATTCGGCGAACAGGAAGCGCTCGGGACAGGCAAAGTATTCCTGCAACAGCCGGTAGCCGCTGAAGGACCGGCCACTGTACGGAATGAGCGCCTCGTCATCGTCGAAACCACGCCGATGAATGGCACTGGCGTCATGTGTCTGGCTGATCTCGCCACTGGCCCCCATGGCCCGCACCATGTAACAGACCGCATTGCCCAGCAGTTGTTCGTAAAGACGCTTGGGCAACTCGTCCGCGCCGGCGATGAACACCGGCAACTTGTCCAGTGCCAGCATGTTGGCCTGGGCGCCCGCCGTGACGCGAAGCTTGAGCCGAAGGCCGGCACGCACCGTCTTGCCTGCGGGCAAGGCCACGCCCGCCGCGGCGATGGCCGCAGGTGTCTCGAAATACTTCGCCTCGATCAGTTCCAGCGGCCACAGGGTGACATCGTGCGCAGTGCGATACTCGCACGTCGTGCGGTCATCCTTGCCGGCAAGACTGCGCAGCGCCGTGTGCCGGGCCACCGTATGACCGGCGAGCAGGCCGCTCTCTTTCAGATCCGGTTGCATCTGGACCACGGCCATGGACGGCACGGGCGCCAGGTAATGCGGGTAGATCATTTCCAGCAGGTGCTGGGTGAACACCGGGTATTGCGCATCCAGCTTGAGCTGCACGCGCGCGGCGAGGAAGGCGAAACCCTCGAGCAGACGCTCGACATAAGGGTCGGCGCACTCGAAGCCTTCCAGGCCAAGACGCCCGGCGATCTTCGGGTATTCGCGCGCAAACTCGCCGCCCATCTCGCGGACGTGTTGCAATTCCCGGTTGTAGTACCGCAGCAGTCGTGGGTCCATGGTCAATCAGCCGAAGCCTTCCGATACCTTGAAGTTGCCTGTTTCCAGATCGACTTCGGTCTTCAGGTAGAGATTCAGCGGGATCGGCTGCGCCCACATTTCCGAGTCGATATTGAAGACCAGTGCCTGTCGATCCATGCGCTTGGACATGGCCGTGGCCGTGACCCGAAGCGTGTTGGCCGTGAGCCGGGGCTCAAAGGCGAGAATCGCATCCCTGACCTGGCGCTGCAGCACATCCGGATTGATTCCGGACAAGGCCATGCCGGTCAGGTCCGGGATGCCGAAATTGAGTACCGAGCGCGCCACCTCGGGATATTCGGACAGGTCGTTGTCGGCATCCATGCTCACGCAGTTCAGCAGCCACGACATGTCCCGCGTGACACAGTCACGCAGCCGCGTGGCCGAAATGACCCGCTTCTCGCGGCTCTCTTCCAGCTTGCCCGGTTCGTCGTCGGTAAGGCGATCGAGCAGCGATGGCTGAAGTCGTTCCTGGGTGGTCAATTCAGCCATGGCGATGCATCCCGGCTCAGGCGGCGTCGAACGCGATCAATCGCGCGTCGAAGAGCGAATACTCTGCCGCATCGGTGGCCAGCATGCGCTGGCCCAGGCCCACATGCAGTCCTTCACCTTGCTCGGTCCAGTCGGTACGGCGGCCGAGCACGAGGTCATGATCCCCAGTGAGTTCGCTGCCCGCATAACGCCCCGGAATGAAACCGATCGCTTTCCCGCCATTGCTCCAGGTGACCTGGGTCGGCACCCAGATCTTGTCGCGCAAATCGCTTGGTGCCTCGAACTTCAGCTCGCTCAGGCGCGAGAACGGCACCCAGGAGTAACCACCGTTGACGATGATCTCCAGACAGGGGCCGATGCGCGGGTCCGCGTCGGCGATCCACTCGAACGCATTTCCGTCGATATTTCCGGCTACTGCCGGCGCCTGCTCGAAAGCCTGTTCACGCAGGGCGGCGGCCTGCTCATGCTGTCCTTCGGCGTCCAACTTGAGTGCCTGGAGCAGCAGCGCCAGCCATTGTTCCGGTTCTCCGATGATCACCGGCATGCGCTTGCCGGCAAAGACCTCGGCGCGCACGAGCTCGCCGCGCAATGCTTCGGAATACGCGCCCACCATCATGGCGTTGAGCGGATCAAGCTCGCCGCAGACGTTCAACTGGTTCTGTGCCCGCTCCCATTGTCCGAGCAGGGCCAGCAACTGGAATAAAAAAACCCGGCGCTTGGCGTCTGCCGGGTTGTTGCGTACTTCTGCAGTGAGCAATTGCAGTGCCTCGTCAGGCCGACCATCTTTGAGCTTGCTCTCGGGCGTCATGTCATTCTCGGAAGCGTATCTGTGGACATGTCCACAGACAGGCCCGTTGTCCATGCTTGGCCCCGGAGCCACTCGCGCACGAGATCCGCAAGACCACGCACGGCCTGGTTCTGGACCAGACCTGCGCGTGCACCGAGCGGACGATCAGAGCGGAAGCTCCGGGGTTCAACCCCGGCTGTGTTGCAAGCCGGGGAGCATCGCGTGATTTAAGCGACTTCTTCGACGCTGTACGCGACCGTACCGGCTTCGCTGACCTTGCCCTTGTCGTCCTGGGTGGAATAGGCGACTTCGAACTTGGCAAACGCCAGCGAGATGTTCTCGGTCAGCATGTCCTCACCACCCGAGCCACCGGTGCTGTAGCTGGTGACCATCACGCTGGTGAGCGTGACTTTCAGGTAGTCATCCTGCGTGCCGCCGGCCTTGGACACATAAAGGATGGCCGAATCGGAATGGGCGCCGGTGGTCAGGGCCTTCATGAACTGCGTCGAGCTCTTGTCCACATACTTCGTGATGCTGATGTCCTGGACGTTGGCCTTGCCGGCGCCGCCGCCGCTGCCATGGCCGAACGAGCCACTCTGCGACATGCCCCACGACCAGGCCAGGAGCTGAATCTTGCCAGCGTGCTTCTTGTGCTTCGACTCACCGGTAAAGGTGACCGAACCGCCCTTCAACTCCAGATGCATGTCTAATGCCATGAGAATTCTCCTTGTCAGTTTTGGTCAATTGAACCGGATTGGCCTTCTACTCTTCACCAACGATCCGGCGATGTTGCGTGCAACCACTTGCGCCATGAAGCCATGAAACGAACATCTGGCAGGAGCGTCAGCTCTTTGCCGCAGACGGCAGGCGGGAAACCAGCCGCAAGGACACCGTCAAACCTTCCAGCTGGTAATGCGGCTTGAGGAAGAACTTCGAAGTGTAGAAACCCGGTGCGCCCTCCACTTCTTCCACGATGACTTCCGCCGCGGACAGAGGCTTGCGCGCCTTGGTTTCCTCGCTGGAGTTCGCCGGATCACCGTCGACGTACTGGCCGATCCAGGACCCCAGCCACCGCTCCATCGCATCACGATCCTTGAACGAACCGATCTTGTCCCGGACGATGCACTTCAGGTAATGCGCGAAGCGGCAGCAGGCGAACATGTACGGCAGACGTGCGCCGAGGGCCGCGTTCGCGGTCGCGTCCGGATCGTCGTACTCGTCCGGTTTGGCCAGCGACTGCGCGCTGATGAACGCCGCCATGTCCGAGTTCTTCCGGTGGACCAGCGGCATCATGCCCATCTTGTCCAGTTCGGCCGAACGGCGGTCGGTGATGGCGATTTCGGTCGGGCACTTCATGTCCACGCCGCCGTCGTCGGTGGGGAACGTGTGCGCCGGCAGGCCTTCCACCGCACCACCGGACTCGATGCCGCGGATGCGCGAGCACCAGCCATATTCCTTGAACGAACGGTTGATGTTCACCGCCATCGAGTAGGCCGCGTTCTGCCAGGTGTACTTGGAAGAGTCGGCGCCACTGGTGTCCTCTTCGAAATTGAACTCCTCGACCGGATCGGTCTTGGAGCCATACGGGAGGCGCGCGAGCGTGCGCGGCATGGTCAGACCGATGTACTTGGCGTCGTCCGACTCGCGCAGCGAACGCCACGCGGCGTAGTCCGGGGTGGAAAACACCTTGGCCAAATCACGCGGATTGGCCAGTTCGTTCCAGCTGTCCATCCCCATCAGCGTGGATGCCGCCGCGGAAATGAACGGCGCATGCGCCGCCGCCGCGACCTGCGCGATACCGCTCAGCAGCTCGACGTCGGGCGGGCTGTGGTCGAAATAGTAGTCACCCACCAGGCAGCCGTAGGGTTCACCACCGAGCTGGCCGTATTCTTCCTCGTACATCTTCTTGAAGATCGGGCTCTGGTCCCAAGCCGTGCCCTTGTAGCGCTTCAGGGTCTTGGCCAGGTCCTTCTTGGAGATGTTCAACACGCGGATCTTCAGCTGCTGATCCGTTTCGGTGTTGTTGACCAGGTGATGCAGGCCGCGCCACGCGCTCTCCAGCTTCTGGAAATCGGCGTGGTGCATGATCAGGTTGATCTGCTCGCTGAGCTTGCGATCGATCTCGGCGATGTAGGCGTTGATGGTCTGCGCAACGTCGTCCGAGACGATGTCGGAACGGCTCAGCACCTGTTCGGCCAGGGTACGGACGGCCGATTCCACTTCTTCCTTGGCGCGGTCGCTCTTGGGCTTGAATTCCTTGTTAAGCAGCGCAGCAAAATCGCCGGCGTCCAGAGTCTCTGTGGCGCCACCCTGTTCGGCTAGTTTCTCGGTTGCCATGCGTGCTTACTCCCCGTCTTTGTTGTTGTCGTCGGACGGCTTCGGCGCTGAAGCCAGCGACTGCAGCAGCGCCGGGTCCTTCAATGCCTGGGCGATCAGGTTCTCTGCGCCGGCCTTGCCGTCCATGTAGGTGTCGAGGTTGGCAAGCTGGGTACGCGCCTCAAGCAGCTTGGCCACGGCGCCCACCTTGCGGGCCACCGCCGCCGGCGAAAAGTCATCCATGCTCTCGAATGTGATGTCGACCGAGAGATTGCCTTCGCCGGTCAGGGTGTTGGGAACGGCAAACGTCACCCTGGGCTTCATCGACTGCAACCGGTTGTCGAAGTTGTCGACATCGATCTCCAGCGCCTTGCGGTCCTCGATCGAGGGCAGCTCGCCAGCGTTCGCACCGGAGAGATCCGACATCACGCCCATCACGAACGGAACCTGGACCTTCTTCTGCGCGCCGTAGACCTCGACGTCGTATTCGATCTGCACGCGCGGCGCACGGTTGCGCGCGATGAACTTCTGACTGCTTTGCTTGGCCATGCCTTGTCTCCCGGTAAATGCTCTTGCAGTTCGAACGGAACGATCAATTCGGTGCGGTACCTGTGTGCGCGTGCCGCAAAAAAACCTACGTCGGTGGGCCGACGTTCCCGCAGCGCGAAATGACCGCGATGGAGAACTGCCGGGATTTGCATTGATGCCCTTCATTGCTGCTGCCCGACATCCCGAAAGCTGCAAGCGCACATGCGCTGCACAGCCGGACCCGTTCAATCAGCCGGACGTTGCATCAATTGGAATTGCGCAATTTCGAAATACTGCGAACTGCAGGTTCCGGCGCCCATGGGCACACGGCGGGGATCCCGGCACAGTCTCCGGATCAGACCCAATACCACCAGATGGTTCGCAAGCGTGATCGTCCACCCCCTTCATTCCATGCGTCGGACAGGCTCGACGAGGCTCCTTGCTTGCCTCGCCCTGATCTTTCCACCTCATGGCCAAGCCCGTCTCATCCGGACGAACGCACCAGCTGCCGAATTGCAGCAATGAAGTGTCTTGCAACCCCCGTATCAACCATCGTCACCGAAATGCTGCACTTGCCAGCACAGTCCGTGATACCCGGAGGCCCCTGAATCTGATATCTGCGAAACGGCAGGTTTCTGCGCTTCGCTTCAATCCTGAACCAACTTGGTTCGCCCGATAACGTACATCTGCAATCGCCTGTCTGCAAGCTGAATTTGAAGCTGTCGACGGTAATGACAACAAACTAACAACCAGCCGGCGCCCGATGACAGCCGCGACACGACAATTGCTGCTGCATCATGTGATTGAGAAGCATCGCCGGACGCGAGTTCCTGTAGGTTTTTGCCCCGTCCTGGTGATCATGCACACGGGAAAGGAGCCGGCCAGCCCGGCCGAAAACGGCGGCGCCGCTGGTAAGCCGATTCACTGAATCTCCCATTGCAGGAAAATCGATGCATCAGCTAAACGGAGTCCAGTTCGACATCGGGATGCGCCCGCCTGCCATGCCGGGAACGTCAGGATGCCGATTCCGATGACCGAAAACAGAAGCGGCGCGAACCCTGGGGATCGCGCCGCTTCTGGATTTCAATTGGTGGGCGGTACAAGGATCGAACTTGTGACCCCTACCATGTCAAGGTAGTGCTCTACCGCTGAGCTAACCGCCCGTATCGCGCCTGACCTGCCACGCGAGCCGCGCAGTATACGGGAGCCGAAGGCGATCGACAATATCCCGCCGGCAACGGGTTTTCCGGGCTCAACGCAGCGATTGCTCGCGCAATTGATGGATCTGGTCGCGCAGACGGGCGGCATCCTCGAATTCCAGGTTCTGCGCGTGTTTGTACATCTGCGTCTCCAGCTTTTTCAGCAGTGCCGAAGCCTGCTGCGAACTCATGCCTGCGTAATCGGCAGCCTGCTCGGCCACGGCGGCCTGACTGCGGGACGATGACTTGCCGCCACGGCGGTTGCCAGCATCGCTGCGCGCCCCTTCCATGATGTCGGCGATGCGGCGCACCACGGTCTTTGGCGTTATCCCGTGCGCTTCGTTGTAAGCCAGCTGCTTTTCGCGACGGCGGGCGGTTTCGTCCATCGCGGCCTGCATCGAGCGGGTGACGTTGTCGGCATACAGGATCGCCTTGCCGCGCACGTTGCGCGCGGCGCGGCCGATGGTCTGGATCAGCGAGCCGGTGGAACGCAGAAAGCCCTCCTTGTCCGCGTCGAGCACCGCCACCAGCGACACCTCGGGCATGTCCAGGCCTTCGCGCAGCAGGTTGATGCCGACCAGCACGTCGAACTCGCCCAGGCGCAAATCGCGGATGATTTCGCTGCGCTCGACCGTCTCGATGTCCGAGTGCAGGTAGCGCACCTTCACGTCGTGTTCGGACAGGTATTCGGTGAGGTTCTCGGCCATGCGCTTGGTCAGCGTGGTGACCAGCACGCGGTCGCCCATCGCGATGCGCTTGTGCGCCTCGCTGAGCAGGTCGTCGACCTGGGTGCGCACCGGGCGCACCTCCACTTCCGGATCGACCAGGCCGGTGGGACGCACCACCAGCTCGGTCACCGCGTCGCCGGACTTCTGCAGTTCGTAGTCGCGCGGCGTGGCGGAGACGTAGATCGCCCGCGGCACGCGCTCCTCCCATTCCTCGAAGCGCAGCGGCCGGTTGTCCATCGCCGAGGGCAGCCGGAAGCCGAACTCGACCAGGGTTTCCTTGCGCGAGCGGTCGCCCTTGTACATCGCGCCCAACTGCGGCACGGTAACGTGGGACTCGTCGACCACCAGCAGGCCGTCGGCCGGCAGGTAGTCGAACAGCGTAGGTGGCGGTTCCCCCGGCGCGCGCCTGGTCAGGTGGCGCGAGTAGTTCTCGATGCCCTGGCAGTAACCGACCTCGGCCATCATCTCCAGGTCGAAGCGGGTGCGCTGCTCCAGCCGCTGCGCCTCGACCAGCTTGTTTTCCCTGTACAGATATTCCAGCCGCTCCTTCAGCTCGACCTTGATCGTCTCGATCGCGTTCAGCACGCTCTCGCGGGTGCTGGCGTAGTGCGTGCGGGGGTAGACGGTGTAGCGCTGCACCTTGCGGATGGTTTCTCCGGTGAGCGGGTCGAACAGCGCCATCTTCTCCACTTCGCCGTCAAACAGCTCGATGCGCAGCGCCTCGGTTTCCGATTCGGCCGGGAACACGTCGATGATCTCGCCGCGCACGCGATAGGTGCCGCGGCGCAGCTCCATTTCGTTGCGGGTGTACTGCAGCTCGGTCAGCTGGTGGATCAGCTTGCGCTGGTCGATGCGCTCGCCGGTGGCCAGGATCAGGCGCAGGCTGAGGTAGTCCTCCGGATTGCCCAGGCCGTAGATCGCCGACACCGTGGCCACGATGATCGAATCGCGCCGCGACAGCAGTGCCTTGGTCGCCGACAGCCGCATCTGCTCGATGTGCTCGTTGATCGAGGCATCCTTCTCGATGAAGGTGTCCGACGCCACCACGTAGGCTTCCGGCTGGTAGTAGTCGTAATAGCTGACGAAGTATTCCACCGCGTTGTGCGGAAAGAATTCCCTGAACTCGCCGTACAGCTGCGCCGCCAGCGTCTTGTTCGGCGCCATCACGATGGTCGGTCGCTGCACGCGTTCGATCACGTTGGCGATGGTGTAGGTCTTGCCCGAACCGGTCACGCCGAGCAGGGTCTGCGCGGCTAGGCCGGCCTCGAAACCCTGGGCCAGACGCGTGATGGCCTGCGGCTGGTCGCCGGCGGGCTGATAGGGAGCAACAAGTTGGAAGCGATCAGTCATCGGCTACAGATGTGGGCGCGGTGCGACATTTTAAATCGGGCCTGCTGACAGGAAGTGTCACCAGAAGCCGACGAACGGGAGGCTGCGCGGCCACTGGAGAGGAAACACCCGCGCCATAGCATGGATGTCCGGTCCACGCAGGAGGCGACGCCGTGACGATACCCGGGAACCGCAGGCCATGGCACGGGCAAACCGGCTTTACCCTGATCGAGCAGATCATGGTGCTCGCCATCATCGGCATCCTGGCCAGCGTGGCCACACCGTCCCTGCATCGCATGGTCGGCCGCAACGAACTGCGGGTTGCCCAGATGGATTTCATCAGCGCCCTGCAGCACACGCGTCAGACAGCCGTGATGAGCGGCAGGCGTTCGCTGTTCTGCCCTACCCGGGATGGCGGCAACTGCAGCGGTGAAACCCGCTGGGACGAGGGCTGGCTGGTCGGGCACGACAGCAATGGCGACGACCAGCCGGACGGGCATCCCCTGCGCGTCGGCAGCGGCCATCGCGGGAAGCTGCTGATCCAGAGCAGCAATGGCAGGCACGTCGTCCGCTTCCACCCGGACGGCACCGCCGGTGGCAGCAATATCACCCTGCTGTTCTGCCAGCCGGCGCACGCCAGCGACGCACTCACCGTCGTAGTCTCCAACGCCGGCCGGGTTCGCGGCGCACCGGCCAGTGCAGCGCAGATCGCCACCTGCGCCCGTCTGAACTGACCCTGGGCGCACCCGACGCCCACTTGATCCCGGTCAATACCTCGTCCAGCGGATGCGAACATGCTGTCTTCCGAGCCCCGAGGAGACCGCGTGGCGCGTGATCTGCCTGGCGTCCGACGAATCGAAGTTCGTGGCCGACATCGATGGCGGCCACACCTGCCGCTGACCTTCCACAACCCATGAGAAGTTCGCCATGTTCAAGCGCATCCTGCTGCCTGTCGACGGTTCCGAACTGTCCCTGCGTGCCGTCGATACCGGCATCGAGCTGGCCGCCCGGCTGGGCGCCAGCGTGTACGCCTTCCACGTGATCGCACCGTTCCCCGCCTCCATCTACTTCGCGGAAATCATCCAGGCCAACGAGCCGACCTATACCAGCGAGGCCATCGCCAACGCCGAGAAGTACCTGGCCGACGTGAGCCGGCGCGCACAGGCCGCCGGAGTTCCCTGCGAGGGCAGCCACGAGACCGACGCACGACCCTACTCGGCCATCGTCGGCGCAGCGCGCAAGCAGCAGTGTGACCTGATCGTGATGGCCTCGCACGGCTGGCGCGGTTTCGATCGCTTGTTGCTGGGCAGCGAGACACACAAGGTAATCCTCAACGGCGACGTGCCGGTGCTGGTTTGCCGCTGACTGGGCAACTGGCTGGCGGAACTGACACCGCCCCGGCTTCGGACACCTTGTCCAGCCGGTCCTGCACGGCGAGAAACCAGGCTGCCATGCTATCGTTCAAGGCGTCCGCCACCACCGGCGCGCTCGCCCGGGCCGCTCCCGGTATCGCCCGAGAAGTTGATGGAAACAGCCGCCGCCGTGCTCGACCTGAACCAGCTGCGCCGCAGTTGTTCGTCCTGTGCCTTGAGTGAACTGTGCCTGCCCGCCGGGATTGGCGGCGACGACCTCGAAAAGCTCGACATGACGATCCGCGACAAGCGCATGCTGGATCGGGGCGGCGCGCTGTATCGCGATGGCGATCCCTTCCACGCGCTCTACGTGGTGCGTTCGGGCTCGTTGAAGACCTTCGTGCAGGACGACACCGGCGCTGTGCAGATCCTGGGCTTCCACCTGCCCGGCGACATCGTCGGTTTCGACGCGCTGGCGACGGATCGGCACGTCAGCCAGGCAGAAGCGCTGGAGCGCAGCAGCATCTGCGAGCTGCCGTATGAGCGCCTGCAACAGGTCACCAGCGAGGTGCCGGCGCTGCATCGACAGCTGATGCGCGTGGTCAGCCGCGAGGTGGTCGAGGAACACCGGCACACGGTGGTGATGGGACGGCAGCAGGCACAGGAGCAGCTGGCGATCTTCCTGAAGAGCCTGTCCGATCGCTACCAGCGCCTGCAGCGCGACGGCAGCATGCTGACCCTGTCGATGTCGCGCTACGACATCGCCAACTACCTCGGCCTGGTGGTCGAGACGGTCAGCCGCCTGTTCTCGCGCATGGAGGAGATGGGCGTGCTCGAAGTGAACCGGAAGGCCGTACGCATCCGCCGTCCCGATTTGCTGGCCGGGCTGTGTCGCGGAAGCGTGGCCGCCGCCAAGCATCGCGAAGCCAACTAGGCCTGACCGACCGGCCGGGCCAGCCCCGGCAGCACCCGCTTCCCCTCCCTGCATGACGCCTGCGCCGCGCGATCGGCGAAGGGTTGCGGCCCATTCGCGTCCGCGGCACGGCCACCGCGACAATTCGCGCAGGCAGGCGAAGGGTTCGCTTGACCTGCATCAACAACGACGACGGTCGCCTCGACCAGCATGCGCGCATCTTTCAGGGAGATGCACCATGAGTACCACCCGAAAACTCTGGCTGGGGCTGGCGGCGTTGCTCGTCGCCTCCTTCGCCGTGCTGCTGTGGGTCGGCAAGGAGGTCCACCAGCAGGCGCCGCCGCTGCCCACCGCCGTCGTCACCGCAGACGGCCAGACGCTGTACACCAAGGGCGACATGGAAGAAGGTCGGCAGGTCTGGCAGAGCATCGGCGGCCAGCAGCTGGGCTCGATCTGGGGCCATGGCGCCTTGCTGGCGCCGGACTGGAGCGCGGACTGGCTGCATCGCGAAAGCATGGCGATGCTTGAATTGCTTTCCCGCGACGCCGGCCTGGGCCCCTACGACACGCTGACCGCGCAACAGCAGGCCCCGCTGAAGGCCCGCGTGCAGGAAGAGCTGCGCACCAACACCTGGGACGCGGCCAGCAACACCATCACCGTCTCGGCGTTGCGCGCCCGCGCGATGGAAGCCGTGGCGGCGCACTACATGAGCCTGCTCGGCAACGACCCGGCCACGCACAAGCTGCGCGAAGGCTACGCCATGCGCGAGAACACCGTGGCCGAGATGGAACACCGGCGCGAGGTCACCGCGTTCTTCTGGTGGACCAGCTGGGCGGCCGCCACGCAACGCCCGAACGAGCCGATGAGCTATACGCAGAACTGGCCGTACGAACCACTGGCCGGCAACACGCCGACCTCGACCAGCTTCCTGTGGTCGGTCTTCAGCATCCTGTTCATGATCTTCGGCATCGGCCTGCTCGGCTGGCATCACGCCCGCCAGGTCAGCCATGAACCGCTGCCGGTCGTTCCGGCGCGCGACCCGCTGACCGAGTTCAAGGCCACGCCGTCGATGAAGGCCACCGGCAAGTATTTCTGGACCGTGCTGGGCCTGTTCCTCGCGCAGATCCTGCTGGGTGCCACCACCGCGCATTACCAGGTGGAAGGCCAGGAAGCCTACGGCTTCGCGCTGGCCAACTACCTGCCGTACAGCCTCACCCGTACCTGGCATACCGAACTGGCCGTGCTGTGGATCGCCACCGCATGGCTGGCCACCGGCCTGTACATCGCGCCGCTGATCTCCGGCCACGAGCCGAAATTCCAGCGGCTCGGGGTGAACTTCCTGTGGGTCTGCCTGCTGGTCATCGTGGTCGGTTCGTTCGCCGGTCAGTGGTTCGCGGTTATGGACAAGATGGGCCTGAAGTACAACTTCTGGTTTGGCCACCAGGGCTGGGAATACACCGACATCGGCCGCTTCTGGCAGATCTTCCTGTTCATCGGCCTGATGCTGTGGCTGTTCCTGGTCGGCCGCGCCCTGTGGCCGGCGATGAACCGCAACAAGGAAGGCGCCTCGATCGTGGGCCTGCTGTTCCTGTCCACGGTGGCGATCGGCCTGCTCTACGGCGCCGGCCTGATGTGGGGCGAGCACACCCATATCGCGATGGTCGAATACTGGCGCTGGTGGGTGGTGCACCTGTGGGTGGAAGGCTTCTTCGAAGTGTTCGCCACCGCGGTGATCAGCTACCTGTTCGTGCGGCTGGGCCTGCTGCGGGTGACCACGGCCACCACCAACGTGCTGTTCGCCACCATCGTGTTCATGGCCGGCGGCGTGCTGGGCACCCTGCATCACCTGTACTTCAGCGGCACCACCACGGCGGTGATCGCGCTGGGCGCCAGCTTCTCGGCACTGGAAGTGGTGCCGCTGGCCCTGATCGGCATGGAAGCGTATGACACATGGAAGAAGCAGCACGAGGCACCGTGGATGGCGCGCTACCGCTGGCCGATCATGTTCTTCGTGGCGGTGAGCTTCTGGAACCTGGTCGGTGCCGGCCTGCTCGGCTTCCTGGTCAACACACCGATCGCGCTGTACTACATGCAGGGCCTGAACCTCACCGCCACGCATGGTCACACCGCCCTGTTCGGCGTGTACGGCATGCTCGGCCTGGGCCTGATGCTGTTCTGCCTGCGCGGCATCAAGCCGGACGCCGAGTGGCGCGAAGGCTGGCTGAAGAGCTCGTTCTGGCTGCTCAACATCGGCCTGTCGCTGATGGCTGCGCTGACCCTGCTGCCGCTGGGCATCCTGCAGCTGAAGGCGGTGCTGGAGCACGGCTACTGGTTCGCCCGCTCCGCCGAGTTCATGGATCGCCCGCTGATCCACATGCTGGTGTGGATGCGCGTGCCGGGCGACACCCTGTTCGCCATCGGCGCGCTGCTGATCTCGGTGTTCGTGGCCGCGCTGTGGCTGTTCCCGAAACGACGGACGGCAACGGCGACCTCGCCACGAGCGATTCGCAACAACGCGTGACTTGCATCAGGGCGCGCCACACGGCGCGCCCTGATGCTTTACCCGTTCCCCGGCAGCGATCCCCGATGCTCGAGTTCTATCCCCAAATCAAATGGCTCCACATCGCCTGCGTGCTGGCCAGCGGTTCGCTGTTCGCGCTGCGCGGCCTGCTGACCCAGTTCGGCTACGCCGGCGCCGCCCAGTGGGAGCCCGTGCGCTGGCTGAGCTACGCGATCGACACCAGCCTGCTCACCGCCGCGCTGATGCTGGTCAGCATCCTGCCCGGCGCGCTGTTCGCCAACGGCTGGCTCACCACCAAGCTGGTGCTGCTGGTGGTCTACGTGGTGCTGGCCACGCTGGCACTGAAGCGCGCCCGCGGACGCCGTGCGCGGCTGGCCTTCTTCATCGCCGCACTGGCCAGCTACGTCTACATGCTCGGCGTGGCGCGCATGCACCACCCGCTGGGCTGGCTGCATGGATGGATCGCATGAGCGCACAACCGTTCAACCACGGCGAGCCGCGTGACCACACGCTGGACGCCTGCTTCCTCGGCCCCTACGGCGAGAACGACGCGCTGCTGGAAAAGATGCTGGTCGAGTTCCTGCGCGACCACGTCTACTGGCGGCGCAACTTCCACCCGGAAGATCCGCCGGCGATCGCCACCGCCGCCGCGCATCATCCCGATTACCTTGCCTTCGAATCGCGCATGCGCCGCGAGCTGCACCAGCTGTCGGCGTCGCTGAAGAAGTCGGTGCCGTTCCACAGCCCACGCTACATCGGCCACATGGCCTCGGACCTGCTGCTGCCGGGCCTGGCCGCGCAGATGCTGACCCTGCCCTACAACCCCAACAACGTCAGCGAGGATGCCGCGCCGGTCACCGTCGACATGGAGGTGCAGGTCGGCCTGCAGCTGGCGCGCATGCTCGGCTATCCGCACGATCCGGCGCGGGACGCCTGTGCGTTCGGCCACCTCACCTCCGGCGGCACCCTGGCCAACTACCAGGCATTGCGCCTGGCGCTGGCGCTGAAAGCCTTTCCGGTGGCGCTGCGCACTGCGCAGGTGCCCGGGCTGGCGCTGCCGGAGGATGACTGGAGCGCGTTCAACCTCGCGCAGGCGGACGGCATCGCGCTGCTGACCGACTGGCAGGCCTGGCTTGCGGCGCAACCCGCAGCCGAGCGCAGTTGCTGGCTGCATCGGGTCGAACGCGAGCGGATCGAGCAGCGCGGCCTGGTCGACTTCTTCGCCGCCTATCCCGCGCTGAAGCTGCCGCGGGTGCTGGCGCCGGTGACCGCCCACTACTCGTGGAGCAAGGGCGTGAAGCTGCTCGGCCTGGGGCGCGACCAGCTGGAACTGCTGCCCACCGAAGGCATGCGACTGGACCCGGCCGCCCTGCGCGACACGCTGGAGCGCTGTGCCCGCCAGCAACAACCCGTGCTGATGTGCGTGGCGGTGCTGGGCGGCACCGAGTACGGCACCATCGATCCGATCGACCAGGTGCTGGCCGCCCGCGATGCATCGCGCCAGCGGGGGCTGGATTTCGCCGTGCACGTCGACGCTGCCTGGGGCGGCTACCTGGCCACCCTGTTCCGCAACGAGGACGGCTCGCTGCGTCCGCGCGACGAAGTCGCCGCCGACTACGTGCAGTTCCCCACGCCCGCCGTGCATGCCGCGTTCGCCGCGCTGGGCGCCACCGACTCGGTCACCGTCGATCCGCACAAGCTCGGCTACCTGCCCTACGGCAGCGGCGCCTTCATCTGCCGCGACCACCGGGCGATGACGCTGCTGGCCGAGCGCGCCGACTATGTCTTCCACGGCGGCACGCCGAAGGACTATCTCGCCCGCTACCGCAGCCTGGGCCAGTTCATTCCGGAAGGCTCCAAGTCCGGCGCGGCGGCGGCGGCCGTCTATGTCACCCACAAGGTGTTGCCGCTGGATCATGCCCACTTCGGCCGCCTGCCCTGCGCCACCGTGCGTGCCGCCGAAACCTTCCACGCCCGCGCGCAGCGCTTCGCGCTGGAACTGGCCGACTGCGTCCACGCGCTGGTGCCGTTCGCGCCGGACAGCAACCTGGTCTGCCTGGCGCTCAACCCGCGCGGCAACCGCTCGATCACCGCCGCCAACGCCTTCGTGCGCGAACTGCACGACACCTTGCGCTGCGATCCGCAGCAGCCGCTGCAGACCAAGGAGTTCTTCGGCTCGGTGACCACGCTGCGCCCGGACATGCTGGGCCACGCGCAGACCACGCGCATCTTCCAGGCGCTGGGCCTGGATGCGAGCTCGCTCGATCCGGACGAGGACCGGCTGATGATCCTGCGCCACACGCTGATGAATCCGTACCTGATCGATCACGAGAACGGCATCAGCTACATCGACCGCTATTTCGAATTTCTCGGCCGCCGCATGCGCGCGATGCACCGGGCCGCGAGCCACGCGCCATGAATCCGGAGTCTCCGATGGACAGCGTCCTGCACCTGGTCAACCTGCAACAGGACCACGATCGCCGCTGGGTGCACGATGCCCTGACCAAGCTGGCGCAGGAGGCCGCGCGCTCCGCCGACACCCATCTGCTGAAGCTGAATTTCCCCGGCTTCCACGGCATCGACTTCTACTTCAAGGACGAGGCCGCCCACCCCAGCGGCAGCCTGAAGCACCGGCTGGCCCGCTCGCTGTTCCTGTACGCGCTGTGCAACGGCCGGCTGCGTGGCGGCCAGGCGGTGGTGGACGCATCTTCGGGCAGCACGGCGATTTCGGAAGCCTGGTTCGCGCGCCTGCTCGGCCTGTCATTCACCGCGGTGATGCCGGCCTGCACCGCGCCGGGCAAGATCCGCGACGTGCAAGCGCTGGGCGGCACCTGCGACCTGGTCGACGATCCGGCCCAGGTGCACGCGCGCGCCGCGGAACATGCCGCGCGTGGCGCCTGCCATCTCGATCAGTTCGGCCTGGCCGAGCGCGCCACCGACTGGCGCGGCAACAACAACATCGCCGAGTCGATCATCGGCCAGCTCGCGCTCGAGGCCGAGCCGGAACCCGCGTGGATCGTCTGCGGCGCCGGCACCGGCGGTACCTCGGCCACCATCGGCCGCTACCTGCGCTATCGCCGGCTGCACACCAGACTGTGCGTGGCCGAGCCCAGCGGCAGCGGGTACGTGCACGGCTGGCGCAATCGCGACACGAAGGCGGTGGCCAGCCAGCCCACCCTGATCGAAGGCATCGGCCGACCACGCGTGGAACCGGGCTTCATCTTCGACGTGGTCGACCGCGTCAACGAAATTCCCGACGCCGCGTCGATCGCCGCCGCCTGGTTGCTGGAAGACCTGCTCGGCCATCGCTACGGCGGCTCGTCCGGCACCAACCTGGTCGCCTGCCTGCAGCTGGCCGCGTCGATGCGCGCGCGCGGACAGCGCGGCAGCATCGTCAGCCTGCTGTGCGACCGCGGCGAGCGCTACGCGCAGACCCTGTTCGACCGCGACTGGCTGGCCGCGCGCGCGATCGACCTCGCGCCGTGGGATGCCGCGCTGCGCCACAGCCTGGCCAGCGGCCGCGCGCCCGCGCTGACATGAGCACCGCCGAATCGCCGGCTCCGGGCATGCACTTTGCGCTGCTGGGCCATGGCTGTTTCGGCGCGGCGTTTGCGCAGCTGTTGCTGCAGGCGGGGCATCACGTGCGCGTGTTCGATCCGCACGCGCGGGTTCCCGCCGCGCTGGCCGCGTCATCCTTGCGTGTCGCGCTCGATGGCGCGCAGTGGATCGTGCTGGCGATGCCGGTGCCGCAACTGCGCAACGCCCTGCTCGCGTTGCAACCGCTGCTGCACGCCGGCCAGATCGTGTTCGACGTGGGCAGCGTGAAGATGCATCCCTGCGCGGCGATGGACGAGTTGCTGGGCGACGCGATTCCCCACGTCGGCAGCCATCCACTGTTCGGCCCGCTCAGCCTGGCCCGCGACGAGCGCCCGCGGCGCACGGTGATCTGCGCCTCCGCCCGGCATCCGCAGGCCGCCGCTCGCGCAGGCGAGTTGTTCGCCGCGCTCGGCTGCGAAGTCATCGAACAGGACCCGGAGCGCCACGACCGCGCGATGGCGCGCACCCACGTGCTGGCCTTCTTCATCGCCAAGGCGCTGATCGACATCGGCGTGGACGACGGCATGCCGATCGCGCCGCCTTCGTTCCAGGGCATGAAACACATGTTGGCCGCGGTGCGCGGCGACGCCGGCCACCTGTTCGGCGCGATCCAGCGCGAAAACCCGTTTGCCGCCGAGGCCCGCGCCGAGCTGCTGGCCGAACTGCAACGCGTGCATCAACACCTGCTGGCCGCGACGGATGACGACGAGCTGGCCATTGCGACCTCGGGCGAACCGTCCGCATGAGTTTCCACGACCTGCGCAGCTTCCTGCAGCGGCTGGAACGCGAGCAGCAATTGCAGCGCGTCAGCGCGCCCGTCGACACGCATCTGGAGTCCACCGCGCTGAGCCTGCGCGCGCTGCGCGAGGCGGGCCCCGCGTTGCTGATGGAACATCCCGGCGATAGCCGCCACGCGTTGCTCGGCAACCTGTTCGGCCATCGTCGCCGCATCGAGCTGGCGCTGGCCGGGCGGCCGCTGGCCTCGCTGCGCGAATTGGGCCAGCTGCTTGCCGCGATCAAGGAACCGCGCTGGCCATCCAGCCTGCGCCAGGCGCTGGCCACCTGGCCGGAGCTGGCGCAGCTGGCCCACGTCGCACCGCAACGGATGCGCGAGGCGGCGTTCGAACACGAAACCCTGCGCGGCGACGAGATCGACCTGGCCCGCCTGCCGATCCAGCACTGCTGGCCGGACGACGCCGGCAAGCTGATCACCTTCGGCCTGGTGGTGACCCGCGGCACCGGCAAGCCGCGGCAGAACGTGGCGATCTACCGCCAGCAGGTGATCGGGCCGAACCGGGTGATCATGCGCTGGCTGCCGCATCGCGGCGGCGCGCTGGACTACGCCGACTGGCGCGCCGCGCACCCGCAGCAACCATTCCCGCTACTGGTCGCCATCGGCGCCGATCCGGCGACCATGCTGGCGGCCGTCGCGCCGGTGCCGGACAGCTTGTCCGAATACGAATTCGCCGGCCTGCTGCGCGGCCAGCGCACCCGCGTGTGGCACAGCGAGCTGACCGGGCTGGATGCGCCGGCCGGTGCGGAGATCCTGCTGGAAGGCTTCATCCACCCTGACGACAGCGCGCTGGAAGGTCCGTTCGGCGACCACACCGGCTACTACAACGCGCAGGACCATTTCCCCGTCTTCACCATCGAACGCCTGCGCCTGCGCCGCGACGCGATCTACCACGGCAGCTACATGGGCCGCGCGCCGCACGACGAGCCGTCGGTGCTGTCGATGGCGCTGAACGACATCTTCGTGCCGATCCTGCAGAAGGTGTTTCCCGAGATCGTCGACTTCTTCCTGCCGCCCGAAGCGTGCTCGTACCGCATCGCCGTGGTCAGCATCCGCAAGCAGTACGCCGGCCATGCGCGGCGCATCATGATGGCGGTGTGGTCGTACCTGCGCCAGTTCACCTACACCAAGTTCGTGATCGTCACCGACGACGACATCGATGTGCGCGACTGGTCGGCGGTGATCTGGGCGGTGTCCACCCGGGTCGATCCCGCGCGCGACACCATGCTGGTGGAGAACACCCCGATCGACTACCTGGACTTCGCCAGCCCGGTGGCCGGCGTGGGCTCCAAGCTCGGCATCGACGCCACCCGCAAATGGCCGTCCGAAACCACGCGTACCTGGAGTCGTCCGATCGTGCCGGATGCCGCGGTGGAGCGGCGCGTGGATGCCCTGTGGCAATCACTGCAGGCATCCCGCGACCACCAGGAATGCTTCACGGCTCGTCGTGCATCTCGTGCATGGCCGGCGCCGGCTGGTCCCAGCCCGGATCATTGAAGTAGTGCGGATAGTGCGCGATCGCCTCGCGCATCGCGGCCACCGCCTTGACGTTGCCCGGGTTGGCCTGCAGGGCCTGCGCCGCACCGAGCAGCGGTGCCAGGATGCCGTGCAGGGCCGCGTCCGGTTCGGCGGCCAGCTTGCAGTTGGCGAACATGAAGCCCACCGCATCCTCCACTTCGGCCGCGCGGTCGACCGCCATCGGCGCACTCATGTGGCCCATCTCGTAGTGACGCAGCTGGTCCACCGCGACGTGCACGCGACGCATGCCCTCGCGCAGGGACGCGTCCGGCTCCCAGCGCTGCGCGGGCACGCTCACCGTGGCGGCGTGGTGGCTGGCGTGATCCGCATGCGATTGCGGTGGCGCGGCCTGCACCGAAACGGCCAGGCCCAGGCCGCAGGCCAGGGCGACAAGAGTGGGGACGGATGTCATGGGAAGCGCTCCAGCAGGCGGCGTGCATGCCGCGGATGGAAGGATGCTAGCGCGGGCCCGCCGCTGCGCGACTGACCCACGTCAACCGCGCGACCGTCATCGCTGCGGCCGGCTGCCGCAGCTCAGTTGCCGTTGCCGCGGCGCGGCAGCATCCGGCGCAAGGTGTCGTCATGCATGAAGTAGTGGTGATACAGCGCCGCGGCTGCGTGCAGGCCCACCAGGTAATAGCCGATCGTGCCGATGGTGCCGTGCAGGCCCTCCAGCCGCTCGCCGAGCAGGTCGTCCGGCGCGATCAGCGGCGGCAGCTCCAGGCCGAAGAACGGGATCACCTTGCCGCCCGCACTCAGGGTCAGCCAGCCCAGCGCCGGCATCACGATCAGGAACGCATACAGCAGCAAGTGCATGATCCCGGCCAGGTGGTGCTGCCAGGCCGGAAGGCTCGCATCACGGCGCGGCGACGGCGTCATCAGGCGAATGGCCAGGCGCAGGAAGACCAGCGCGAACACGCCGAGCCCCAGCATGAAATGCCAGGTCTTCAGGCCGGCACGCAGGCTGCTGCCGCGCGGCGCCAGTTCGTGCAGCTCGATGCAGGCGTACACGGCGACCAGCAGCGCCAGCATCAGCCAGTGCATGCCGATCGACAGCGGGTGGTAACGGTCAGTGGTGTTCATCGGATTCATGGGGAGTTTCGCCGTCGGCAATCGGAACAGATGGTCGGGCATCGACACGAGTCGTGCAAAGCCGGGCACAGCATGGACCGCACCGGCGCGCCCGGGATTGACCTCGGTCAACTTCCCTTCCGGTGACTTCGGCGCATCCGCCGAATTTTCCCGCATCCGCACGGAACCACTCCGACCTGACCCATGTCAACGCAGCTCGCCGGATCAGCCGCCACGATGCGCCGCGAACTTCCTGGCTTCGAGGTGCACATGCAACTGGTCTGTCCTGCCGGCAACCTGCCGGCGCTGCAAGCGGCGATCGACGCCGGCGCCGATGCGGTCTACGCGGGCTTCCGCGACCAGACCAATGCCCGCGCCTTCCCCGGCCTGAATTTCAGCGACGCGGAGCTGCTCGACGGCATCGCCTACGCGCACCAGCGCAAGCGCAAGGTCTACCTGGCATTGAACACCTACCCCGACAGCGCGCGCCTGGCGACGTGGTACCGCGCCGTGGACAAGGCCGCCGAGTTCGGCTGCGACGCGATCATCGCGGCGGAGATGGCGGTGCTCGATTACGCCACGCGCACCTACCCGGCGATAGCGCGGCACCTGTCGGTGCAGGGTTCGGCCACCACCGCGCCGGCGCTGCGCTACGCCCACGAGCGCTTCGGCATCAGTCGCGCGGTGCTGCCGCGGGTGCTGTCGATCCAGCAGGTCGAGCGATTGTGCGAAGGCTCGCCGGTGCCCATCGAAGTGTTCGCGTTCGGCAGCCTGTGCATCATGGTCGAAGGTCGCTGCCAGCTTTCAAGCTACGTCACCGGCGCCTCGCCGAATCGCCACGGCGTGTGCTCGCCGGCCAGCTTCGTGCGCTGGGAGGAACACGGCGACGGTCGCCGCAGCGTGCGCCTGAACCAGGTGCTGATGGACAAGTTCGAGCCCGCCGAACCGGCCGGCTATCCCACCGTGTGCAAGGGACGCTTCGAGGTCGGCGGCGAGACCTTCCATGCGCTGGAGGAGCCGACCAGCCTCAACACGCTGGAGCTGCTGCCCCGCCTGGCCAAAGCAGGCGTGGCCGCGTTGAAGATCGAAGGCCGCCAGCGCGGCGTCGCCTACGTCGCCTCGGTCACCCGCACCTGGCGCGACGCGCTGGATCGCTACCGCAGCGCACCCGACGCGTGGCAGCTGCGGCCGGGCTGGCAGTCGTCGCTGTCGAAACACGCCGAGGGCCACCAGACCACGCTTGGCCCCTACCACCGTTCCTGGCATTGAAACGATGAGCACGATGAAACTGAGCCTCGGCCCGCTGCAGTATTTCTGGCCCCGCGAACAGACCCTGGCGTTCTACCGCGAGGCGGTGGAGTGGCCGCTGGACATCATCTACCTGGGCGAGACGGTGTGCAGCAAGCGCCGCGAACTGGGCACGCGCGACTGGATCGCGCTGGCCGCCGAACTGACCCGCAGCGGCAAGCAGGTCGTGCTGTCGTCGCTGGCGCTGATCGAGGCCGAATCCGAGCTAGGCGTGCTGCAACGGCTGGTCGACCACGGCGACTGCTGGATCGAGGCGAACGATCTTTCCGCCGTGCAGCTGTGCCGCGAACGCGGCGTGCCCTTCGTGGCCGGCCCCACCCTCAACGTCTACAACCACCACGCCCTGGCGATGCTGATGGCCGACGGCCTGCGCCGCTGGGTGCCGGGCGTCGAGCAGGGCCACCAGCTGCTGCGCGAATTGCGCGAGGCGATGCAGGCCGAAGAGCGGCCCATGCCCGAGCTGGAGGTGATCGCCTTCGGCCGCCTGCCGCTGGCCTTCTCCGCCCGCTGCTTCACCGCCCGCGCGCTGGACGTGGCCAAGGACCAGTGCGGCTTCCGCTGCATCGACTACCCCGACGGCATGCCATTGGCCACCCGCGAAGGCCGCCCCTTCCTGCGCATCAACGGCATCCAGATCCAGGGCGAGGAAATCACCGACCTCGGCCCCGAACTGCCCGCCTTGCGCGAACTGGGCGTCGACGTGCTGCGCCTGTATCCCCAGGTCGACGGCATGGCCGAAGTGATGGCGCACTTCGACCTGGCCCGCCACTCCCCGGTAGCACCGCCGCGGATCGGCGCACGCAACGGCTACTGGCACGGCGAGCCGGGCATGCGGCCGGTGGCTGAGGCATAAGCCCAGCGAGCCCGTCAACACCCGGTGTATGGCGGAACCTGCACCAGCGTCGAATACATCAGCAAGGACTGGTTCACCGGAGTGCCTGGCGAAAATCCCGTCGCCCCGCGTCATGCGAGCAGCTATGCGAGCCGCGACCAGGCCGTCTCACCATTGCTCACCCGCCACCAACGGTTAGCCCAGCGCAGTCACCCGTCGTCGGGCCGTCCAAGTGCCCTTCATCAGGGAGCGAAAGGGTGCCATCATCATAAATCACGAACTTTAACGTGGCGGGATTGGATTGCGGGGCTAAGTTACAACAGCGACGTCAAGTTGTTAGGCATCACAGGAGATCACGATGAGTTTGTGCCCGCACTGCAAAGAAGAGTTCACCTACGTCAAGCGGGTAAGTGTCGTTGTCTTTGGCGATGACAACCATACCCACGCCGTCTCATACAATTGCCCGCACTGCGAGACATCACTGTCGGTAACCAGCGACCATCTTGAGGTTAAAAGAGACATAGTTACTACAGTCATCTCGGCCATCAAGAGTGACAGTGCTAGTAGCGCCGTCTAACTTCCATTTGCCGCAGTGAAATTTACATATGATCCAACTTAAGCAAGAAATGATTGTTCTGCGTCGCCTATTCGAGCCGTGGAACACGGCTCCCCACGGCACCGCGATCTGGGAGCCAGATGCAACTGATCCAAATGCAGAGTTCAAGCGCGATCTCATTGCCAAGGCTTTCGTGTTAATTGCCGCAGGCGATTGCGCGTTAGCTGGAAATAATTTTAGTGCCCCCAACTTCGGCGAATTGGGCTTTTCCTTAATCCAAGATGCCCTAGCCGCCGATCCCGAAGAGCGGAACTTCATCGAGCTGGCTGTCGTCTGTGAGAGAGTCCGTCATTCTCTCACGCGGGTTTGCTACCTAACAGTTCAGTAGTAAGAGACTTCCCGTCAATACCAGCCGCATGACGCTTTTGCCCTGAGCTTCGGGCCACTGCCGGTCATCGCGTCGCCCTGTTTGCTGCGTGCCGTGTGTCAGCGCCGCACCGACGACGCCCCCGACCTGGCTGCCCTGCATCGTGCACAGATTGCTGCCACGCCGGAAGGCGGAGGCGCATGTGGGAAGTGCAGAGGCGGCCAGTGCAGGCCGCACGCAGCACCACGCTCAAAACGTATAACGCAGCACCGTGAAGTAGTGGCAGCCGGTGCCGGTGAGCACGAACAGGTGCCAGACGAAGTGGCTGTAGCGCAGGCGTTCGTGCAGCAGGAAGAACACCACGCCCAGCGTATAGGCCAGGCCGCCGGCCAGCAGCCAGGCCAGGCCGCCCGGCGCCATGTTCAGCCATAGCGGACGGATCGCGATCAGCGCCGCCCAGCCCATCGCGACGTACAGCGCGGTGGACAGCCGATGGAAACGCGCGCCCACGGCGAGCTTGAAGATCGCGCCCAGCAGGGCCAGGCCCCAGATCACGCCCAGCATCGACCAGCCCCAACCGCCACGCAGCACGCCCAGCGCGATCGGCGTGTAGGTGCCCGCGATCAGCAGGTAGATCGCCGCGTAGTCGAAGCGCTGCAGCAGTTCCTTGATCCGCAGGTGCGGGATCGCGTGGTACAGCGTGGACGCGAGGTACAGCAGGATCGCGCTGGCCCCGAACACCGTCGACGCCACCACCGCGGTGGTGCTGCCGCTGCGCAGCGCGGCGATGACCAGGATCGGCAGGCCGGCCACGGCGAGCAGCAGGCCGAGGCCGTGGCTGATGCTGTTGGCGATTTCCTCGCCGAGGGTGGAATCACGCGAGAGTGCGGGCGCGGCCGGGGAAGACATGCGGGGAAAAACTCGGGGAGGGTTGTGCGGCTGCCGAAGTGACAGCCGCGGGTCGTGCAGGCTCAGACCTTGGCGAACACCAGGGTGCCGTTGGTGCCGCCGAAGCCGAAGCTGTTGGACATCACCGTGGACAGTGGCGCCGAACGGCTTTCGCGCACGATCGGGAAGCTTGCGGCCGCCGGATCGAGGTCGCTGATGTGGGCGGAGCCAGCCATGAAGCCGCCGTTGAGCATCAGCAGGCTGTAGATCGCCTCGTGCACACTGGCGGCACCCAGCGAGTGGCCGGTCAGCGCCTTGGTCGAGGACAGCGGCGGCACCGCGTCACCGAACGCCTCGCGCACCGCGTTCAACTCCACGATGTCGCCCAACGGCGTGGCGGTGCCGTGGGTGTTGAGGTAGTCGATCGGCGCCTTGACGTTGGCCAGCGCCATCTTCATGCAGCGCACCGCACCCTCGCCCGACGGCGCGACCATCTCGGCGCCATCGGAGGTGACGCCGTAGCCCACCAGTTCGGCATGGATGCGCGCGCCACGCGCCCTGGCGTGTTCGTATTCCTCCAGCACCAGCATGCCGCCGCCGCTGGCGATGACGAAACCGTCGCGGCTGGTATCGTAGGGGCGCGAGGCACTGACCGGCGTGTCGTTGTGATGGCTGGACAGCGCGCCCATCGCGTCGAACTGCGAGGTCATGCCCCAGTGCTCTTCCTCGCCGCCACCGGCGAACATCACGTCCTGCGCGCCGTGGCGGATCAGGTCGGCGGCCGCGCCGATGCAGTGCGCCGAGGTGGCGCAGGCGGCGGAGATCGAATAGCTCAGGCCCTGGATGCCGAAGGTCGTGGCCAGCGTGGCCGACACCGTCGAGCACATCGTGCGCGGCACCATGTACGGACCGATCTTGCGCACGCCCTTGTTGCGCAGCAGATCACCGGTTTCGATCTGCCAGCGCGGCGAGCCGCCGCCCGAACCGGCGATCGCGCCAATGCGCGGATCGCGCACCTGGTCCGCGTCCAGTCCGGCATCTTCCATCGCCGAGCGCATCGACACATAGGCATACGCCGCGGCGTCGCCCATGAAGCGCTTCAGCTTGCGATCAATCACCGCTTCGAGGTCGATGTTCGGCACGCCGGCCACGTGGCTGCGCAAGCCCAGCTCGGCGTACTCGGGCATCGCGCGGATGCCGCTGCAGCCATCGCGCAAGGCGCTGGTCACGGTTTCCAGATCATTGCCCAGGCAGGACACGATGCCCATGCCCGTCACTACGACGCGGCGCATCTCAAAAACCCTCGGTGGACTGGAACAGGCCCACGCGCATGTCGCTGGCCTCGTAGATCAGGCGGTCGTCGACGAAGGTCTTGCCGTCGGCGATCACCAGCCGCAGCTTGCCGCGCATCACGCGGCGGATGTCGATCTCGTAGCGCACCAGCTTGGCCGTCGGCATCACCTGGCCGGAAAACTTCACGTTGCCCACGCCCAGCGCGCGGCCACGACCGGGTTCGCCCAGCCACGGCAGGAAGAAGCCGCTGAGCTGCCACATCGCGTCCAGGCCCAGGCAGCCTGGCATCACCGGGTCGCCGATGAAGTGGCAACCGAAAAACCACAGGTCCGGATGGATGTCCATTTCGGCATGGATCAGGCCCTTGCCGTAGGCACCGCCTTCCTCGGAAATCCGCGTGATGCGATCGAACATCAGCATCGGCGGCGAAGGCAGACGGGCATTGTCGTCACCGAACAACTCGCCGCGGCCGCAGGCGCGCAGCTGTTCGTAGTCGAAGGAGGAAGGACGTGTCATGAAATACTCGCGGGGTGAGGAACGCCCAGTGTGCCAGCTGAGCGCCTTCCTGTCTTGACGCGCATCAACGCGATGCCGTACGCGTGCGCACTGAAATGCCGTCGTGGTAGCGGGCAGCGTGTCAGGACGGACAGCCACGGTCTTCCCGCCAGTGCGCGCCCAGCGAGCGCGTGCGCAGGCGCATCGCGCGTAACAGCGCCTTGCCCAGTTGCGCCTGCCAACCGGCCTCGGCCAGCACCGCGCAGGCGTGCCACGCATCGCGCAGCGAACGGGCTTCACGGATCGGGCCGCCCGCATGCCACAGCAGCTCGCGTAGCACGGCCAGCTCGGCCGGCGGCAGGCCCGGGCCGCGCTCGACCACGCGCGTCGGCCCCGCCACCACGGCTTCCGCCGCATGGCTCAGCCCTTCGCCCAGGCGGCGGCCGCAGACCACGCCTTCCAGCAGCGAATTGCTGGCCAGCCGGTTGGCGCCGTGCACGCCGTTGCAGGCCACCTCGCCCACCGCGTACAGGCCCGGCACGCTGCTGCGCCCGTCCGCGTCGGTGGCCAGCCCGCCCATGTGGAAATGCGCCACCGGCGTCACCGGCAGGGTGACCCTGCGGGGATCGAAGCCATGCGCCAGGCAGGCCGCCAGCACGGTGGGGAAACGCCGCTCCCAGTCGCCATCGACACCGGTCGCATCGAGGCGGACACGTCCTCCGGCCGCCTGCACCGCGGCCACGCGCCGGGACACCACGTCACGTGGCGCCAGGTCGCCCAGCGGATGCACGCCGGCCATCAGCGCGTTGCCGGCGGCGTCGAGCAGGCGGGCACCGGCACCACGCAAGGCCTCGGTGATCAGTGGCAGGCGATGACCCGCCACCTCCAGCGCGGTGGGATGAAACTGCACGAATTCCAGATCGCGCGCCGCGGCGCCGGCGGCCAGCCCCAGCGCCAGCCCCGCGCCATCGGCGCCTGCCGGGTTGCTGCTGCGGGCATACAACGCACCGATCCCGCCGGTGGCCAGCACCACGGCCGACGCCTCCACCTGCTCATGCCGGCCGCGCTCGTCGCAGGTGCGCACGCCGACCACGCGGCCTTCGCGCATCAGCAAGGCATCGACATCGACGCCGCCGCGCCATTGCACATGCGCGGCCGCCTGCGCCCGTGCGCGCAAGGCCTGCACCAGGGCCGCGCCGCTGGCATCGCCGCCGGCATGCACGATGCGGGCGGCGCCGTGGCCACCTTCGCGACCCAGCTGCAGACCACCCTGCGCATGGCGATCGAACGTCACGCCCTGCGCCTGCAGCCAGGCAATCGCCGCAGGCGCCTCGGCGGTCAGCCACTGCACCATCGCCTCGTCGTTGTGCTGCGCCCCGGCCACCAGCGTGTCGTGCGCGTGGGCGGCGGGGCTGTCGCGCGGATCGAGCGCTGCGGCGATGCCGCCCTGGGCCAGCGCGCTGGCGCTGCCGCAGCCGTCATGGGCGCGACACAGCAGGCGCACTGGCGCGGGCGCCGCGGCCAGCGCCGTCGCCAGCCCGGCGACGCCGCTGCCCACCACCACGATCGGCAGCCGTGCGTGCCTCACACGCGTTCGCGCCGCCCGACGGCGAGCATCCGTTCCAGCGCCGCGCGGGCCCGCTGGCTGACGTCGGCGGGAATCTCGATCGCATGGCGCAGGTCGCGCAGGCAGGCGTAGATGTTCTGCAAGGTGATCCGCTGCATGTGCGGACACAGGTTGCACGGCTTGATGAACTCGGTCTGCGGGAACTGCGACTTCAGGTTGTCGGCCATCGAGCACTCGGTGACCATCGCCACGCGCGCCGGCCTTTCGCGGGCCAGCCACTTGCCCATGGCGGTGGTGGAGCCGACGAAGTCGGCCTCGGCCAGCACCTCGGGCGAGCACTCCGGATGTGCCACCACGCGGGTGCCGAACTGCTCGCGCACGTGCCGCACTTCCTGCGCGGTGAAGCGCTCGTGCACTTCGCAGCGGCCGTGCCACAGGATGATTTCCACCTTCGTCTGTTTGGCCACGTGGCGGCCGAGGAATTCGTCGGGCAGGAAGATCACCTTCGGCGCGCCCATCGCCTCCACCACCTGCACGGCGTTGGCCGAGGTGCAGATCGCATCGGACTCCGCCTTCACCGCGGCCGAGGTATTGGCGTAGCTCACCACCGGCACACCCGGATGCTGCGCGCGCAGCGCCAGCACGTCGGCGGCGGTGATCGAGGAGGCCAGCGAGCAGCCGGCTTCGAGGTCGGGCAGCAGCACGGTCTTGTGCGGCGCCAGGATCTTCGCGGTCTCGGCCATGAAGTGCACGCCGCACAGCACGATCAGCTCGGCCTCGCAGTCGGCCGCGGCCTGGGCCAGCCCCAGCGAATCGCCGGTGATGTCGGCCACGCCGTGGAAGATCTCCGGCGACTGGTAGCTGTGCGCCATGATCACCGCGCCGCGCTGCTTCTTCAGCCGATTGATCGCGTCGATCCACGGCAGGTGCAACGGAATTTCCAGGCATGGCACCAGCGGCTCCAGCCGCTCGGCCAGCGCCGCGTAATCGTGTTCGAGTTCGTCGCGCCAGACCGGCACGGGCAGGTTTGCGAGGTCAGTCATGGTGATCGCTGCCGAGGAAAGGAACGAAGCGTCAGGCGTACTCGCCACGATGCGCCGCACGCGCCGCGCGGGCGAACCGGGCACCGCGATTGAGCGCGATGCGCAGGCCCAGCGGCACCGATTCCCACGGCAGCCGCTCCAGCAGGTTGCGCGCGGTGAGGCCAAGTTCGGTATCGCCGGTGAGGTCCAGAGCGCGCTGGAAGAACAGCGTATCGGCATCTTCCAGCCGGCCGGCCAGCAACAGCAGGTTGGTGGCGCTGCCGCGCACGCTGGCCTCGGGTTCGTCGTCGACCACCTGCAGGCGATCACCTTCCAGCGCCAGCACCCAGCGCAGGCGCAGGTCGCTGACCTCAATGGCCAGCCGACGGCCGCGCATGAACTCCAGCGAGCCGTCGCGGATCGGCGTGGCCAGCACACGCTGCATCGCCGCTTCCAGCAGGCGTTGCTGCCAGCGCAGCGGCAGGACGCGCAACAGTGGCGCCACGCGTTGCGGCGACGGCAGCGCGCGCAACAGGCGCGGCGTGATGGAAACAGGAGCTGGAGGCATGCGCATGGTGGGCGGCATCATGCGTGGATCGACGGCGTGGACGCCTTGACCCAGGTCAACGACGAGGCCTTGCCGCGCGCAGGCATCGGCGATCGCCAGGTTCACCACCCGCGCCGCGGTGTCCGCCGGCAATTGCAATCGACGCGCCAGCGCCTGCGTGCGACGACGAACCTGTTGCTCGCGCAACAGGTCACGCGACGGCACACCGCTGCGTGGCTTCAACCGGCCAGCCATGGCGGCGAGCCGCCGACGCGTGGCCAGCAACACGATCAGGCCATCGTCGACGCGATCGATCGCCGCACGTACGCGGGCAAGCACGAAACGTCCGGCGCCGGGCATCACGACCTCCTCTCCTGTCGAAACACTCATCGCGACTTCTCCAGCGAGCGCAGAAAATACCTGGCGCGACGGCCCGCGCCGAGCAGGGTCCAGCCCGTCAATGACCACACCAGCACCAGCGCGATGCCGGCCACGCGCGCCAGCGATGTGGACGGCCAGACCATCGCGGCCGGCAACGACAGCAGCAGCGGCTGGGCCAGCAGAACGCGACGCTTGTCCGCCTCGGGCAGCAGGCGCTGCACGCCGGGCAGCTGGATGCCGCGACCGCAGTGGCGATGCAGCGCGATCCAGCCGATGAAGGGCACGATCTCCAGCATCATCGCGGTCACCAGCAAGGGCAGCGCCAGGCCCAGGCCCACGCTGGCGGCGAGCATGCCGCCGGGCACGATCGGCAAGGCCAGCGCGGCGCATGCCAGCGCGATCAGCCCTGCACGCCAGCTGTCCACCAGCGGTCCCCGGCGCAAACGCGGCGCGCACCACTGCAGCCACAGGCCGGCGCCGGTGAAGATCAGCACGGGCGCGGCAACCACGCTGGCCACCGCGCTGCCTGCGCGCAGGCCGGCAACAGCCACGAGCACCGCGACCACGCCAGCCAGCCACGTCGCCTGCGCCGCTTCGGGCACGCTGCCGGTGCCCTGGAACATCGGCATCACCACGCGCGCCACGGTGGCCAGCAGCACCACGATCCAGCCCAGCACGCCCCAGCTGGCATGCACGTCGGTCCACGCCGTCAGCGGAACGGCGAGGCGCCCCGCCAGGCCCAGAGCAAGCACGGCACCGAGCACGGCGGTGGCGAGTGCGGACGCAAGCGCCACGCCGAAGCCCGCACGCAGCAGGCGCTGTCCCGCCGCCGCCAGCAGCCCGGGCACGACCATCAGCGCCAGCATGACGAAGGCAGCCGGCAGGACCATCGCCGCGGTCATCAGGCCGAAAGGCCAGCGCTGGTGCATGCCGGCCACCAGCAGCAGCACGCCGACGTTGAACAGGCCATGCAGCCACCGGCCAGATCGCTCGCCACCGCGCAGCGTCACGCCAGCGGCCGCGGGAAGAAACTGCAGGATGCTGCCGAACATCGCATTGCCCAGCACGCCGAGGGTAAAAGCGTGCACCATTGCCAGGGAGGCCGGACTCCAACGCGTCCGCAGCGCGGCATCGCCGTCGACGATCAGCAGCACGCCGGCCAGCACGCCCCACAACGGCACCGTGAGCAGGAAGCGTAGCGGCAGCGGCGCGGCCGGCGCCCGGTCAAGCCGCAGCTTCGTCATCGCCGAGCGGACAGCGGATCAGCACGCGGGCACCGCCGCCGGCAAGCAGCGTTGCGGTTGCCGGCCATCCGCGGGCCTGCAGCAGGTCGAGCAGCGGTGTGGGCAGCAAGGGCGTCAGCACCTGCACGGCCTGACCCGGACGCAACGCGTCGGCGGCGGCCAACGCGCGCATCATCGGTTGCGGCGACGGCAGGTCGCGCAGATCGAGTTCGAGCAGCGGCGCGTCAGCGACGCCGCACACGGTGGAAGGGGTGTTCTGCATGTCGCCATCAGACCGCGGATGCACTGCGGACGCGCTGACCTGGGTCAACCCGCCCGCAGCTCGCCGCCAGTCGTCTCAGCGTGCGCCGGCCAGGCCATGCTGGCCACGCCACTCCAGCTGCAACCACACCTTGGCGCTGTCGCGACCGAAGCCGTCCGCCTGGTAGTTGCCCAGCTTGACCAGGCCGCTGAGTCCGCTCGCCAGCGGGAACGCCAGCGACGCATCCCATTCGCTGCCATAACGGCCGCCACGATCGGCGCGATAGTCGTGCCACACCACGGTCCAGGCCAGCTTGCTGGCAAGGCCGGCGCGACCGAAGTTGCCGTTGACGCCCACGTAGCGATCGTCGAGCCCACCGGCCGGCGTCACGTTGAACTGGTCGTTCCAGCCATTGAACGCATGCAGCGTGGCCAGCGGCGTCTGCAGCGCATGCAGGCCGTTGCCGCCCAGGTGTTCCCAGCCCAGCTTCGCGGTGATGCCGGATTGCGTCCAGCTCGGTTCAAGCAGCCAGTAGCTGTGCGCAAAATTCAGCGGATTGTCGGCATGCTCGTATTGCCGCGCGCCCTCCACCGTCCAACCCAGTCCGTTGCCATCGCGCAAGGCCTTGCCGTTCCAGCGCAGGCCATAGGTAGCGCTGGAAGCGCTGGCGACGTCGCGGTCATCGTGCAGGTAGGCGTAACCGGTGAACTGCTGCGTACCCTGCGTCCACGCCACGTTGAGCAGATGGGTATTCAGCTTGCGCTCGCGCGCCAGCGGATTCAGCGCGTCATCGCCGGCCACCCGATGCACGCGGTCGAGCCAGTCATAACTCACCGTCATTGAGGACCACGGCTGCCATTGCAGGGCGACGGCATCGAAGGTCTGTTCGTGCTGGCGCCAGCCGCTGTTGCCGATCCAGCGCTGGTTGTCGACGAGCAGCCGCTGGCGACCCACCGTCGCGGCGAACTGGCTGCCCTGCCAGCGCACCCAGTACTGGTTGAACTCGCTGCCCTTGGGATCGGTCACCGCCGGATACCGGCTCTGTCCGTTCGCGCCGCTGTTGTAGCGATCACCGGCGCTGGCCACGCCAGCGCCTTCCAGCAGGCCGCTCCAGCCGTGACCGAATTCCGCATGCAGGCCGAGCCGCAGGCGCAAGGTGTCGGCGCTCGCGTTGCGGGTGAACGCATCGTCATCGACACCTTCATGGCGCAGGCGGGCATCCCACTCCAGTTGCAGCGAAGGCGTGGCCGACGTGGTGGCCGGCAAGGCATGGGCGGATTCGCCCGCGGCCCAGGCCGGCATGGCCACGATGGCCAGCAGGCAGGCCATGGAAAGACGGTTTCTCGTGTGCTTCATCGCGTTGCTCCCTTGTAGTTGGCGGGAGTCTCTGCCCGCGACGACGCACCCGACCTGACTTCGGTCAAGTCATGGCAAGGGATGCCACCACTGTGACAACGCGCCGCGCAGTCCACCCATGCGACAACGCCGTCCATGCGGACGGCGTTGTTCCCCGGTCGATACGGTATGGCCGTATGGACGGCCATACCGATATTTCGCTTCGGCATCAGTGTTCGGCAGGTGCGGCCGGTACGGCCGCGGCACGTGCCTTGGCTACCTCGTCCTTGCTGATCTGGCCGCCCGGGTTGCCCCAGCTGTTCAGCACGTAGGTCAGGATGTTGGCCACCTCGTCGTCGTTGAGCTGGCTCATCGGCGGCATCACCGAGTCGTACTCGTGGCCGTTCACCGTAATCTTGCCGGTCAGGCCGTGGGTGACGATGGTCATCGCCCGCTTCGGATCGGCCGCCAGGTAG
>NZ_LMHR01000068.1:0-65753 GCF_001428465.1 Rhodanobacter sp. Root179 | reverse complement strand
GGTGACCGGCATGGATGCCGGTCAGTTTGGCGTCAGGGCAGGATGCCCTGTCGACAAACCCCGTAACCCGCACGCGAACCTTGCGGACAGGAGGTCCGCAAGGCGCGGAAGCGGGGTGTCGTTTTCTCTTGGTTACTTCTCTTTTGGACAAGCAAAAGAGCAAGTAACTCGCCCTCCGCAGGAGGACGAAAGCTCTGCTTTTGAACGACGATCAGTTGCGGCGAAAGCCCCAATCGCGCCCGCGCGATACCATTACCCCTCTGACAGCAAAGCCGAGTCCGCCAGCCATGACGCCAACCCGCCTGGAAATCAACCGCCCCGACGACTGGCACCTCCACCTTCGCGACGGCGAAGCGCTGGCCTCGGTGATCGGCCACACCGCCGAACGTTTCGCCCGCGCCATCGTGATGCCGAACCTGAAGCCACCGGTGACCACGGTGGCCCAGGCCGAAGACTACCGTCGCCGCATCCTGTCCAATCTGCCGAAAGGCTCAAGCTTCCAGCCGCTGATGACGCTGTACCTCACCGAGAACACCCCGGTCGAGGAGATCGCGCGGGCCAGGGCCAGCGACAGCGTGTTTGCGGTGAAGTATTACCCGGCCGGCGCCACCACCAATTCCGATTCCGGTGTGCGCGAGTTGTCGCGGGTCTACAACGTGATCGAGGCGATGCAGGAACACGATCTGCCGCTGCTGCTGCATGGTGAGGTCACCGATCCGGATATCGACATCTTCGATCGCGAGCGGGTGTTCATCGAGCGTCACCTGTTGCCGCTGCGCGAGCGCTTCCCCGCGCTGCGCATGGTGCTGGAACACATCACCACCCGCGATGCAGCCGAGTTCGTCAGCAACGCGCCGAGCAACGTGGCGGCCACGATCACCGCGCATCACCTGTTGCTCAATCGCAATGCGTTGTTCGAAGGCGGCATCCGCCCGCACAATTACTGTGCGCCGATCCTCAAGCGCGAGACGCATCGCGCGGCCCTGCTGCAGGCGGCCACCAGCGGCGATCCGTACTTTTTCCTCGGCACGGACAGCGCGCCGCATCCGCGCGAGGCGAAGGAGACGGGTTGCGGCTGCGCCGGCTTGTACACGGCGCATGCGGCGCTGGAGCTGTACGCCGAGGCATTCGAACAGGCGGGTCGGCTGGAGCAGTTGGAGGCGTTCGCCAGTTTCCACGGCCCGGATTTCTATCGCCTGCCGCGCAACACGGACCGGGTCGTGCTCGAACGCATGCCATGGACCGTGCCAGACGAATACCCGCTGGCCGGTTCCACCTGCAAACCGATGCGGGCAGGCGAATCAGTCGCCTGGTCAGTGGTGGGAACGACGCCACGCTGAGTGGATCTTTCCGCCGGCAGCGAACATTACGCGTACTGCGCGATCCCGTTGCCGAACGACCAGTTCTCCTTCGCCACCTCGACCAGGTTGATGAACACGTCTTCCGGGCGCAGGCCAGGATCGGCGGAGAATTTCTCCGCGATGCTCCGGTACAGCGCCTGCTTCTGCTCCACCGTGCGGCCCTGGTTGCAGGTGATCTGCACGATCACCAGGTCGTCGCTGCGGGCGATGCCGAGGTAGTTCGGGTCGTAATCGAATTCGTCCGCGTCATGCTGGTTGACCAGGATGAAGCGGTCGTCTTCCGGCACGTTGAAGGTTTCGCGCATGGCCTGGTAGATGCCATTGCGCAGGGCGGCTAGCTGTGCGGGCGACTTGCCACGACGCAGGGCGATACGGACGAGGGGCATGGGTTCCTCCGTGGAGACGGGCATGGCACGGTCAGGCTGAACGCAGCGAACCTCAGCCTGTGATGTCGTCGGTGATTCAGTAGGCGAACTCGCGGAACACCGGGTCGACGCTGCCGTTCCATGCGCCGTGGAACAGTTCGAGCTTGCGTTCGGCCGGGGTCTGGTTGGCCTGCACGATTTCGATCAGCGGTTCGAGGAAGATGCTTTCGTCGGCACCGTTCTTGTTCAAGCGGGCGCGGCGCTTGAGGCCGTGGGCGGCGATCTTCAGGGCTTCCTCGGCCAGGTCGCGCACCGTGCCGCCGCGGAATGGCAGCTTCAGCGCGTGCTTGGGCACGCCGTCGCGCAGGGCGTGGCGCTCTGCCGGGGAAAAGTCCTTGACCAGGTCCCAGGCGGCGTCCAGCGCTTCCTGGTCGTACAGCAGGCCGACCCAGAACGCGGGCAAGGCGCACAGGCGATTCCACGGGCCGCCGTCGGCGCCGCGCATTTCCAGGTACTGCTTCAGGCGCACTTCCGGGAAGGCCGTGGTGAGGTGGTCGGCGAAGTCCTTCATGGTGGCGTGCGTGCCGGGCAGGGCGGCCAGTTCGCCGGTCATGAACTTCTTGAAATCCTGGCCGGCGAGGTCGAGGTACTGGCCGTTCTGCAGGCTGAAGTACATCGGCACGTCGAGGATGTAATCGACGTAGCGTTCGTAACCGAAACCGTCGGCGAAGACGAAGTCGAGCATGCCGGTGCGATCCTTGTCGGTATCGGTCCAGATGTGCGAGCGATACGACAGATAGCCGTTTGGACGTCCTTCGGTAAACGGCGAGTCGGCAAACAGCGCGGTGGCGATCGGCTGCAGCGCGAGGCTGGTGCGGAACTTCTTGATCATGTCCGCTTCGGACGAGAAGTCCAGGTTCACCTGCACCGTGCAGGTGCGCGTCATCATGTCCAGGCCCAGCGAGCCGACCTTGGGCATGTATTCGCGCATGATCTTGTAGCGGCCCTTGGGCATCCACGGCATCTCGTCGCGGCGCCACTTCGGCTGGAAGCCCATGCCGAGGAAGCCGAGGCCGAGTTCGTCGGCGACCGAGCGCACGTCCTTCAGATGCGAGTTCACCTCGCAACAGGTCTGGTGGATCGTCTCCAGCATCGCGCCGGAGAGTTCCAGCTGGCCGGCCGGCTCCAGCGTGATCGAGGCGCCGTTGCGTGACAACGCGACCGGGTTCTCGCCCTCGCGCGCCACGTCCCAGCCGTAACGGGTGGCCAGCGTCTCCAGCAGGATCTTGATGCCGCGATCGCCCTCGAAGGTGGGCGGGCGCAGGTCGTCGGTGCGGAAACCGAACTTCTCGTGCTCGGTGCCGATGCGCCAGGCTTCGCGCGGCTTCTCGCCCGCCGCAAGGTAATCCGCAAGCTGCTGGCGACCCGCAATCGGGATGCTCTTCACGGCACTGGGTATGGACACGGGCAAGGCCTCGCTGGGGGAGCCGACACTATGGGGGCGACGCATGTCGACGAAAAGGGGGGCTGGTGGCACGCGCGGCCGACGGGACATTGGAACATCACGCGGCCGGGGACGCCTTGCGCTGGATCAGGTGCGCCGACTCGCGCCGCATCGTCAGTGGGCGAAGTCGGGAAACCAGGCGCGAAGTCGCCGTTTCAGCGCCAGCGCCGGGGCCTCCACCGCATGCCACGAGCACCATGCGACAAGCAGCGTGACGGTGGCTGCCACTGTTGCCGTGGCCAAATACGAAGGCGCCACCGGCCAAAGGTGCACGCTGAGCTGTTGCACGAAGTAGGCGTACAGGTAGGCGCCGTAGGACAGGTCGCCGAAGCGGGCCGCCGAACGCAGTCCCGGCGTGCTTTGCTGTCCGAACCACAGGGTGAACGGCACCAGCACCGCCCATTGCGCCAGTCGTGCGTGCTGCAGCAGGGCAGCGGCCAGCAGGCAGGTTGCCAGGGCGGCCGCCACGGCCAGACGCCGCCGGCTGATCTCGACGACGAACTGGCGCGCGCAGACGCCGCCCAAGAAGAACGCCGTGTAGAAGTAGCAGAGGTTCTCGAAGCTGTTGCCACGGGAGTGCCCGGGCAGCGTCTTGGCGTACATCACCGCGACCACGAGCAGCGCGAGCAGGCTGAAGATCCTCCGGCGCAGGCCGATGGCGCCGAGCACGGCGACATAGGCATAGCATTTCGCCTCCAGGGGTATCGTCCACCAGCTGCCATTGACCGCCGACAGGATCGCGTTGGCCGGCGCCGTGGCGAATACCCCCGGCAGCGTGTAGTAGGCGCGCAACTGGGCATTGAAGGTGATGAAGCGGCGGGTCTCGCGACCGAAATAGTCGTGCAGCGGCAAGGTGGTGAGCGCGGCTGCGGCGACCACGATGACCAGCGTGGCGACGATCAGCGCAGGCCAGATGCGCAGGAACCGGCGCATGGCGAAACGCATGATGTGCGGGTCGTGGTACCAGCTCTCGGTGACCAGGTAGCCGCTCATGGTGAAGAACATCGCGACCGCGATCGAGCCGAGCGTCATGCCCTCGGCCAGGGTGGCCTCATGCAGGCCAAGCAGCACGAACTGGTGCGAGGCCAGCACCATCAGCGAGGCGACCAGCCGCAGCCCGTCGAAATTGTTGGCATGTCCGCCGGAGGGCGAAGGACGAGGGAGATTGATCACGAAGATCCTTTTCGCCGCCATGCCGATGACTCCGCGCATCGCCCGAAGCATCGCCACGAACAAACAGGGCCGGCATGGCCGGCCCTGTTCTTCAGCGCTTCATGGAATTGAAGAACTCGTCGTTGGACTTGGTGTTCTTCATCTTGTCGAGCATGAATTCCATCGCGCTCAATTCGTCCATCGGGTGCAGCAGTTTGCGCAGGATCCAGATCTTGGCCAGCATGTCCGGCTCGATCAGCAGGTCCTCGCGGCGGGTGCCGGAGCGGTTGATGTCGATCGCCGGGTAGACGCGCTTCTCGGAGATGCGGCGGGACAGGTGCACTTCCATGTTGCCGGTGCCCTTGAACTCCTCGTAGATTACCTCGTCCATCTTGCTGCCGGTTTCGGTCAGCGCGGTGGCGATGATGGTCAGGCTGCCGCCTTCCTCGACGTTGCGCGCGGCACCGAAGAAGCGCTTCGGGCGCTGCAGCGCGTTCGCGTCCACGCCGCCGGTGAGCACCTTGCCAGAGCTGGGGATCACGGTGTTGTAGGCGCGCGCCAGACGGGTGATCGAGTCGAGCAGGATGATCACGTCCTTCTTGTGCTCGACCAGGCGCTTGGCCCGCTCGATCACCATTTCGGCGACCTGCACGTGGCGCACGGCCGGCTCGTCGAAGGTGGAGCTGATGACCTCTGCGCGCACGGTGCGGGCGATCTCGGTGACTTCCTCCGGACGCTCGTCGATCAGCAGCATGATCAGGTGCGATTCGGGATGGTTGTACTGGATCGCCTGGGCGATGTTCTGCAGCATCATCGTCTTGCCGGATTTCGGCTGGGAGACGATCAGGCCGCGCTGGCCCTTGCCGATCGGTGCGATCAGGTCGAGGATGCGGCCGGTGATGTCCTCGCTCGATCCGTTGCCGCGCTCCAGCTTGAACGCCTTGCGCGGGAACAGCGGGGTGAGGTTCTCGAACAACATCTTGTTCTTCGACGCCTCCGGCGGATCGCCGTTGATGTCGTCGACGCGCAGCATGGCGAAGTAGCGTTCGCCTTCCTTCGGGTGGCGCACGCGACCGGTGATGTAATCGCCGGTGCGCAGGTTGAAGCGGCGGATCTGGCTGGGCGACACGTAGATGTCGTCGGGGCCGGCCAGGTACGACTCGTCAGCCGAGCGCAGGAAGCCGAAGCCGTCCTGCAGGATTTCCAGCACGCCTTCGGCCCAGATGCCGCCGCCGGAGCGGGCGTGCGCCTTGAGCACGTTGAAGATCACGTCCTGCTTGCGGGCGCGGGCGACGCCTTCGTGCACGCCCAGCGACTCGGCGAACTCCAGCAGCTGCGGCGCGCGCATGCGCTTGAGTTCGGTGAGGTTGATCAGGCGGCTGTCGCTGCCCGGATCGGCGTTGTCGTCATCCACCGGCAGGCCGTTCGGGTTCGGGCGCGGATGGTTCTGCGGGCGGCCCTGTTGCTGGTTGCTGCGCTCGCCGCGGTCACCGCGTTCGTTGCGCCGGCGGCGGCCACGACCTTCGCGGGCGCCATTGTTCTGGCCACCATTCGGATTCGGGTTGGCGCCGGGCGCCGGCGCCGGGTTCGGTCCGCCCTGGTTCGCGGCCTGGTTCGGGTTCGACGATGGCGCATTCTGCTGGCCGTTCTGCTGGCCGGCGTTGTCGCGCGGTTCCTGCGCTGCGCGCGGCGCGGCAGGCTCGGTCGTGGTCATCGGCAGGCTCGCCTGGGCAGGTGCGGGTGCTGGTGCGGGTGCGGGAACAGGCGCCGGAGCAGGCGCTGGCGCTGCGGCCTTTTCGCCGCCGGCAGCCTTCTCGGCGTTCGCCGCGGCAATCGCCGCTGCGCTGCGTCGGGGCGCGCGGGCGCGCGGCTCGGACTTGCCCTCGACCACGGGCCTGGGGTCGACACTTTTGGCGTCGTTCGGAATTTTGTTATCGGTATCGGACACGGGCAATCCTCGCGGGGCGCCGTTGAATTACAGGAGGGAGGGTGTGCGTCGCGCGGAGGGCGCAAGGGGACAGGACTGTCCCGACGGACGCGAGGAATCTAGCACCCGTCGTGGTTCGGCGTAAAGCCTCGCGAGCCTGCCGGGCTGTGCCGGACAGGCTGCGGATGACGGATCTGCAACGGGTGGCTCAGATGGCCTTGTCGATCATCTGGGTCAGCTGACCCTTGCTGACGGCGCCGATCTGGGTCGCCTCGACCTTGCCGTTCTTGAACACCATCAGGGTCGGGATGCCGCGCACGCCGTAGGTGCGCGGGGTCTGCTGGTTCTGGTCGATGTTGACCTTGACGATGCGCAGCTTGCCTTCGTACTGGCTGGCCAGCTCGTCCAGCATCGGCGCGATGGCCTTGCACGGGCCGCACCATTCCGCCCAGAAATCCAGCAGCACGGGGGTTTCGGACTTGAGCACCTGCTCTTCGAAGGCGTCGTCGTTCACATGGGTAATCAGGTCGCTCACCGGGGATCTCCGTGGCAGGGGGCCAGAACTGGCAGGCCGAAAACAATGGGGTGGTCGGGGCGGAAAAACAAGGAGTGACGACGGGCGGGGCCGTCATCGGCTACACTCAGGCGCCCACGAAGCGCGGGTTGAGCCGGAAACAGGTCTTGCCGGGGCGGCAGATCTTCATTCCAGCGCAACTCCGGGCACGATTCAAGGGTGGCCTTCCAGGCCGCCCGTCAGACCGCCGGCAAAGACGGCGTCGCAGGGATCTGGATGGCAGAGGTCCAGCGAGCAAGGCAATGCAGATTTGGCCAGGTTTTCCGATCGTTCGAGGCGAACAGCCGCGGCTGTTCAACGAAAGGGAGAGGGAAAGTTGACCAAATCTGCGTAGTCGCAGCCGCTGGCACTCTGCCCAGCAGACTCCTCCGCGTCGCCAGCTTGTTGACCCTGACGATTGAACGCTTCGCTGCGCATCGCGCACCCCGTCCTGCACCGTTTCGCGCCGAGGTTCGGCCGCCGAAACGGGTGCAGCGCATCACGCCGCCGTCAGGCCAAGGTCCCGAATTCCCCATATGTCCCAAACCGTACTCACCGAAACCTTCTTCACCAACTTCGATCTTCATCCGCTGCTGCAGCAGGGCCTGGACGACAGCGGCTTCACCCGCTGCACGCCGATCCAGGAAATGACTCTGCCGCTGGCGCTGGCCGGTCGCGACGTCGCCGGCCAGGCGCAGACCGGCACCGGCAAGACCTGCGCCTTCCTGGTCGCACTGATGAACCGCCTGCTGACCACGCCCGCCGTGGCCGACCGCAAGGACAGCGACCCGCGTGCGCTGATCATCGCGCCCACCCGCGAACTGGCGATCCAGATCGACAAGGATGCGCGCAACATCGGCCAGCACACCGGCCTGAAGACCGCGCTGATCTACGGCGGCGTCGACTACGACAAGCAGCGCCAGCAGCTGAAGGACGGTTGCGACATCATCATCGCCACCCCGGGCCGCATGCTCGACTACCACAAGCAGGGCGTGTTCAACCTCAACAGCGTCGAGGTGATGGTGATCGACGAGGCGGACCGCATGTTCGACCTCGGCTTCATCAAGGACGTGCGCTTCATCTTCCGCAAGCTGCCGCCGCGCGAGCAGCGCCAGGTGCTGCTGTTCTCCGCCACCTTGAGCCATCGCGTGCTGGAGCTGGCCTACGAGCACATGCACGAGGCCGAGAAGCTGGTGGTGGAAAGCGACAACGTCACCGCCGACAAGGTGCGCCAGGTCGTCTACTTCCCGGCCAAGGAAGAAAAGATGCCGCTGCTGCTGAACCTGATCGACAGGCACCAGCCCGCCCGCAGCATCATCTTCGTCAACACCAAGGCGGCCGCCGAACGGATCACCGAGCGGGTGAAGCGCCACGGCTGCCGCGTCGGCGCGATCTCCGGCGACGTGCCGCAGCTGAAGCGGCAGAAGCTGCTGCAGCGTTTCCAGGAAGGCCAGCTGGACATCCTGGTCGCCACCGACGTGGCCGCCCGCGGCCTGCACATCCCGGCGGTCAGCCACGTGTTCAACTACGACCTGCCGCACGACGCCGAGGATTACGTGCACCGCATCGGCCGCACCGCCCGGCTCGGTGCCGAGGGCGATGCGATCAGCTTCGCCTGCGACCTGTACGCGATGTCGCTGCCGGATATCGAGACGTATATCGGGCAGAGCATTCCCGTCGCATCGATGGACCCCGACCTGCTGGTGATGCCGAAGCCGCGCGCGGTCGATGCCGAGTTTGCCGCGAATGCCGCTGCCGACAGCGCCGAGTTCGGCGACGTGGTGCCGCCGCGTCCGGGCGAGAAGCCGCGTCGCGGCAGTGATTCCAGCCGTGGCGGCGAGCGTGGCCGCGGTCCCCGCAGCGGCGGCGCGTCGCGGCCGCCGCGCGAGCGCAAGCCCGCCACCGAGACGGCCGTCGCCAGCGAGCAGCCAGTGGCCGTGGCCGTGCACAGGACCGAGGCGGTCGCTGGTGCCGACGGCAGCGTCACCGCCGAAGGCGCGCGCAAGCCGCGCCGTCGTCGTGGTGGCCGCAATCGTCGCCGTGAAGGTGCGCCGGCCGACGGCGTGGCCACGAACGGCCAGACCGGCGCCGTCGCCGAGGGCAACCGCGCCCCGCGTGGCGAGCGTCGCCCGCCGCGCGAGCGCAACGTCACCCAGCCCACCGAGAGTCCCGCGCACAGCCGGCCCTCGCGCCAGGTGGCGGTGACCTCGGGCAAGGCCGTCGAGCAGGCCCATCCGCAGAAGCCGGGCCTGTTCCGCCGCCTGACGAAATTGTTCACCGGCCGCTGAAGCCCGACCGGGGCGGGCCGACGGCCCGCTCCCGATCCGCCGCGTCTGAATCAACCGCGGCGGATCGGCGTGGCAAGACGTCATCTTGGTGCCGGCATCCCTTATCCTTGCGGTTGATACGAAGCAACGCAGGCTCGGGGACGCTCGGTGATCCAATTCGACCAGGTCAGCAAACGCTACGAGGGCGGCCACGAGGCGCTCTCGCAGTTGTCGTTCGAGGTGCCCACGGGCGAGATGGCCTTCGTCACCGGACATTCCGGTGCCGGCAAGAGCACCTTGCTGAAACTGCTGGGGCTGATCGAACGGCCATCGCACGGCACGATCAGCGTGGACGGCAAGAGCCTGGCGAAGATCCGCCACAGCGGCATACCGAAGTGGCGCCGGCACCTGGGCATGGTGTTCCAGGATCATCGCCTGCTGCTCGATCGCAGCGTGTTCGCCAACGTCGAGTTGCCGCTGGTGATCGGCGGCATCGCCCGGCCCGAGCGTGCGCGACGGGTGCGCGCGGCGCTGGAGAAGGTCGGCCTGCTCGCCTACGAACGGCAGCTGCCGGCCACGCTGTCCACCGGCGAGCAGCAGCGCGTCGGCATCGCCCGCGCCATCGTGGCGCGACCCAGCCTGCTGATCGCCGACGAACCCACCGGCAACCTCGATCCGCAACTGGCGGTGGAAATCATGGGCCTGTTCGACGAATTCCAGCAGGTCGGCACCACCGTGCTGATCGCCAGCCACGACCTGCCGCTGATCAAGCGCATGAAGAAGCGGGTGATCGTGCTGGACCATGGCCGGCTGGTCGCGGACCTGGCGGCGCAGGAGGTGTTGTGAGCGAGTCTTCCGAATCCGTGCGGGTGGCGGCGGATGCGCCGCAGCGCAACGGCCACAGCCGCGGCAGTCGCTTCGGCAGCTGGCAGGAACACCATCGCTGGAGTGCCGGCTCCAGCCTGCGCCGGCTGGCATCGCGCCCGCTCGGCAGCCTGCTGACGATCGCCGTGATGGGGCTGGCGCTGGCCTTGCCGCTGGCGTTCTACCTGCTGCTGGGCAACGTGCAGCAGCTCGGCCAGGCGCTGGGCCAGAGCCAGTCGATCAGCGTGTTCCTGCAGCCGGGGCAGGGCGCCTCGCAGGCACAGCTGCTGGCGAAACAGATCGGCGACCGGCCCGAGCTGGCCGCGGTCAGCGTGAAGACGCCGCAGCAGGGCATGGACGAACTGGCGAAGATGCAGGGTTTCTCCGGCGCGCTGCAGACGCTGGACGACAACCCGCTGCCCTACGTGCTGCAACTGCAGCCGCGCGACGGCACCACGGCGCAGGCGCTGGAACAGCTGGTGGTCGACGTGCGCGGCATGCGCGGCGTCGAACTGGTGCAGGACAGCGGAACCTGGCGCCAGCGCCTGGACGCGCTGCTCGGCGTGGGCAATCGCGTGGTGCTGGTGCTGGCCTCGCTGCTGGCCCTGGCCGCCCTGCTGGTGGTGGGCAACACGGTGCGAGTGGACATCGCCAGTCGCAGCGAGGAGATCGGCGTGCTGCTGCTGGTCGGCGCCAGCGGTGCCTTCATCCGGCGGCCGTATCTGTATGCGGGAATCTGGTACGGCCTGTTCAGCGGCGTGCTGGCCGCCTGCGTGGCGGTGCTGATCGAATGGACGCTGGCCGCGCCGGTGGCCCAATTGAGCCACGCGTATGACGGCAAGCTGCAGGTCGGCGGCCTGCCGGCGTGGTTGCTGCTGGCGGTGCCGCTGGTTGCCGCGGCGCTGGGCTGGCTCGGCGCGCGCCTGGTCAGTGCCTGGCAATTGCGCAAGGCGGGCTAGGAGCGGTGACGTGAATCGCAGCGCCGGGGGCGGCATTCGGTGCACTATGCGCTTTCAGGCTTGTGCAGGGGATGCGCTTGCAGGTTCTCTGGTCGGGGATGGCCACGGGTCAAGTGGATGAGCCAAGCAATGAGTACGAAGATCAGCAGCCGTCTGCTCACCGACGCACCGCGGGTGCTGGTGGTCGACGGTTCGCGCGTGGTGCGGCAGTTGATCACCCGGGTGCTGCAGGCCGAGCTGCCCGGGGTCGAGGTGGTCGGTTGCGGCAGCGGCGCCGAGGCACAGCAGGTGCTGGGCGAGGGCGTGTTCGATTTCATCACCATCGCGCTGCGGCTGCCCGACATGGACGGACTGGAACTGGCGCGTTTCGTGCGCGAGTCGGCGCCGCAGACCTATGTGCCGATCGTGGTGGTTTCCGGTGACGTCGAGGGACGCCTGCACAGCCGCTCGCTGGGCGAGCACGTCACCGACTATTTCGACAAGTCGCTGGGCTTCCAGGCGCTGGCGGAATTCATCCGCGGCTACGTGAGCCCGGACGCCAGCGCCGAGGGCGTGGTGCTGTACGTCGAGGACAGCCGCGTGGTGGCACTGGCCACCCGTCGCATGCTGGAGAAGGTCGGTCTTACCGTGCGTCACGTGGTCAGCGTGGAAGATGCGCTGGCACTGATGGAAACCTCGCGCGCGCAGGGCGAGGTGGGCGCCGACGTGGTGCTGACCGACGTCAGCCTGAAGGGCGAACTGACCGGTGGCGACCTGCTCGAGCACATCCGCAACGAGTTCGGTTACGGCAAGGGCCGACTGCCGGTGCTGGTGATGACCGGCGACGAGAACCCGGCCAACCAGGCCGCGCTGATCAAGTCCGGCGCCAACGACCTGGTCGAGAAACCGGTCGAGGAAAAATTGCTGATCACCAAGGTGCTGTTCCAGTTGCGCGTGGCCAGGCACCTGCGCGAGCACACGGCCGAGGCATGAGCGAGGCGGCGAAGGTCCGGCTGGAACCCTCGTGGCTCGCGCGCGTCGGCGACTACCTGCAGCGTCCGGACATGCAGGCGCTGGCGGCCTTCCTGCGCGACGAGATTCATCACGGCAAGCGCATCTATCCGCCCGGGCCGGAGATGTTTTCGGCGTTCGCGCATACGCCGTTCGAGGCGGTGCGGGTGGTGATCCTGGGCCAGGACCCGTACCACGGCCCCGGCCAGGCGCACGGCCTGTGTTTCTCGGTGCGCCCCGGCGTGCGGGTGCCGCCGTCGCTGGACAACATCTTCAAGGAAATCCAGCGCGACCTCGGCATCGCGCGCCCCGATCATGGCTGCCTGACGCCCTGGGCCGACCGCGGCGTGCTGCTGCTCAACAGCGTGCTGACGGTGGAAGAGGGCCGCGCCGGCGCGCACCAGGGCAAAGGCTGGGAAGGTTTCACCGACGCGGCAATCGATGCGCTCAACCGCGAGCGCGAAGGGATCGTGTTCCTGCTGTGGGGCAGCTACGCGCAGCGCAAGGGCCAGCTGATCGACACGACTCGCCACTGCGTGCTGAAGTCGGTGCACCCCTCGCCGCTGTCGGCCCATCGGGGCTTCCTTGGTTGCGGCCACTTCTCCGCGGCCAACCGCTATCTGGAAAGCCGCGGTCAGTCGCCGATCGACTGGTCGCTGCCGCCGCGGGCTTCGCTTCCCGTCGCTTGAGATGAAGACGGCCAGTGCTGGCGACCCATCAGCACGGCTCGCACATGGGCTTTCGCGCGACCAACGGCATCGGCCAGCGGATGGCCGCGGGCCACGCCCGCCGCGATGCCCGCCGAGAGCATGCAGCCGGTGCCGTGCAGACGGCGGGTGTCTATCCACGGCGCGGCGAAGCGCTGCGTGCCTTCGGCGGTGATCAGCAGGTCGACCGCTTCCGCCAGCGCGGCATGGCCGCCTTTCATCAGCACCGATCGCGATCCGATCGCGAGCAGGGCGCGGCCTTGTGCCTCCATGTCAGGCTCGCCTTGAGCACACGTCGTGCCGAGCAATGCGGCCGCTTCGGCCAGGTTCGGCGCAAGGCAATCGGCCAGCGGCAGCAGGCGCGAGCGCACCAGGTGCAGCGCGCCCTCGTCCAGCAGTCGGGTGCCCGAGCTGGCGATGAGCACCGGGTCGATGATCACGAAGGGCGGGCGGCGGCGCTCCAGCTGTCCGGCCACGGCCGCGACGATATCGGCGTTGGCCAGCATGCCCAGCTTCACGGCGCGGACGTCGATCTCGTCGAACACGGCGTCCAGTTGCGCATTTACCATCGCGGCGGACATCGCCTGTACGGCGCGGATGCCCGTGGTGTTCTGCGCGGTGACCGCAGTCACGGCGGTAGCACCGTCGACGCCGAAGGCGGCGAAGGTCTTCAGGTCGGCCTGGATGCCGGCGCCGCCGCAGGAGTCGGAGCCGGCGATGGAGAGCACGCTGGCTGCCGGCGTCACGCCTCTGTGCGTCACGATGGCAGGCCGGCGAGCGTCACCAGCGCCAGCTGACGGTAGCCACGGGATTGCAGCTGTCGGGCGGCACGCCATGCGCGCAAACCGCTCTGGCAGCACAGCACGACACGGCAATCGGTGGGCGGGTGTTCGGCGACGAACGCGGCGATGCGTTCGGGGCTGCAGCGCAAGGCGTTTGCCAGCGGGGAGGTCGGCGCTTCGTCAAGACTGCGCAGATCGATCACGACGTCGCGGGGCGTGACCTCGTCGACGTCGATGAAGCGCAGCACCTCGCCTTCGGGTTCGCCGGCATGGTGGAAATCGAAGCCGCCGAACGCCAGCCGGCCGGCGTCGAAACTCGTCAGTCGGCCCAGCGGCGATGGCTCGATGCCCAGCAGCCACTGCAGCACGAACTGCGCCTGCAGGCTGCCGAGCAGGCCGACCACGCTGCCCAGCACGCCGGCGCTGCTGCAACTGGCGGCGCGTGCGGGCATCTCGGGAAACACCGCGCGGTAGCTGGGCGCGCCGGCGCAGAAGCCGCCGACGTAGCCGGCCAGGCCGACCGCCGACGCGCTGATCAGGGGCGTGTGCTGTTGCAGGCAGGCGTCGCTCAGGACGTAGGTGGCGGCGAGACTGTCCGCGGCATCGACGACGATGTCGGCCGCGGCGACCAGCGCCGTCGCGTTGCCTGGCGTCAGCCGCTGCGCCAGCGCTTCCACCGCGATGTCCGGGTTCAGGCGCAGCAGCGCAGCGCGCGCCGCTTCCACCTTGCGTGCGCCGATGTCGGCCATCGTGTACAGCGGTTGCCGGTGCAGGTTGCTCTCTTCGACGCGGTCGGGGTCAACGACGATCAGCCGGCCGATGCCGGCGGCGGCCAGGTAGTGCAACACGGGACAGCCGAGGCCGCCGGCGCCGACCACCAGCACGCGGGCCGCGGCGAGTCGAGCCTGGCCGCTCGGGCCGACTTCGGGCAGGACGATCTGGCGCGCGTAGCGGTCGGTCATGCGCGCGCGCCGGTAGAAGCGATCCATTCCGCGACGCGGATGGCCGGCTCGGGATGCCGGGTCACGTCGCTGACCACGGCGACGCTGTCCGCGCCGGCGTCGAAACAACCGGCGGCGCGCCCCAGCGTGATGCCGCCGATCGCCACCAGCGGCCGCCTGCCGACCCGCCGTTTCCACTCACCGATGCGCGGCAAACCCTGCGGCGCCCACGGCATCGCCTTGAGCGTGGTGGGATAGATCGGACCCAGCGCAACGTAGTCGGGGGCGAACGCCAGCGCCTGTTCCAGCTCGGCGTGATCGTGCGTGCTGATGCCGAGCCTCGCGCCGCGCGCGCGGATCGCCTTCAGGTCCGCCGCGAGCAGATCCTGCTGGCCGAGGTGGATGAAGTCGGCGCCTTCGTCCAGCGCGATCTGCCAGTGATCGTTGACCACCAGTTGCACCTGCCGCGCGCGGCAGGCCGCCAGCGCCGCGCGCACTTCATGACGAACCTGCGCCGGCGACCGTTCCTTGATGCGCAACTGCAGCAGCCGGACGCCGAGCGGGGCGAGTCGACCGACCCAGTCGGCGCTGTCCACGATCGGGTAGAACGCGGGGAACGCGTTCATGCCAGCCACGCCGTGCCTGCCACCGGCGTCGAGGGCACGGCGAGATCGCGCGGCTCCATCGGTTGCGCCTCGAAGCCGGCGCGGCCCGCCTCGATCGCCCGTGCGAACGCCCCGGCCATCGCCACCGGATCGCCGGCCATGGCCACCGCGGTGTTCAGCAGCACGCCGTCGACGCCCAGCTCCATCGCCTGCACCGCGTGCGACGGGCGGCCGATGCCGGCGTCCACGATCAGCGGCACGTCCGGGAAGTGCGCGCGCAGCGCACGCAGGCCGAACACATTGTTGAGCCCGCGGCCGCTGCCGATCGGCGCGCCCCACGGCATCAGCACGCGGCAGCCGGCCTGCAGCAGACGATCGGCCACCACCAGGTCCTCGGTGGTGTACGGAAACACCTCGAAGCCGTCGGCGGCCAGTTCGGCCGCGGCCTCGACCAGGCCGAACACGTCGGGCTGCAGCGTGTCGGCATCGCCGATCACCTCCAGCTTGATCCAGGCGGTGTGGAAGATCTCGCGCGCCATCCTGGCGGTGGTCACCGCTTCCTTCGCCGAGTGGCAGCCGGCGGTGTTCGGCAGCACGCGCACGCCGAGGTCGCGGATCAGCGACCAGAAGTCCTGGCCGCTGCGCTGCGTGCCCGCTTCGCGCCGCAGCGACACGGTGACCACCTCGGTACCGGAGGCGCGCACCGCTTCGGCGAGGATCGCCGGCGAGGGGTAACGCGCGCTGCCCAGCAACAGGCGCGAGCCCAGTTCGATGCCGTAGAGATTCATGGCTCAGCCGCCCTGCATCGGTGCGAGGATTTCCAGCGCGTCGCCCTCGGCCAGTGCGGTCGTGTCGCGCTGGCTGGCCGCCACGAAGCGGCCGTTCACGGCCGTGGCGACGACGGCCTGGTGGTAATCAAGTTCGTCCAGCGCCTGCGCCAGGGTGGTGGCGCGTATCGCGCGGGCGACGCCGTTCACGGTGATGTGCATGAAGCGGTTTCCGGGAGGGTGGGAAGGATCATCTGCGCGGCCTGCCGGGCGAACGCCGGCGCCAGCAGGAAGCCGTGGCGGTAAAGCCCGTTGAGGTACACGGTGCGGCCGCGCCTGAGCACGCGCGGCAGGTTGTCGGCGAAGGCCGGGCGCAGGCCCACGCCCAGTTCCAGGATCTCGGCCTCGCCGAACGCCGGGTGCAGCGCGTACGCGGCGTTGAGCATGTCCATCGCCGAACGCACGGTGACCGGGCCGCGGCTGCTGCTTTCCAGCAGCGTGCCGCCGAGCATGAAGACACCGTCGCCGCGCGGCACCACGTACAACCCAAAGCGCGGATGCAGCAGGCGCACCGGGCGCGACAACGGGAGGTCGGGCGAGCGCACGACGATCATTTCGCCACGTACGCCGCGCAGATCCTCCAGCGTGTCGCGCGCGGCAAGGCCACGGCAGTCGAGTACCTGGTCCGCAGCGATGCGTTCGGCATCGGCGTCGACGCCATGGCGGATCGTCACGCCCATGGCCTTCAGTTGCGCGGCCAGCGCGGGCAGCGCGCGGCGTGGATCGAGGTGGGCTTCATCAGGGAAGAACAAGGCCTTGCGGAAACGCCCGGCCAGTTCCGGTTCCAGCGCGCCGATGCGCGCGGCATCGATCGGTTCGAAGCGCTCGGTACGCCGGCCGAACAGAGTCAGCTCGCCGGCGTCGCGGCTGGCCGCGACGACCAGCGTGCCGCGCTGCACGGTCCCGTCGAAATGGCGCCGCCACCACGCGATGGCGGGCGCGCCCAACGCGGCCACCTGCGGCTCGGCGGTGGCCTGCTCGCACCACGGCGCCAGCATGCCGCCGGCGACCCACGCGCAGGCCTGCGCGTGGTCTGGCGCGCGCTCGATGATCTCCACCCGGGCGCCGCGCTCGGCCAGCTCGATCGCCGCGACCAGGCCGGCGACGCCCGCGCCGAGGATGCCGATGCGCATGGCGGCTACTCCCCGGTCGGCACGTAGAGCGTGGCGCCGCGTTCGACGAACTCGCGCGACTTGCCGTCCAGACTGGCCTGCAGCGCGGCTTCTTCCATCTCGCGTACTTCGCGGCGCAGATCCTGGGTGATCTGCATCGAGCAGAACTTCGGCCCGCACATCGAGCAGAAATGCGCGACCTTGTGCGCTTCCTTCGGCAGCGTGGCGTCGTGGTAGGCGCGTGCCGTGTCGGGGTCGAGCGACAGGTTGAACTGATCCTCCCAGCGGAATTCGAAGCGCGCGCGCGACAGCGCGTCGTCGCGGCGCTGTGCCGCCGGATGGCCTTTGGCGAGGTCGGCGGCGTGCGCGGCGATCTTGTAGGTGATGACGCCGGTCTTGACGTCGTCGCGATTCGGCAGGCCGAGGTGTTCTTTCGGCGTGACATAGCAGAGCATCGCGGTGCCGAACCAGCCGATCATCGCCGCGCCGATGCCCGAGGTGATGTGGTCGTAGCCCGGTGCGATGTCGGTGGTCAGCGGGCCGAGCGTGTAAAACGGCGCCTCGGCGCAGTGCTGCAGCTGCTTGTCCATGTTGAGCCGGATCTTGTGCATCGGCACGTGGCCGGGCCCTTCGATCATCACCTGGCAGCCGTGTTCCCACGCGATCCGGGTCAGCTCGCCCAGGGTTTCCAGCTCGGCGAACTGGGCCGCGTCGTTGGCGTCGGCGATCGAGCCGGGGCGCAGGCCGTCGCCCAGCGAGAAGGCGACGTCGTAGCGGCGCATGATCTGGCAGATCTCGGCGAAGTGTTCGTACAGGAAACTCTCGCGGTGATGGCTCAGGCACCAGCGCGCCATGATCGAGCCGCCGCGCGAGACGATGCCGGTGACCCGCTGCGCGGTCAGCGGCACGTGCTGCAGGCGCACGCCGGCATGGATGGTGAAGTAGTCCACGCCCTGCTCGGCCTGCTCGATCAGGGTGTCGCGGAAGACCTCCCAGTTCAGCCGGGCCGGATCGCCGCCGACTTTCTCCAGCGCCTGGTAGATCGGCACGGTGCCGATCGGCACCGGCGAGTTGCGGATGATCCACGAGCGGATGTTGTGGATGTGGCGGCCGGTGGAGAGGTCCATGATGGTGTCCGCGCCCCAGCGGATCGCCCACACCAGTTTCTCGACCTCTTCGGCGACGCCGGAGGACACCGCCGAGTTGCCGATGTTCGCGTTGACCTTCACCAGGAAGTTGCGCCCGATCACCATCGGCTCCAGCTCGCCATGGTTGATGTTGGCGGGGAGGATCGCGCGGCCCCGCGCGATCTCGCTGCGTACGAACTCCGGCGTGACCAGGGCGGGCAGGGCCGCGCCGAACGCCTCGCCATCGGCCAGCCGGGCGACGTCGTCCTCGTGCATCCGGGTGCGCGCCAGATTCTCGCGCTGGGCCGCGTAGACCATTTCCTCGGTGATGATGCCGGCGCGGGCGAACTCCAGCTGGGTCACCGGCTGGCCCGGCCCGCCCATGCGCAAGGTGCGCTGCGCGGGACACGGCGCCACCAGCCGTTCCGCGCCGACCCCGCCGTTGTCTTCCGGGCGGGCGGCGCGGCCTTCGATGGTCGCGAAGCCGCGCGCCGCGATCCACGCGTCGCGCAGTGGCGGCAGGCCGGCGGCGAGATCGATCCGCGCGTCGTCGTCGGTGTACGGCCCGGACGGATCGTAGACCTGCAGCGTCGGCGTCAGCGGGTCCTTCAGCGTGATCTCGCGCATCGGCACGCGCAGCGACGGATGCCCGGGCGGCGTCACGTAGACCTTGCGCGAGCCGCGGATTGGCCCGGTGGTGACGGTCGAGGGTGCGGCAGCGGCGGGATGATTCATGGATCTCCTCCTTGGATGGAGATCCGGGGCGTGACGCTGCAACGGCGCACGGGCGCGCCGACTGGGGCCGCCCATGGTGATTCCCGTTCCTACGCCGGCATGACCCGGATCAGGTTCAAGGGTCAGCTCGCGCTATCTCAGCCCCTTGCGGGGCACCCCTCGGAATGCGCCGGAGGATGGCGGCGGGGTCGAAGGCTGTCAAGCGGATGGCACGACCTCTGGCACTCGCGGCGGCGGGCGAACCGCGTTCCGATGCTGACGTGGGAAACCCCTAGGGTCGATCGCGACGCGTCGTGGACGTAACTCCGGCCAGGCTGGGGACGAAGGAAAGAAAGGGCTGGACAGTCCAGTTCAATATCTGTACCATTCGGTTCATTAAAAGCCCGGAACCAAACGCCGGACTTAGCACTCCAACCACCCGAGTGCTAAACTTTGATGTCATTGAAGGAGGTTCCATCCATGTCTCAAGCCTTGGTGACCGCCAACTTCCCGCTGCCGAGTGTCGTCGGCAGCCTGGATGCGTATATCTCTGCGGTCCATCGGATTCCCGTGCTGAGCTCGGAAGAAGAGCAGGCGCTGTCGCGCGACTACCTCGAAGAGGCCAACCTGGGCGCCGCGAAGAAGCTGGTGATGTCGCACCTGCGTTTCGTGGTCCACGTGGCGCGTGGCTACAGCGGCTACGGCCTGCAGCTGGCCGACCTGATCCAGGAAGGCAACATCGGCCTGATGAAGGCGGTCAAGCGTTTCGATCCCGACCAGGGCGTGCGCCTGGTCAGCTTCGCGGTGCACTGGATTCGTGCCGAGATGCATGAGTTCATCCTGAAGAACTGGCGCATCGTGAAGGTCGCCACCACCAAGGCGCAGCGCAAGCTGTTCTTCAACCTGCGCAAAAGCAAGAAGCGCCTGGGCTGGATGAACGCGGCGGAAGTCAGCACGGTGGCGAAGGATCTGGGCGTGCCCGAGGCCACGGTGCGCGAGATGGAATCGCGCCTGTCCGGTCGCGACATCGGTTTCGAGGCTCCGGCCGACGCCGATGACGACGCCAAGCCGGCTCCGGCGGCGTTCCTGATCGACGACGGCGCCGACCCGTACGAGAACGTGGCCGACGAAGATTACGCCGACAACCAGATGCAGACGCTGACCGATGCGCTGAGCCATCTGGACAAGCGTTCGCGCGACATCATCCAGCGCCGCTGGCTGGACGACGACAACAAGGCCACGCTGCAGGATCTGGCCGACGAGTACGGCGTTTCCGCCGAGCGCATCCGCCAGGTCGAGGCGAACGCGATGAAGAAGATGCGCGGGCTGTTCGCCACCGCATGATCCGATTCCCGTAGCGACGTCCGCCCAGGAATGGGTGGACAGCAAGACGGCCCCGTGAGGGGCCGTTTTCGTATGCGTGATCGCGATTGTGGACGGTGTGTCTAGCGCCGTACCGCCGCGGGCTGGCGCAGCGCCATGCCCTTCAGCACGTTCAGTGCCTGCGACAGGGCGTAGTCGCTGGTGGCCAGTTTCGCATCGGCGGCGCTGCCGTCGTTGTTGATGTCGGTGCCGGTCGCCGCGTTCTCGTTGGCCAGATGGTTGGGCAGGTCGGCTTCCGAACTGATCAGCACCGGGCCGCTGTCGGCCTTGTTGACGGTGAGGTCGGCCAGCGCGATGTCGGGCTTGATCCCTTCGGCCTGGATCGAGGTGCCGTTCGGTGTGTAGTAGCGCGCGGTGGTGATCTTCACGGCGTGGTCGGCGTCCAGCGGCAGCACGGTTTGCACCACGCCCTTGCCGAACGTGCGCTGGCCCATGATCAGGGCGCGATGGTTGTCCTTCAGCGCGCCGGAGACGATTTCGGCGGCCGATGCGGTGCCGTTGTTGGTCAGCACGATCAGCGGGGCGCCATCGAGCTGGTCGCCGGGGTGCGCCTTGAAGCTCATGTTGGCGTCCTGCAGGCGGCCGCGGGTGGTGACGATGACGCCGGCGTCGAGGAAGTCGTCGCTGACGCCGACCGCGGCAGTGAGCAGGCCACCCGGGTTGTTGCGCAGGTCGAGCACCGCGCCCTTGGGCGCGCCGTTCTTCCTGATCAGTTCGGCCAGCTTGTGCTCGAGATCGCTGGCGGTGTCTTCCTGGAACTGGCTGATCCGCACATAGGCGTAGCCGGGTTCCAGTTCGCGCACCTTGATGCTGCTCACCGAGATGTTCTCGCGCACCAGCTGCAGGTCGACCAACTTGTCGCTGTTCGGATGCACGACAGTCAGCTCGATCTTGCTGCCCGGCTTGCCGCGCAGCTGGCGGAACATGTCATCCACGTTCTGCGCATCGATCAGCGTGCCGTTGATCTTGACGATGTTGTCGCCGGGCTTGATCCCCGCGCGCGCGGCCGGCGTGTCGTCGATCGGCGAGACGATGCGCAGGCCGCCGTCGACCTGCAGCACCTCGATGCCCAGGCCGCTGTATTCGCCGGTGGTGTCCTCGTTGAGCTGGGTCAGGCCGTCCTTGTCCAGGTATTCACTGTGCGGATCGAGCCCGGCCAGCATGCCGGTGATCGCGGCCTTCATCAGGGTCTTGTCGTCGACCTTCTCCACGTACGCCTGGCGCACCACCTCATAGACCCGGCTGAAGTTGCGGATGTCATCGAGGTCCACCGCGCTCGGCGCACTGGTGGCCGTGCTGCTGGTGGCGGGCAGGTCGACCGGGGCGGCGACGCTGGCGCTGCCGGCGGGCGTGTCCTGGGCGTGGCTGGCCGGCAGCGCCAACGCAAGCGGAGTGGCCAGCAGCAGGGCGAGCGGGATACGGGAGGTTGGACGCATGAAGGGTGACTCCGCACAACGGACAGGCAACGCGCTCGCACGCGGTGAAAAGGGGCGCAACCACTGGGACAACCAAACCCCGGCGGAATTCAGCGCAGGCGTGCCTAGCCTGCGTCGGGGTCGCGCCGGCGTCAACGGCGCTGGCTCAGCCAGCTGCGCGGGTCGACCGGCTTGCCGTTCTTGCGCAACTCGAAATACACGCCGGTGTTGATGCCGGTGGGCGGGCTGGCGGTGCCGATCACCTGGCCGGCCTCGACCTGGTCGCCGACGTCGCGCAGCAGGCTTTCGTTGTTGCCGTACATGCTCATCCAGCCATTGCCATGGTTGACGATCAGCAACATGCCGTAGCCGCGCAGGAAGCCCGCGTAGATCACCTTGCCGCGCGCCACCGCATGGATGTCGCTGCCGCCGCCGGCCTTGATCAGCACGCCGTTGCCGTAGCTGTTGACCACGCCGCTGGCCGGCCATGGCAGGTTGCCGCGGATGTTGGCAGCGGCGCCGCCCACCTCGATCGGCGGTGGCGGCTTGCGCCCGGGGTGCTTGCGCACCGCTTCCGCGCGTTCGGCGGCGGCGCGCCGGGCGGCCTCGTCGATCGCCTTCTGCAACTTGTCGAGCAGGTTGTTCAGCGATTGCGCGTTCTGCTTCAGGGCGGTCAGCTTCTGCGCCTGGTCCTTGTACTGGGCGTCGGCGGCGGCGGCCAGCTTCTGCTGGGCGGCGCGCTGCTGGCCGAGCTCGGCGGCCTGCTGTTCGCGCTTCGCCTTGACCGCCTGCAACGCCTGCTGCTCGGCGGTGATCGAGCTTTCCAGCTGTTGCAGGGTGGCCAGGTCGCCCATCAGCTTCTGCACCCGCTGCACGCGGTCCTGCTGGAAATACTTCGAGTACACCAGCGCCCGCGCGATGCGCGCCACGTCCTCGTCGCCCAGCAGCAGGCGCAGGTCCGAGCCATGGCCCAGCGCATAGGTGGCGCGCAGCAGATCGGCGATCGCGGCCCGCTGGCTGTGCAGGTTCTGGTTCAGCACGCCGCGTTGCTGCTGCAGCTGTTCGAGCTGGGCCTGCTTGGCGGTCAGTTCGGCGTCCGTCTGGCGCACCATCCGCGCCGCCTTGGCCAGCGCATTGGCCTGCCTGGCCAGTTCCGCATTGACGCTGTCACGGCGGGCTGCGGTGTCGGCCTGCTGCTGCGCCAGCGCCTTCATCTTCTGCTGCAGCTCGGCCAGCTTCTTCTTCGCCGCGGCCTGTTCGGTGCTGCTGCCCTGGGTCGGGTGGGCGATCGCCGCGGAGTGGAGCACACCCCAGGCCAGCAGGGCGCCAAGCAGGCGGGGGGCGAATGAACGGGCGACGCGAGGGCGTATGGGCATGGCCCGATTATCGCCGAGCTGGCGGCCCGTGGGCGAACCGGCGACGAGTCGCTGGAGATCGCCGCCCCGCATGGCGTAAATTCGGATGATGTGCCTGATCGCTTTCGCCTGGAAAAGCCACCCGCGCTGGCGCCTGCTGCTGGCCGGCAACCGCGACGAATTCCATGCGCGCCCGAGCCTCGCGCTGGCGCGCTGGGACGACCTGCCGATCATCGGCGGCCGCGACCGCGAGGCCGGCGGCACCTGGTTGGGGGTCAACGAAGACGGGCGCTGCGGCGTGGTGACCAATGTCCGTGATCCGGCAGACCCGCAGCGGGGTGCTTCGCGGGGCCTGCTGATCACCGACTATCTTGCCGGCAAGGTCGATGCGCCACGCCACGCGCAGCATATGCTGACTGCCGGCGCGCAGTACCGGCCGTTCAACCTGCTGACCTTCGACCCGCATGCCGCGTTCTACCTGGGCAATCGTCCCGAGCCGCGCATGCAGCCGGTGACGCCGGGCGTGCACGGCCTGTCCAACGCCGACTTCAACACGCCGTGGCCGAAGACGCGCGCACTGATGCGGCGAGTGCAGGCGTGGATCGACAGAGGCGACGAAGCGGATTTCGGTGAGCTGTTCGAGGCGCTGGCCGACGAGCGGCAAGCACCGGATGAGCAATTGCCGGATACCGGGGTGGGGCTGGAACGCGAACGCTGGCTGTCGTCGGCCTTCATCCGCGGCGAACACTACGGCACCCGCGCCAGCACGCTGGTGGCGATCGGTCATGACGGGAAGGGCGTGATCGTCGAGCGGCGGTTCGGCCCGCTGGGAAGCTTCGAGGGCGAGACGACGCTGCACTTCGCCAGCCCGTCGCCGGGCTGAACCCAGGCCAGAAGCCCCGCGCCTACGTGCGCCATCGGCATCCTCGACTGCCGGCATGGCCGCGGGCCGGCTAGCCTGCCTGCAATGTCCACGGAACGGAGCAAAGCATGCGTGCAGGGAAGCTGTTGATGATCGCGTTGCTGGTGCTGGTGCTGGTGCTGGCTGCAAGCGCGGCGCGGGCCACCGACTGCCCCGGCTGGTCGCCGACGCAGGCACGCGAGGAGATGCTGGCGCTGCACGATCGCCTGGATGGCTGGAATCGTGCCTATCGGGTCAGCGGCCAGTCGCCGGTCGACGACGCCGTCTACGACCAGTCGCAGCAGCGGCTGGCGCAATGGACGCGCTGCTTTCCTTCGCAGGCGCCGCAGGCGCTGGCGCAGCTTGCCGACGCCGGCGGCACGGCAAGCTCGCCGGTGGCGCAGACCGGCCTGGCCAAGTTGCCCGACGCGGCGGCCCTGGCGAGGTGGATGCAGCAGCGCGGCGGGCACGACCTGTGGGTGCAGCCGAAGGCCGACGGCGTGGCGGTGACCCTGCTTTACCTGGACGGCCATCTGCGCCAGGCGACCAGCCGCGGCGATGGCCTGCACGGCTCGGACTGGCTGGAAAAGGCGCAGCGCATCGAGGCGATCCCGAAGACGCTTCTGCATGCTCCGAAACGCGTGGTGTTGCAGGGTGAACTGTACTGGCGCCTTCCCGGTCACGTGCAGACCGGGGACGGCGGGGCGAATGCGCGCTCGGCGGTCGCCGGCGCGTTGGCGCGCGACACGCTGGATGCGGACACCGCCGCGCAGATCGGCCTGTTCGTGTGGGACTGGCCCAGCGGTCCGGCCGACATGCCGGCGCGGCTGGCCGGGCTGCAGGCGATGGGGCTGGCCGACAGCGTGACCTATACGCATGCCGTCACCTCACTGGACGAGGTGCAGCGTTGGCGCGAACAGTGGTATCGCCACGCGATGCCGTTCGCCGCCGACGGCACGGTGGTACGCCAGGGCCATCGCCCGCCGGCCTCGAGCTGGCAGCCCTCGCCGCCGACGTGGGCGGTGGCCTGGAAATACCCGGCGGCGTCGGCGCTGGCCCTGGTGCACGCGGTGGACTTCACGATCGGCCGCAGCGGGCGCATCACCCCGGTGCTCGAACTCGAGCCGGTGCAACTGGACGATCATCGGGTGCAGCGGGTCAGCGTGGGCTCGCTCAAACGCTGGCAGGAACTCGACATCCGTCCCGGTGACCAGGTCGAGGTGGTGCTGGCCGGCCTGACCATTCCGCGCCTGCAGTCGGTGGTCTGGCGCGCGCGCCAGCGTGTGCCGGTGACGCCACCCGATCCGGCCCGGCATGGTCCGCTCAGTTGCTGGCAGGCCGGTCCGGGTTGCCAACAGCAGTTCCGTGCGCGGCTGGTCTGGCTGGGCGGTCGCCAGGGCCTGCAACTGGACGGTGTGGGCGAGGACACCTGGCAGGCATTGATCGACGCCGGCCTGATCCACGACTTGCTGGACTGGATGCGGCTCACCCCCGCGCAGCTGGCGACCGTGCCAGGGATCGGCGCCGATCGCGCGGCGGTGCTGGCCCGCGCCTTTGCCGCCGCCCGCGATCGTCCGTTCCCGCACTGGCTGCGTGCGCTCGGCCTGCCCGCGGGCATCGCCAGCGGCCTGTCCGACTGGCAGGCGATGAGCGCACGCGCGGCCGGTGACTGGCAGGCACTGGACGGCATCGGCGCCGGGCGGGCGAACCAGCTGGTGGCGTTCTTCGATTGCGCGGACGTGCGGGCGCAGGCCGCCCGGCTGCACGCGGCGGGCGTGCAGGGCTTCTGAGCGTCAGCTCTTCAGTTCGCCGTCGAGGTAGTACCAGCGGCCGTCCATGCGCACGAAGCGGCTCGTCTCGTGCTGGCGTTGCGCGCGACCGCCGCCCAGGCGGTAGCGGGCCACGAACTCGACCACGGCATGTTCGTCATCGATCTGCTTGGCCTGCCGCACCTCCAGCCCCAACCAGCTGGGCGGCGGTTGCTGCGCCGCCAGTCGCAGCGTGTCCGGCCGGGTGTTGGGATGCCAGCTGGCCAGCAGGTAGTCCTCGCGCTTGAGCACGTAGGCGCTGTAGCGCGAGCGCATCAACTGCTCGGCGCTGGTGGCGGCGCCGCCGTCATGCAGCGATCCGCAACAGGCGGCGTAGCCGGCCGGGTTGCCGCAGGGACATGGGGTCAACGTATCGATGGACTTCATGCCGCCTTTGTACCCGGTTCGGCGGATTCGTGCAGGCGGGCCTCAGCGCCTGTGAAGAAAACCACTTCCTGTGGTTTTCTTCTATCGCGAGTCCGGCGCATGTCCGGACTCGCTCACATGAAACAGTCACTTGCGTGACTGCTTCATGCCCGGCCCTCGTGGCCGGACTGAGAGGTTGAAAAACTCACAACCTCTCAGCCGCGGCGATGCCACACCCGACAGCGGTTGTTCGCCGGCATCGCGATGTCGGCAACCAGCTGCAGGCCGGCCTGGTTCGCCAATGCATCGACCGCTTCCGCATCGCGGATCGCCATGTGTTCGCCGCGTTCCTTCAACCAGACGTCGAACGCGGCATTGCTCTGGCTGCTGTAGCGGCCGTCGTGGTTGAACGGGCCGTAGATGACCACCACGGCATCGCTGGCGAGGATCGTGGGCAGTCGCGCAAACAGCTGCTGCACTTCGTCCCAGCGCATGATGTGCAAGGTGTTGGCGCTGAACACCGCGTCGAACGATCCGGCCGGCCAGTCGCCGCCGACGTCGAATTCCAGCGGTGCCGGCGTGTTCGGCAGTCGTGCATCGTCCAGCCAGGCGCGGATGCCGGGCAGGTTTTCGCGGCGGTCGGAGCTTTGCCAGGTCAGCTGCGGCAACGCCGCGGCAAAGTGCACGGCGTGCTCACCGGTGCCGCTGCCGATCTCCAGCACGTGGCGACGATCGGCGAACTGCTCGCGCAGCACCTCGAGGATCGGTTCGCGATTGCGCTGGCAGGCCGGCGAGCGGGGTTTTTCCACGCCGCGATCGATTCAGGCCGGATGGCCGCGCAGCACTCGCGCCGGCAGCATCAGCAGCGCGTGGAGGAAGGCGAACACCGCGCCGACGGTGATGCCGACCAGCCGGAATGGCAGAAGCACCAGCCACACGATCGGATAGAGCACCAGCGCGAGCAACGCCAGCGGCCAGCAGAACACCAGCAGCAACAGCCAGAGCAGGAAACCAGCCATCGGTCGTTCCTCGCGGTTGGGGATGTCGGAGATTCTAGCGCAGCCAAAACGGCGGCCACAGGTGACTCTCGGCACCCCGCCGTCAGCCGGCCACGGCCTCGACCCGGACGACCAGCGCCACGGTGGCGTCATGCAGGGTGATCTCGACCGCGCCAGCCGCATCGGGGCGCCAGGCGTCGCCGGCCTGCAGCTGTCCGTCGGCGGTATCGATCGCGCCACGGGCACAGAACACCAGGGCGGTGCCGGCGGCCATCGTGCGCGTGCCGGCTTCCGTCCATGCCTGCACCTCGCCACGCACCCGGGCACGACGCAGCATCAGGTTGAAGTCGCGGGTAGGTCCGCCGGCCAAGGCCACGGTGACCTTCGCTTCGCCGGGAAAGGCGAACGGGGCGAACGGCGTGGTCAGCGCATGGATGCGGCCATCGTCCAGCGTCATCGTGAAGCCGGCGCCGTCGAGCAGGGCGATCTGCCGGTCGATGCCCGGGAAAAGCGAGAACGGCGCCGCGCTGTCGACCTCGGCGATGCTGACCCGCCAGTCGAAATCGTCGCCGTGGGCCAGCGTCGGATGGACGGCTATTTCGCGGGTGCGGCCGAGGCCGTTCTTCCACGGCTGCGACGGGCAATCGGCGAGGCGGATGATCATGCGGTTCTCTCGATGACGCGCTCGAACGGCGGCAGCGCGCGCAGCATGCCGGCGCCGTAGCGCTTGGTGACGACGCGGCGGTCCAGCAGCACGATGCGGCCGTGGTCGGTCTCATTGCGGATCAGGCGGCCGCAGTATTGGGTGAGCAGCCGCGTGGCTTCGGGGATGCTGACCTCGATGAACGGATTGCGCCCGCGCGACTCCAGCCATTCGGCGTAGGTGGCGCCGACCGGATCGGTGGGCACCGCGAACGGCAGCTGGGTGATCACCACCGTCTCGCAGAACTTGCCCGGAAGATCGAGGCCCTCGCCGAACGAGGCCAGCCCGAACAGCGTGCTGCCCTTGCCTGCCTCGATGTCGGCGCAGTGCTCGGCGACCAACTGCGACTTGCCCAGCGAGCCTTGCGCACGCACCTTGCGCACCTGGGCGATCGGCAGTTTCTGCAGCACGCGGTCGAGCTTCTGGCGCGAGGTGAACAGCACCAGGTTGCCGGCATCCCAGTCGAGGTTGTCGGCCAGCCACTCGCTGATCTCTTCGGCGTGCGCCTCGCGTGCGTCGGGCAGGGTGCGCATCGCCGGGACTTCCAGCCGGGCCTGTGCGGCAAGGTCGAACGGCGAGGGCAGGCTCAAGGTCACCGCGTCGTTGGGCAGGCCGACGGCGTCGGCGAAGCCGCGGAAATTGCCGCCCGCGCTCAACGTGGCCGAGGTCATCACCACGCCGCTGGCGTTGTCCCACAGCACGTTGCGCAGCAGGCCCGCGGCGGACACCGCCGAGGCGTGGCAGACCAGCTGCTGGTCAGCGCCAAGCGTGACCCAGCGCGCCATGGGCGGGGTGTTGTCGGAGTCCTCACTGGACCATGCACGCCAGCACGCGGCCTGCTTGCCGATGCGCTCCAGCGCCAGGCCCAGTTCGCGCGACAAGGCTTCCTGGGTCGGCCCGCCGTCGGTCATCTCGACCACGGCGCGACGCACCGCGGCCAGCCAGCGCTGCACCTCGCCGGTGAGCAGGTCGAGCATGCGGGCGTGTTCCACCCACGGCCCCGGCAACTGCCCCAGCGAGCCCCGGTACATCGGTTCGTTCTCGGCCGGATCGGGCAGCCAGGCCAGGCGGATTTCCTTCTCCAGTTCCTCCAGCGTGTTGCTCAGTTCCTGCAGTTTTTCGTCGCCCTGGTCGAGGCCGAGCTTGCCCAACCGTTCCTTGTCGGTCAGCGAATAGGCTGCGTGCACCTGCCGGCCGAGCCGGCTCAGCTGGCGCACGGTGGCGGTCATGTAGACCTCGGCGGCGCCGCGGTCGATCGCCTTGCCCGGCACGTGGTGGCCTTCGTCGAAGATGTACAGCGTTTCGTCCGGCCGCGGCAGGATCACGCCGCCCCAGCCCTGCACGCCCTCGGCGCCGCCTTCGCCCGGCATGGTCAGGTCGGCCAGCACCAGGTCCTGGTTGGCCACGATGATCTCGGCGTCGTCGACCGCACGCCGCGCGGCGAAGAACGGGCAGTTCATGAACTGCCCGCACTTGCGTCCGGTGCAGCCGCCGGCGCTGGTGGTGATCATCGGCCGCAGCAGGTCGCTGACCGGTTCGGGCGCGCTGTCCATGTCGCCGTTCCACTCGTTGTGGTCGAACGCCACGCGCAGCTTCGCCAGCGACTGCTTGTCGCGTGCCTGTGGCGGTTTCGCCCACAGCATCAGGTCCGATTCGAAGCCGGCCAGGCCCATCTGCGCGTCGTGGATGCTGTTGGCGGCCATCAGCAGGTTGCGCGGGCACAGGTAGCGACCACGGCCCTTGGCCAGCGCCACCTTGGCCTCGATGCCGTTGAGCTGCAGGTACAGCGGGATGTCCCGTTGCACCAATTGCTCCTGCAGCGCCACTGTGGCGGTGGCGATCAGCAGTTTCTTCTTCTGCGCGCGCGCCACTTCGACGCCGGCGATCAGGTAGGCCATCGACTTGCCGGTGCCGGTCGGCGCCTCGATCACCGCCACGCCGCCGGTCTGGCCGAAGGCCTTGGCCACTTCGGCGATCATCTTTCCCTGCGAGGCGCGCGCCCGGAAACCGGGCAAGCCGTCCTTCAGGCGCGCGTAGGCGGCGCGGATGGCGTCTTTGGTGGTGTCGGCAAGCATGGACGAATCGGCAACCTGTGGCGCGGTCGCGGCTGGGCGTCGGCAGGATCGACGGCCGGCGCGGATGACCGGTACAAAGGCACAGTCTATCGGTATTGCGTGTTCCGCCCCATGCAGGCAGGCTCGGTCCCGTCTGGCGAGGTCTTGCCGCGTCGGTGCGAAGCGGTATCCTGACCAACCGGCATTGGCAGGCCCGGGACTGGGGGAGTCTTCAACGATGAAGCAGGCGGGCGCGGTCGGCTCGGCATCGTACGAGGGAGCGCAGCAGCTGAGCTGGCTGGCTCGGCTGATCATCGCGCATACCCCGGAGGAAGTGGCCACCGGCGTGGCCGGCCTGGTCAGGGCGCATCCGGATTGCCTGGCGGCCGAAGTCCTGTGGGGCAGCGGTGCCCTGGAGTACGTGCAGCAGCACAGCCCGGGGCTGGTGGCGGCAGCCGACGCGCCCTGGCTCGATGCCGCGCGCGCCAGCTCGCAGCCGCTGTGGCATGCCGACGGTCGCCGCGCCGCTGTGCGGTTGTGCGAGCAGCCCGAACCCGTGCTGCTGGTGGTGCGCACGGCGCACCCGGCGTCCAGCCTGTTCGAGGCGTTGCAGGAGCCGCTGACGCTCGCCGGGCAACTGCTGCAGCGGGCGCTGGAATGGGTGGAACTGCGCGATTCGCACGAACAGCTGGAGCGGTCGGAGAACCTGCAGCGCGCGCTGTTCGCGATCTCCGACCTGGCCGGCTCCGAACGCGACATGCCGGACATGCTGCGTGGCATCCATGCCATCGTCAGCACGCTGATGTACGCGGAAAACATGTTCATCGTGACGCGCAACGCGGGCGAAAATACGGTGCGCTTCCTCTATTACGTGGATGTCGTCGACCCGTCCGTGCCCGGTGACGGCCAGGACATGCCGTTGAGTGCGATCGAGCACACGCTGACCTGGTACGTGATGCGCGACGGCAATGCGCGGATGGGCGACGCGGAGGAGCTGCGCAACCAGGCGCCAGGCCCGGTGGCCGTGATCGGACCGGACAGCCACGACTGGCTCGGCGTGCCGATGCTGCGCGACGGTCATGTCGGCGGCGCGCTGGTGGTGCAGAGTTACCAGCAAAACATCGGTTTCAGCGAGGAAGATCTCGCCCTGCTGCAGTTCGTCGGCAGCCACATCCTGACCGCGCTGGAGCGCAAGCAGGGCAAGGACGAACTCGAACGCCAGGTGCAGCAACGCACCGTGCAGCTGGCCGAGGCCAATCGCGGCCTGCAGATGGAAGTGATCGAACGGCAGCGCGCCGAGCATCTGCAGGCAGCGCTGTTCCGGATCGCCGAGATGGCCACCGCCGACATCGATCAGGACGCCTTCTACCGACGCGTGCACGGCGTGGTGGGCGAGCTGCTGAACGCGGAGAATTTCTTCATCGCGCTGCTTTCCGACGATCGCCAGAAGCTGACCTTTCCCTACTCGGTGGACGCCGTGCTGGCACCGCCGGCCGAGCGCCCGCTGGGCCGCGGCCTCAGCGAGTACGTGCTGCGCCAGGGCACCGAGTTGCGGCTGGACAATGCGCAGATCGAGGAGCTCGAACGACAGGGCGAGATCGCGCCCGGCCGCATGGGCTCGCCGGCGATGTGCTGGCTGGGCGTGCCGCTGGTCGTCGGTGACGAGGTGATCGGCCTGGTCACCGTGCAGAGCTACCGGCCCGACGTGGTGTACGGGCCGGCCGACCAGGAACTGCTGAGTTTTGCCGCATCGCAGATCGCCAACAGCCTGAGCCGGCGGCGCTCGGCCGAGACGTTGCGGCGCGCCTACGGCGAACTGGAGCAGCGGGTGGAGGAACGCACGCTGGCGCTGCGCAAGGAAATCATCGAGCGCGAGCGCATGCAGGACCAGCTGCGCCACCAGGTCATGCACGATTCGCTGACCGGCCTGCCCAATCGCAGCTACCTGCGCGACCGCATCGATCGCGTGCTCGCCACGATGCGGCACAACCCGGACCAGCGCTGTGCGCTGCTGTACCTGGACGTCGACCGCTTCAAGATCATCAACGACAGCCTCGGCCACCTTGCCGGCGACGAAGTGCTGAAGGAAGTGGCGAACCGCCTCGCCGCCTGCGTGCGCCATCCCGACCTGGTGGCGCGGCTGGCCGGTGACGAATTCGCGATCCTGCTGGAACAGGAGGAGCTGCCGCCGGCGGCCACCACGGTGGCGCAGCGCGTGCTGGATGCGCTGGGCCCGCCGATGCTGGTGGCCGGCAAGGAGCTGCAGGTGACCGCCAGCGTCGGCATCGCGATGGGCGACGACCACTACGCCACCGCCGACGAGATGCTGCGTGATGCGGACATCGCGCTGTATCGCGCCAAGGAACTCGGCCGCAAGCGCTTCGCGATGTTCGACGAGACCCTGGCCAAGAACGTGGTCGACGTGCTGGCGATGGAAGGCGAGTTGCGCCAGGCCCTGCAGCACGACCAGTTCGAGCCGTACTTCCAGCCGATCTGCGCGCTGGACGGCAGTGACCGCGTGCTCGGTTACGAGGCGCTGATCCGCTGGAACCATCCCCGGCGCGGCGTGCTGGTTCCCGGCGACTTCCTGAAGATCGCCGAGGACAGCGGCCTGGTCGAGGCGATCGACTGGCGCATGTTCGAACTGAGCTGCCGGGAACTGCTGCGCCATGGCGACGGCGAGGCGTTCATGACCATCAACGTCTCGGCCCTGCACCTGCGCCACGCCGATTTCGATCGTCGCCTGGTGCAGCTGCTGGAAACCACCGGGCTGCCGCCGTCGCGGCTGGTGGTGGAAGTCACCGAGGGCGCCCTGCTGGACAACCCCGAACACGTGCGGGCCACGCTGGACCGCCTGCGGCTGATCGGCGTCGGCGCCGCGCTGGACGACTTCGGCACCGGCTATTCGTCGCTGAGCTACCTGCATTCGCTGCCGCTGCGCATCCTGAAGATCGACCGCGCCTTCGTGCACGAGCTGGACAAGGGCGCGAACACCTCGGGCACCACGGTGGTCGCCGCGATCCTGGCGCTGGCGCGGGCGCTGAACATCCAGGTGATCGCCGAGGGCATCGAGACGCCGATCCAGCGCGGCGCGCTGATCGCGATGGGTTGCGAGATGGGCCAGGGCTACCTGCTCGGCCGCCCCGCGCCGATCGCCCGGCCATCGGCGGCCGTCGGTGGCGCGGCCTGAGTCCGCGGCCTACTCGCCCGCAGCAATCTGCCGCAAGGCCTGCTCGAACGCCTCCGGCGGCTGGCCACCGGAAATCAGGTGCTGGCCGTTGACGATGGTGGCCGGCACCGAATGGATGCCGCGCGAGGTGAAGAACCGTTCCTGCTCGCGGACGTCGTCGGCGTACTCGTCGCCGGCCAGGATCTGCCGTGCGCGCTCACCGTCCAGTCCCGCTTCGATGGCCAGGCGCTGCAAGGTGTCGTGCGCGCTGACGTCCTCGCCATCGGTGAAGTACGCGCGCAGCAGGATCTGCTTCAGCGCCAGCTGGCGACCTTCCAGCCCGGCCCAGTGCAGCAGCCGGTGCGCATCGAAGGTGTTGTAGACGCGGCTGCGCCGATCCATGTTGAAGGTGAAGCCCAGCGCCGCGCCACGCTCGCGGATCGCCGCGCGGTTGGCGTCGATCTGCTCGGCGCTGCTGCCGTACTTGCGCACCAGGTGCTCGGTGGCGTCCTCGCCTGCGGCCGCCATCTGCGGATTCAGCTCGAACGGCTGGAAGTGGATCTCGGCGCTGATCTCGCCGTCTAACCTGGCCAGCGCCTGCTGCAGCGAAGCCAGTCCCACCGCGCACCACGGGCAGGAAACGTCGGAGACGAAGTCGATGCGGAGGGCGGCGGGGGTGGTCATGGCAGGCCTTCGAACAGGAAGCGGATTCTCCAGAATTGGGGCGCCGCGCAGCTGTTCAATGGTGACGAGGGCCGGTGTTCACCGGGTCATGCTCAAGGCCACCGCCTCGGCGATCCTGATCCCGTCGACAGCGGCGGAGAGGATGCCGCCGGCGTAACCGGCGCCTTCGCCGGCGGGATACAGGCCGCGGGTGTTGAGGCTTTGCAGGCTGTCGTCGCGCTTGATGCGCACGGGCGAGGAGGTGCGCGTCTCCACGCCGGTGAGGATCGCGTCGGGCATCGCGTAGCCGCGAACCTGCCGTTCGAATGCGGGCAGCGCTTCGCGGATCGCGGCGAGGGCGTAGTCGGGCAGGGCGCTGTCCAGGCTGCCAAGCATCACGCCGGGCTTGTACGACGGCTGCACCTCGCCGAACTCGCGCGAGGCGCGGCCGGCGAGGAAATCGCCGACCAGCTGCGCTGGCGCGCTGTAGTTTTCGCCGCCCAGCGCATAGGCGTGGCTTTCCAGCGCACGCTGCAGCGCGATGCCGGCCAGTGGGCCGCCGGCGGGATCGAACGCGGCAAAGTCCGACGGCTCGATGCCGACCACCACCGCCGCGTTCGCGTTGCGCTCGTTACGCGAATACTGGCTCATGCCGTTGGTGACCACGCGGCCCGGTTCGCTGGTGGCCGCCACCACGGTGCCGCCGGGGCACATGCAGAAGCTGTACACCGAGCGGCCGTTGCCCGCGTGGCTGCCCTTGCAGTGATGCACCAGCTTGTAGTCCGCTGCTCCAAGAATGGGATGGCCGGCTTGCGGGCCGAAGCGGGCACGATCGATCACCGATTGCGGATGTTCGATGCGGAAGCCGATCGAGAACGGCTTCGCTTCGAGATAGACGCCGCGGGCGTGCAGCATCTCGAAGGTGTCGCGTGCGCTGTGGCCCAGCGCCAGCACCACGTGGTCGGAGCGGATCTGCTCGCCGCTGGCCAGGGTGACGCCGCGCACGCGGCGTTCGCCGTCCGCGTCGGTGTCGATCAGCAGGTCGTCCACGCGCTGGCTGAAGCGGATCTCGCCGCCCAGCGACTCGATCGTCTCGCGCATGTTCTCCACCATCGACACCAGCCGGAAGGTGCCGATGTGCGGCTTGCTGACGTAGAGGATTTCCTCCGGCGCGCCGGCCTTGACGAACTCGGTCAGCACCTTGCGGCCATGGTGCTGCGGATCGCGGATCTGGCTGTACAGCTTGCCGTCGGAAAACGTGCCGGCGCCGCCCTCGCCGAACTGCACGTTGGACTCCGGATGCAGCTCGCGCTTGCGCCACAGGTCCCAGGTGTCCCTGGTGCGCTCGCGCACGGCCTTGCCCCGATCGAGGATGATCGGGCGAAAACCCATCTGGGCCAGGACCAGTCCCACGAACAGCCCGCAGGGGCCGAAGCCGATCACCAGGGGACGATGGGGCAGTTGCGCGGGCGCGTTCGCCACGAAGTGGTAGTCGGTGTCCGGCGTCGGTTGCACGTGCGGATCGTCGGCGTAGCGCTGCAGCAGCTCGGCTTCGCGCGGCGTGTCGATATCCACCGCATAGATCAGCGCGATCGCGCCGCGCTTGCGCGCGTCATGGCCGCGCCGCGCCACGGTGAAGCTGCGGATGTCGGTCGCCGCGAGGTGCAGGCGCTTGCGGATCGCCGCCGCCAGTTCGGCCTCGTCGTGATCGAGGGGCAGCTTGAGGTCGCTCAGTCGCAGCATGGTCCAGCGTTCCGTGAAGGCATCAGTTGCATGCGACGATTTTCGCAGATATCGCGCCGCCGCGAAGATCGCGGCGGCGCGCGGCGATCAGGCCTGGCCGATGAAGTCGGTCTTGCCGATGTCGGTGCCGGCCTCGCGCAGGATGTTGTACGCGGTGGTGCAGTGGAAGAACAGGTTGGGGATGGTGAAGCCGAACAGGTAGGCCTGGCCCGCGAAGGTCATCTCGCCGGTGCGCATCTTCATCACGACGGTGCGGTTCTCGCTGCCGTCGATCTGTTCCGGCGTGAAGCTCTTGATGTATTCGATCGCGCGTTCGATGCGACCGTACGCCTGTTCCAGCGTGGTCTCGTTGTCCTCGAACGATTGGGGTTCGACGCCGGCCAGACGGGCGGCGCCACGGGCGGCCATGTCGCAGGCGATCTGGATCTGCTTGATCAGCGGCAGCATGTCGGGGATCAGTCGCGTCTGCAGCAGCACCTCGTCGCTGACGTTCTTCGATTTCGCGTGTTCGGCACCTTTCTTCAGCACATGCGTGAGGTTGGTCAGCGCGCGGGTGAAAACGGGGACGGAGGCTTGGTACATGGACAGCGTCATGGGTGACTCTCCTGCGGTTCGTGAAGTGATTCGGGCAAGGGGTTGATGGCCAGCGCGGGCAGATCGCCGGTGAGCACGACGGGCGCGGCCTCGTCGGGTTGTAGTGCGACGAAGGCGGGCAGGTTTCGGGTGACCCGCGCCGCGACCACCAGGCCGATCAGCATCAGCACGGCCGAGAGCACGAACGCGGCGCCTGGCAGGTGGACGGGCGAACCCGGCGCGATCGACAGCGCGAAAATCTGTGCAAACAGATATGGCCCGAAGATGCCGGCGAAACTGCCCAGGCTGCCGATCGCGCCCTGCAGCCGGCCCTGCTCGGACGGATCGACCTGCTGCGTCATGATCGACTGGATCGGCGGCATCGCCAGCCCCCACAGCGCCAGCAGCGGGATGCCGAACAGGAACGCCCAGCCCACGTTGGCCACGCCCATCACCAGGAACGCACCGACGCCGAACAGCATGCCGGCCAGCAGCACGCGGCGCTCGCCGAAGCGCGGCGCCAGCTTGCCGGTGAGCACCGCCTGCACGAAACCGTCGCAGCCGCCGACCAGCATCAGCACGTAGCCGACCGCCTGTGGGCCCCAGTGGTAGCGGTAATCCGCGTACAGCACGAACACCGTCTGCAGCACGTAATGAGCGAGATAGACCATGAACAGCACCACTGCCAGGCCGAGCACCTGCGGCTGGCGGCGCAGCAGTTTCAGCGAGCCGAACGGATGCGCGCTGTGCAATTCGAGTCGGGCCGTGCGGCGTTCCTTCGGCAGTGATTCGGGCAGGACGAAACAGCCATACAGGAAGTTGCACAGCGCCAGTCCCGCTGCCACCCAGAACGGCAGGCGCAGCGCGATGCTGCCGAGGAAACCGCCCAGGCCCGGGCCGATGATGAAGCCCAGGCCGAATGCGCTGCCGAGGATGCCGAACGCGGCCGCGCGCTTTTCCTTCGGCACGATGTCGGCGATGTAGGCATTGGCCGTGCTGAAGCTGGCTGCGGTCATGCCCAGCAGGATGCGCGCCGCGAACAGCATCCACAGCGTAGGCGCCAGCGCCAGCACCACGAAGTCCACGGCCAGGCCGAGGTTGGAGATCAGGATCACCGGCCGCCGGCCGTAGCGATCGGACAGCGCGCCTTGCACCGGCGAGAACACGAACTGCACGATCGCGAACACCGTGCTGAAGATGCCCACCCACCACGCCGCCCGGGCGATGCCGCCGCCGGCCAGCTGCTCGATCAGGTGAGGCAGTACCGGGATGATGATGCCGAACGCCAGCATGTCCAGCAGCACGGTGACGTAGATGAAGGCCAGCGCGGCGCGATGGCGCGGAGCGACAGGCATCGGCGACTGGTTCATGGGCGTGGCGAGGCGGAGGGACTGCGACGATAGCCGAAGCGGGGGCGCCGCGGCATGTGCATCCGGTCAGGTATCGCCGCGGCATCGGCGCGATACCATGGAGCATTCTCCTGCCAGGACTGCCCTCATGGTTCGACGTCTGCTTCCCGTCTGTCTGCTGCTGGCGCTTGCCGGCTGCTCTTCCCACCAGGACGCGCCGGCGCAGGCGCCGGTGTCGAAGGAGGAGCTGGCCCCCGCGCCCGCCGCCACGGCGTCGGATGCCGTCGAGTCCGCCGCGGCCGTGCGCAAGCATCTGGCCGACTACGCCACGGTGAAGCTCACTGCCGACCTGTCGAAGTTCGATGCGCAACAGCAGCAGATGATTGCCTTGCTGGTCGAGGCCGCGGACAGCATGAACGCGCTGTACTGGAAGCAGGGCTGGGGCGACAAGGACGCGCTGCTGGCGAAGATCAGCGACCCGTCGGTGCGCGAGTTCGCCGAGATCAACTACGGCCCGTGGGACCGGCTGGACAACGACAAGCCCTTCGTCGACGGCATCGGTCCGCGTCCGGCCGGCGCGCAGTTCTACCCGGCCGACATGACGAAGGAGCAGTTCGAGCAGTCGCCGCTGAAGGACAAGACCGGGCTGTACACCTTGCTGCGCCGCGACGACAAGGGCCAGCTGATCAGCGTGCCCTACCACGAGGCGTACAAGGCCGAACTGGAAAAGACCGCCGGCCTGCTGCGCGAAGCCGCGAAACTGGCGAAAGATGCCGGTTTCCGCAAGTACCTCACGATGCGCGCCGACGCGCTGCTCAGCGACGACTACCAGGCCAGCGACTTCGCCTGGATGGACATGAAGAGCAACCCGGTCGACATCGTGATCGGTCCGATCGAGACCTACGAGGACCAGCTGTTCGGCTACAAGGCCAGCTACGAATCCTACGTGTTGATCAAGGACCAGGCCTGGAGCGCGAAACTCGCGCGCTTCGCCAAGTACCTGCCCGAATTGCAGCGCGGCCTGCCGGTGGCCGACAAGTACAAGGCCGAGAAACCCGGCTCCGACGCCGACCTCAACGCCTACTTCGCGATCTACTACGGCGGCGACGCCAACGTCGGCGCCAAGACCATCGCGATCAACCTGCCCAACGACGAGCAGGTGCAGCTGAAGAAGGGCACGCGCCGCCTGCAGCTGGAAAACGTGATGCAGGCGAAGTTCGACAAGATCATGCTGCCGATCGGCAAGGAACTGATCGCCGACGACCAGCAGAAGAACCTCACCTTCGACGCGTTCTTCCAGAACACCATGTTCCATGAAGTGGCGCACGGCCTCGGCATCAAGGAAACACTTGACGGCAAAGGCACGGTACGCAAGGCGCTGAAGGACCAGGCCTCCAGCTTCGAGGAGGGCAAGGCCGACATCCTCGGCCTGTACATGGTCAGCAAGCTGGCCGACAAGGGCGAGCTGGACAAGTCGAAGCTGATGGACAACTACGTCACCTTCCTCGCCGGCATCCTGCGCTCGGTGCGCTTCGGCGCCAGCGACGCGCACGCCAAGGCGAACATGGTGCGCTTCAACTTCTTCAAGCAGCAGGGTGCCTTCAGCCGCGACGAAGCCAGCGGCCGCTACCGCGTCGACTTCGACAAGATGACCGCGGCGATGAACGCGCTGTCGGCGAAGCTGCTGACCATCCAGGGCGACGGCGATTACGAAGCCGCGAAACAGCTTACCGAGCAGATGGGCAACGTCGACGCCGGGCTCGCCGGCGACCTGAAGCGACTCGACCAGGCGCACATCCCGGTCGACATCCGCTTCGAGCAGGGGCTGGACGTGCTGGGCCTCAAGCAGCCCTGATGCATGAGGACGCAGGCGGGCAATGCCCGCCCTACGCGGCGGCGATCCAGTCGGCGACGGCCTGCGGGTGTTCCAGGTGCAGGTGATGGCCACCGTCCATGTGCGTCACGGTGATGTTCGCCACGCAGGCGGCGCGCGCCTGCATCATCGCGTCGGGCAGGTACGAGGTGGCCGGCTGCGCCAGCAGCAGGGCGGTGGGTGCGGTGATGCCGCGCAGCAGGGCATGAACCTGCGATTCGGTCAGTCGGCTGGCGCTCGATCGGGTCAACCGTGAATCGCTGCGCCAGCGCCAGCCGCCGCCGGTTTCGATCAGCCCCCGTTCGACGATGGGACGGGCCAGTTCGGTGGCCAGGCCGCTGACCATGCTGCGTGCGTCGACTGCCTGTTCGATGCTGTGGAACACCCGCAGGGGCTTGTCGCTGCGCGGCGCCAGTGCATCGCGAAAGCGCTGCAGCGTGTGCGAGCCATCGTCGCCGAGCGGGCCCAATCCTTCGATCAGCAACAGCCGCTCGATCCGCTGCGGCCGCGCGCTGGCCACCAGCGCGGCGACGCCGGCACCCAGCGAATGCCCGAGCAGGGTGTAGCGCGCAAGCTGCAGCGCATCCGCGGCGGCCAGCACGTCGCGCACGTAGTCGAGGAAGTGGTAATGGCTGCCGGCGGGCAGGTGATCGGAATGGCCGTGGCCGGGCAGCTCCAGCGCGATCACGTGATGATGTTCCGCCAGCAGGGGCGCCAGCCGCGCAAAGCTGCCGGCGTTGTCGAGCCAGCCATGCAGGGCCAGCAAGGGCGGCAGCGCGGCGTCGCCCCAGCGCTGCGCGCGCAGCGAGCACGGCGGCAGGTCGATCGTGACGAACTCACTCATGGCCGGCGCGGACGGCTGTTGCCCGCTGCCCCGCCTGGATGCGCTGTTGCCGGTGTGCGGCGGCATCGTAGTCGGCGGCGAACTCGGGCCAGCCCTGGGTGTGCCGCAGCACCAGCGCGGCAAGGCTGTCGACCTGGTCCGGACTGTCGTTGAGCGCGGGGATGTAGCGCAGCGCTTCGCCGCCGGCGCCGATGAAGAAGTCGCGGTTCTGCATGGCGATCTCTTCCAGCGTCTCCAGGCAGTCCACCGCGAAGCCCGGGCAGGCCACGTCGAGCTTGCGCACACCCTCGGCGGCGAGCCGGCGCACGGTGGCGTCGGTGTACGGATGCAGCCAGCGTTCGCGACCGACCCGCGACTGGAAGCTCACCACCAGCTGTTGCTGGTCCAGCTGCAAGCGCTCGCGCAACAGCCGCGCGGTGGCGTGGCACTGGCAGAAATACGGGTCGCCTTCGTGCAGGTAGCGCTCGGGAATGCCGTGGAACGACAGCAGCAGCTTGTCGCCGCGGCCGTTCGCGGCCCACCAGCGTTCGATGCTCCGCGCCAGCGCCTCGATGTGCGCCGGCTCGTCGTGGTAGTCGTTGACGATGCGCAGTTCCGGTGGCCAGCGCAGCTGCTTGATGGTGTCGGCGACCGCGTCGAGCACCGAGCCGGTGGAGGTGCCCGAATACTGCGGGTACAGCGGCAGCACCAGCAGCCGGCGCACGCCTTCGCGCTGCAGCTGTTCGATCGCCTGGCGCACCGAAGGCTCGCCATAGCGCATCGCCAGCGCCACCTTCACCGGCGCCTGTGGCCGTTGCCGGGCGATTTCCGTTTGCAGCGCCGTGGCTAGCGCCTCGCTGCCGAAACGCAGCGGCGAGCCGCGGATGTCCCAGATTCTGGCGTAGGCATGCGCCGAACGTTTGGGCCGCAGGCGCAGGATCACCCCGTGCAGGATCAGCCACCACAGCCAGCGCGGATACTCGATCACCCGCGGATCGGCGAGGAACTCCGCCAGGTAGGGGCGCACCGCGCGGGCCGTCGGCGCGGTCGGCGTGCCCAGGTTGACCAGCAGGACGCCAGCCTGAACGGGCTGAACATCCGGGTCATGGGAATAGCCGGCAAGGCCGGTATAGTTGTTGCGAAATGGCATGGTGGTGATCGTGACGACGTCGATCAGTGAGTCTGCCACAAGCCCGCCACCCCCACTTGGCATCGGGGCCGGGTTCGACACGTATCCCCCGATTCCAGCCGAAACCGACCCCGAACCGAAGCGGAGCTGCCCATGTTGAACAAATCAATGCGACGACTGCTGCTGATCGGCATGGCCCTGTTGCTGCCGGCGATGGCCGCGCACGCCGAGGATCCGCCGCTGGTGCGCGCCAGCAACGCCGTGCGCGTGATGAACGACATCATGCAGGCGCCGGACAAGGCGATTCCGCAGGACCTGTTGCGCAATGCGCGGGCCATCGCGGTGATCCCGGACATGATCAAGGCCGGTTTCATCTTCGGCGGTCGCCGTGGCGAAGGGCTGATCTCGGTGAAGAGCCCGGACGGCACCTGGTCCAATCCCAGCTTCATCACCATGACCGGCGGCAGCGTGGGCTTCCAGGCCGGCGTGTCCTCCACCGACGTGATCCTGGTGTTCCGCACCCAGCGCGGCGTGGATTCGATCGTCAACGGCAAGTTCACCCTCGGCGCGGATGCGTCGGCCGCGGCCGGCCCGGTGGGTCGCACCGCCAGCGCCTCCACCGATGCCCAGCTGAAGGCCGAGATCTATTCGTACTCGCGCAGCCGGGGCCTGTTCGCCGGTGTCGCACTCGACGGTTCGGCGCTGCGCATCGACTATGATGCGAATGCTGCCGTGTATGGCGCTGGCGTGACCCCGCGGCGCATCTTCGAGGGCGGCGTCAGCAACGTGCCCACGCCCGTGGTGGACTTCCGCGACCGCCTCGAAGAGTACACTTCGCGCTGATGCGGAATGCCGGCCCGTGCGGGCTGGCGTTTCCGGTTCGATCCGTTTTCGAGGTAATACATGAGCATCTGGCACCTGATCATCCTGCTGGTCGTGGTCGTAGTGATCTTTGGCACCGGCAAGCTGCGCAACATCGGCTCCGATCTCGGTGGTGCCATGCGCGACTTCAAGAAGGGCCTGAACGGCGACGAGGAAGAAGCCAAGCGCAAGGAAGAGGCCGAGCGCCTGCGCGCCGATCCGCCCGCGTCGTCCGCTGGCCAGACCACGCAGAGTCAGCGCGACTCCAGCGATCCGAAGTAAGCCGGCGGGTTGCGGCGATGATCGAGATCAGCTTCGGCAAGCTGGTGCTGCTGGCGCTCATCGCGCTGATCGTGCTCGGCCCGGAAAAGCTGCCGGGCGCGGCGCGCACCGCCGGTGCGCTGCTGCGCCGCATGCGCAGTGGCTGGGACAACGTGCGCGCCGAAGTGGAGCGCGAATTGCAGATTGAGGAAATCAGGCGCACCGCGCGCGAGGCGGCCGCGCGGGCCGAAGCCGCGCAGGCGGAGCTGGATGCGGCCGTGCAGAAGGTCCGCGACGTGGGCAACGAGATTCCGCCGCCTGCCGCGACGGCGGTCGAGGCGGGCGAGGAACCCCCGATCATGCTGCCGCTGGTGGAGGCGCCGTCAGCGCCTGCCGCCGCCGATGATGCCGGATCCGACGACCGTACCGGCGACCTGTTCGCCCCGGTGAAGTCTCACGCGGAGCCGCCGCATGGCCACGCCTGAGCCCGACATCGACCTGCAGCAAGGCCTGTTCTCGCACCTGCTGGAGCTGCGCACGCGCCTGCTCAAGGCCTGCGCCACGGTGCTGCTGGTGCTGCTGGCGCTGGTGCCGTTCGCCAACCGCCTGTACACCGAACTGGCCGCGCCGCTGGTGGCGCGCCTGCCGCAGGGCGCGCACCTGATCGCCACCGAGGTGGCCAGCCCGTTCGTGACGCCGCTGAAGCTGGCGTTCTACGCGTCGCTGTTCATCAGCATGCCGATGATCCTGTACCAGCTGTGGGCCTTCGTCAGCCCCGGGCTGTACAAGCACGAGAAACGCCTGGCCCGCCCGCTGCTGGCCGCGGCGCTGGTGCTGTTCTACGTCGGCTGCGCGTTCGCCTATTTCCTGGTGCTGCCGGCGGCGTTCCGGTTCCTCACCGCGGTGACTCCCCAGGGCGTGGAGATGATGACCGACATCACCCACTACCTCGACTTCGTGATGCTGATGTTCTTCGCCTTCGGGCTGTGCTTCGAAGTGCCGGTGGCCGTGGTGGTGCTGGCCGCGGTGGGCATCGTGGACGTGGACAAGCTGCGCAGCGGGCGCCGCTACGCGATCGTGGGCGCGTTCGCGATCGCCGCCTTCATCACCCCGCCGGACATCACCTCGATGATCATGCTGGCGGTGCCGATGTGCCTGCTCTACGAGCTGGGTGTGCTGGCGGTGCGCTGGCTGGTCAAGCCGGTGAAGCCGACTCCGGCCGGCAGCTGATCGCGCGCCAACGGCGTCAGTACAAGTCGATCGGATCGACGTCCAGCGACCAGCGCAGCTTGCGCGCCAGCGGAAGCCTGGCCAGCGCCAGCTGCCACGAGCGCAGCATGCCGTGCAGGCTGCGCCGGCTGGCGGCTTCCAGCAGCAGCTGGGCGCGATGACGGCCGGCGCGCAGCGGCATCGGCGCGGGCATCGGGCCGGCGATCTGCAGTGAATCGTCCTGCGGCAAGGCCGCACGTGCGGCGGCGAGGAAGCCGTCCACGTCCTCGCGCCGCACCGACTCGGCACGCAGCAGCACCTGGTGGCTGTATGGCGGCAACTGGATCAGCCGGCGTTCGGCCAGCAGTTCGCGCGCCGCCGCCGCATAGCCTTGCGCCAGCAGGCTGCGCAACAGCGGGTGTGCCGGCTGGTGGGTCTGCAACACCACACGGCCGGGCTTGCTGGCGCGGCCGGCGCGGCCGGCCACCTGCACCACCAGCTGGGCCAGCCGTTCGCCCGCGCGGAAGTCGATGCTGTGCAGGCCTTCGTCGACACCGACGATGGCGACCAGGGTGAGGTTGGGCAGGTCGTGGCCCTTGGCCAGCATCTGGGTGCCGACCAGGATCGCCGGCTGGTCGTCGGCCAGCGTTTCCAGCAATTGCTCGAAGGCGTCCCGGCGCCGGGTGGTCTCGCGATCGACGCGCAGCACCGGCGCCTGCGGAAACAGCGTGACCAGCGCCTCCTCCAGCCGTTCGGTGCCCTGGCCCTGCGGCTTGAGATCGCCGGCGCCGCAGGTGGGACAGGCGGCGGGCAGGCGCTGGCGATAATCGCAGTGGTGGCAGATCAACTGGCGCCGACCCGCGTGCAGGGTCAGCGGCCGCTCGCAGCGGGGACAGTCGGCGTGCCAGCCGCAGGCGTGGCACAACAACACCGGCGCGTAGCCGCGGCGGTTGCGGAACACCAGCGCCTGTTCGCCGCGCGCCACCGTGTCCGCCACCGCGGCCAGCAGGGCGGGCGACATGCCGTGCTCCAGCCGCTGCGCCCGCATGTCGATGATCTGCACCTGGGGCGGCCGTATCGCGCCGGGGCGTGCACGCAGGTGCAGGGTGCGGTAGCGGCCGGCCTCGGCGTTGGCCAGCGATTCCAGTGACGGCGTGCCCGAACCCAGCAGCACCGGCACGCCCAGCGCCCGGGCGCGCACCACGGCCAGGTCGCGGGCGTGGTAGCGGAAGCCGTCCTGCTGCTTGTAGGAGCCGTCGTGTTCCTCGTCGACGATGATCAGCCCGGCCTGCGGCAGCGGGGTGAAGATCGCCGAGCGGGTGCCCAGGATCACCCGCGCCGTGCCGGCGCGTGCACGCAGCCAGGCGCGGGCGCGATCGCCCTCGGACAGGTTCGAATGCAGCACTTCGATCAGTACGCCGAGCCGCTGGCGCAGGCGCCGCACGGTCTGCGGCGCCAGGCCGATTTCCGGCACCAGCAGCAGGGCCTGCTTGCCCTGTGCCAGCACCTGTTCGATCAGCGCCAGGTAGACCTCGGTCTTGCCGCTGCCGGTGACGCCGTCGAGCAGGAAGGGCTGGAAGCTGCCGAGGCTGGCGCCCACCGTGGCCACCGCCTGCTGCTGCTCCTCGTTGAGTTGCGGTGCCGGCGATGCTGGAGGCCGGTGATCCGCTGGCGGCCGTTCGCTGCGTTCGAGCAGGCCGGCCGCGGCCAGCCGCCGGGCCGCTTCGCGCCAGCCGGGCAGGCGTTCGGTCAGTTCCTGCGCGCTCAACGCTCCCGTGGCGAGCAGGGCCAGCAAGGCCTTGCTGCCGCCGCGCCGGTTGCCGGTATCGTGCGCGCTGCGCCCGCTTGCGGTGGTCGACCAGTACTCGTCGCCGATCGGCGGCAACGGCTTCGCTTCGCGCAAAGCCAGCGGCAAGGCGTTAGCGTATGCCTCGCCCGGCGCGCCGAGCCAGTAGTCGGCGGCCCAGGCCAGGGTTTGCATCAGTTCGGCGTCGAGCAGGGGCTCGTCGTCCAGCAGACGGGTCACCTGCTTCAGCCGGCCGCCCTCGACCGCGGCGGCGGCCTCGATCGCCACCACGACGCCGACGCGCTTGCCACGGCCGAACGGCACCAGCACCCGACTGCCCACGCCAGCCTCTCCCGTGGCCGGTGGCAGGTAATCGAACAGGGTGGGAAGGGGCACCGGCAGGGCGATGCGCAGGACGGCGGGCATGGGCAACCTCATGGGCGGGTCAGTGTAACCGCCGGCTCCGTCCGGCTCGCCGCGCCGTGTGCGGCCGCTCGCCCGGAGTTGCGTGAACTTGCTCCCCGTCTATCGAGGAGTCGGGGGTAAGTGGCTATCCCGGGGAGGGTTTTACGCTTATCCACAGCGGCTGTGGATAAGTCTGTGGATGCAACGGGGAGGGCAGGCCGCAAAGGGCGTGGTGGCGCCCTTCATGACGGCTTGACGACGTTTTGGTCACGTAGAAAAATTGTTTTCAATCAAGTGCATGCAAAATGCGTTCGGGCATGGTTCACACAATTGACAAACCCGTGAGCAGTGCCTTGACAGTCAGTTGATGCTGTGCAAAACCGCTGGCGGAGCCATCGAAAAACGGGCTCAGTGAGCCATGCCCAGCAGCGCGGCGATCGTCAGCGCGAAGATCAGCAACCAGAAGTAGAACCAGCCGATGAACCAGAATTTCACCACGGTCATCGGCCAGCCCTGGTGGTATATCCGTTTCTGCATGATCAGCAGACAGGTCGGGATCCACAGGATCAGCAGGGTCTGCACCCAGCCCAGCACCTCGCCGGTCCAGGCTGCATGTGGATGCAGCCAGCTCGACAGCATGCCGACGAGGGTGATCAGCAGCAGGCTCATGAACATGAAGGCGTGGCTGTGCAGGGCCACGATCAGGTGTTCCATGTACAGCCGTCGGCGGAATATGTAGAACAGCTTGAGCAGGCCGGCGAACACCGGGATCAGCACGAACATGGTCATCGGCAGCGCGCCGAAGACGCCATTGATCATGCGTTGCTTGGCTTCGGCGCGGGTGGCGGGATCACCGTCCTTGTACGCCCGTACGTTGTCGCGGAAGCGCTGGCCCAGCGTGGTCAGGCGGGCGTTGACCACGTCCGGCAGCCAGCTGACGTGGATCGGTTCGGAGGCTTCCCTGGCCCTGGCGGACCGGACTTTCGCCGGCTTGGCGCTGTCGGCGCTCCGTGCCGGTGCCGGCTCCGGCGATGCGGCGACGGAGCTGGCCGGCATCGGCGCGGAGCCCAGCGCAATCAGGCGTTGGTTGGCCTTCTGGCGAAGTTCCTGGTCGGCGGCCTGGATGCGTTTTTCCAGTGCCTTGGGCGGTAGCACGCCGGTTTCCCGCGCGCTCTGCAGGCCTTCAAGTTCCTCCTTCAGTGCCTTGCGCACGTCAGCCGGAGTGGCGGCGCCTTCGATCTCCGAACTGTCCACCTTCACCAGGGGCAGTCCGGTTGCGGGGAGCTTGTCGGCAAACTGGTCGATCGCCAGGTGAAACACGAAGAACGACAACAGGCACAACACGAACATCAGCCGGAACGGCGCGATGTAGCGCACCCGCCGGCCGCCGAAATATTCCAGCGTGAGGAAACCGGGCTTCAGCAGCAGTGGCGGCAGTGTGTGCACGATGCGACCGTCGATGTGCAGCACCGTCTCCACGGTCTCCTCGAACATGTGGTGCATCGGCTTGAGCACGCTGTGGATCGACTGCCCGCACTCGTGGCAGAACTCGCCCTGCATCGGGGCGCCGCAGTTGGCGCAATGCATTCCTTCGTAGCTGGTGAGCTGCTTCATGGCAGTCCGTAGTCCGTCGCAGCGGGGAATAGTCGCACAGGTTGCCCGGGCGGCGGCCGTGACGAATGGCTCAGGTAGAATGACCGGCTCTGGAGTCTGCTGTGTCGATGAAACCCTTCCGTCCCGAACGTGCCCGTCTGCAGCACGAGGTGCGCGCCACGGTGCGTCTTGCGCTGCCGTTGATCGCTGCCCAGCTGGCGGCGATCGGCAGCAACGTGATCGACACGGTGCTGGCCGGCCACGTCAATGAACACGTGCTGGGCGCGGTGGCGGTGGGCGCGAACATCTGGTCGCTGGCGATCGTCAGCGGCATCGGCATGATGATGGCGGTGCCGCCGTCGGTGGCCCAGCTCGATGGCGCCGGGCGCCGGCCCGAGGTGGGCGCAGTGTTCCACCAGGCGCTGTGGATGGCGCTGGGCATGGGCGTGCTGCTGTGGTTCGCGGTGCGCCACGCGGAACCGCTGATCGATTTCATCGGTGTGACGCCGAGCCTGCGCCACGACGTGCAGCGCTTCCTGCTGGCGATCAGCTGGGGCGCGCCGGCGCTGACCTGCTACTTCGCGCTGCGCGGCCTGTCCGAAGGCCTGTCGCTGACCCGGCCGTCGATGTATTTCAGCCTCGGCGGGCTGGCCCTGCTGATCCCGCTGGGCTACGTGCTGATGTTCGGCAAGCTCGGCATCCCGCCGCAGGGCGCGCACGGCTGCGGCGTGGCCACCGCGATCGTGCTGTGGCTGGAGATGCTGGCATTCGGCACTTATGTGGTCTTCCGCAGCAATTATCGCGGGCTGGGGCTGTTCGAACGTTTCGAATGGCCGAACCTGCGCCGGATCGGCCATCTCCTGCACATCGGCCTGCCGATGACGGTAACCCTGCTGGCCGAGGCCGGGCTGTTCGTGGCCACCGCGCTGATCATCGCCACGCTGGGCGAGTCGGTGATCGCCAGCCACCAGATCGCGATCAACATCGCCTCGTTCTTCTTCATGATCCCGCTCGGACTGGCGATGGCGATCACCGTGCGGGTGGGCAATGCGGTGGGGCGTGGCGACGAGCAGGGCGTGCGCTACGCGGGTTTCTGCGGGATCGGCCTGACCTTGGTGACGCAACTGGTTTCGGCCGGCTTCATGCTGGGCCTGCCCCATTTCATCGCCACGCTGTACACGCGCGATCCGAAGGTGATCATGCTGGCCGCGCAACTGATCATGCTGGCCGGCGTGTTCCAGTTTTCCGACGGCATCCAGGTGGCCGCCAATGGCGCGCTGCGCGGCCTCAAGGACACCCGCGTGCCGATGGCGATCACCCTGTTCGCGTACTGGGTGGTCGGCATGCCGGTGGGCTGGTGGCTGGCGTTCCACCACGGCATGGGCGCGCGGGGCATGTGGATCGGCCTGATCGCCGGCCTGTCGGTGGCCGCGGTGATGCTGTTCACCCGCTTCTGGCGCAGCGCCTGGAAACAGCGCTGGCGCCGCCACCGGTCGATCACGGCAGCGGCCTGACCCTCGACCCGCTACGCTGGCCCATCAAACACGGACTACCCATCGCATGACCTCACCGCCACCGCTCCGCCGCAACGGCTTCTGGGCCTTTCTCTGCGCCGTGGGGCGTTTCATCAACGGCTGTCGGCTGATCATCATCAACGTGGTGTTCTTCGGCCTGCTGTTCATCCTGCTGCTGGTGCTCGGCGCCGACGTGGATCGCACGGTGCAGTCCGACAGCGTGCTGGTGATCAAGCCGCGGGGGCAGCTGGTCGAGCAGTCCAGCATCGATCCGCTGCAGCGCGCGCTGGACGGGTTGTCCGGCGAAGAGCCCAGGCAGGTGCAACTGCGCGACCTGGTCGGCGCGATCGATGCCGCGGCGAAGGATCCGCGGATCAGCCGCATCCTGCTGCTGCCCGACGAATTGCAGGGCGGCGGCTTTGCCGCGTTGCGCGAAGTCGGCGCGGCGCTGGACCGGTTCCGGGCGGCGGGCAAGCCGGTGATCGCCTGGGGCGTGAACCTGGACCAGGGCCAGTATTACCTGGCGGCCCACGCCGACCGGCTGCTGGTCGATCCGCAGGGCGGCGTGATGCTCACCGGCCTGGCCAATTACCGGCTGTTCTACAAGGACCTGCTGGACAAGCTCGGCGTGGACGTCCACCTGTTCCGGGTCGGCGAGTTCAAGAGCGCGGCCGAGCCGTACATCCTCGACCACGCCTCGACCGAGGCGAAGCAGGCCGACAGCTACTGGATGGGTGGCCTGTGGACGGGCTACCTGGCCGAGGTGGCGCAGCTGCGCAAGCTGGACCCCGCCACGTTGCGCGACGACGTCGACAACCTGCCCGAGCATATCGCCAGCACCCAGGGCAACCTCGCCGAGCTGGCGCTGAACCAGCACCTGGTCGATGGGCTGGCCACGCGGGCCGACCTGATCGCGATGATGCGCAAGGAAGGCGTGCCGGCCGACCGCAAGGGCCACGACTTCCGCCAGATCGCGCTGGACCGTTATGTCTCCGCAGTGTCGAGCGATGGCGATCTGCCCGCCGCGGGCGTGGCGATCGTGGTGGCCGAGGGCGAGATTGCCGGCGGCAAGCGCGGTCCCGGTTCGATCGGTGGCGAATCGACGGCGGCGCTGATCCGCAGCGCCCGCGAGGATCGCAAGACCAGGGCGCTGGTGCTGCGGGTCAATTCGCCCGGCGGCGAGGTGTATGCCGCCGAGCAGATCCGCCGCGAGGTCGAGCTGACCCGCACGGCCGGCATTCCCGTGGTGGTCTCGATGGGCGACGTGGCGGCCAGCGGCGGCTACTGGATCTCGATGAATGCGAACCGCATCTTCGCCGAGCCCAACACGATCACCGGATCGATCGGCATCTTCGGCCTGTATTACACGGTGCCCGGCACGCTGGCCAGGCTCGGCGTGCAGAGCGACGGCGTCAGCACCGGGCCGATGGCCGGCGCGTTCGACATCACCCGTCCGCTCGATCCGAAGGTCGGCACGGTGATCCAGGCGATCATCGACAAGGGCTATCGCGATTTCGTGGGCAGCGTGGCCAAGGCCCGGGGCAAGAGCTACCAGGCGATCGACGCCATCGCGCAGGGGCGGGTGTGGACCGGCGAGCAGGCGCTGCAGCGTGGCCTGGTCGACCAGCTCGGCGGGCTGGACGCGGCGGTGGCCGAGGCGGGTCGTCTGGCCCGGCTGGGCAAGGGCTATCCGGTGCGCTACGTGGAACCGCCGCAAGGCGGCTTCGAGCGCTTCCTGATGGGCCTCAGCCAGAGCGCCAGCGTGCATGTGCTGCAATCGTTCGGCGTGCGCCTGCCGGACTGGGTCGCCCAGCTGCCGGCGAAAGCCCCCGAACTGCAGTTGCTGCGCAATGCGAAGGCGGGCACGCCGAACATCTACGCTGACTGCCTGTGCCGTCCGCGTTGAGCTGAGGCCGCCAGCGGCTACTGGCCCGCGGCCTCGATCTGCTTGTCCTGCTCGGCGGATTTTTTCTCCAGCGCCTTGCTGACGTCCTTCGCGCGCTGCTCGTCGGCGCGCATCGCGTCGAACGGCGTGCTGACCGCGGCCGGTTTCGCCTGCGGTTCGGGCGGCTTGCGCGAGCATGCGCCCAGCGCGGCAAGGCAGAGCAGGAGCGGCAGCAGCTTCATGGCGATGTCCGTGCGTGATGGATGCGGCGAGTGTCCCGCCAGTGGCGGGCGCCAGGCAAGGAACGCGTTGGCAGCCTGCGTATGAGGCTTTAAGCTGACCGGATGAACAGCCGCCTCGATGCCTGGCAACTGCAAGGCCACAACGCCCTGATCACCGGCGCCAGCAAGGGCATCGGCCACGCCACGGCGCGCGAGCTGGCCGAGCTGGGCGCCAACCTGCTGCTGGTGGCGCGCGATGCGGATCACCTGGAGCAGGTCAGGGTCGAGCTGGCCGACGATTTCCCCGCCAGCGAGGTGATGGCGTTCGCCGCCGACGTCAGCGAAGCGGAGGATCGGCTGGCCGTGTTCGACTGGATCGCCGACCTGGGCACGCCGCTGTCGCTGCTGGTCAACAACGCCGGCGGCAACCAGCCCGGCGCCACGCTCGACTATCGCGTGGACGACTGGCGCCGGATCTTCGAGCAGAACCTTTTCAGCGCGTTCGAGATGTGCCGGCTGGCGCATCCGCAGCTGGTGCAGCACGCGCATGCGGCGATCGTCAACGTGGGCTCGGTGTCCGGAATGACCCACGTGCGCACCGGTTCGCCCTACGGGATGAGCAAGGCCGCACTGCACCAGCTCACTCGCAACCTGGCCGCCGAATGGGCGGTGGACGGCATCCGGGTCAACGCCGTGGCGCCGTGGTACATCCGCACCCAGCGCTCCGAACCGGCGCTGGCCGATGCCGACTACCTCGACGAGGTGCTCGATCGCACGCCGCTGGACCGGATCGGCGAACCGGAGGAAGTCGCGGCGGCGATCGCCTTCCTGTGCCTGCCCGCAGCCAGCTACATCACCGGCCAGGTGCTGGCGGTGGATGGCGGCTTCCTGAACTACGGCTTCTGAGCCTTGCGCGCGCCGGCGCGCCGCGGCGTCAGAACTCGGCCACGTGATCCTCGGCGGCAAAGCCGATGGTGACCGCGCCCTCGCCCACGTTGACCATGCCGGTGATGCTCATCGGCGCTTCCATCAGCTCGACGCCGCATTCCTCGCAGGCCTGGCGCAGCTCGAGATAGCCGGGCAGGTGCTCCAGCACGGCAAGGTCGCCGCCGTAGCTGGCGCACACCATGGGCACGATCAGGCCGGCGCGGACCCGTTTGGTCACGTAGCCGAACAGCGCTTCGGCGCCCTGCTCGAAGCCGCGCACCTTGCCGACCGGGCCGGTTTCGCCCTGGAAACAGCGCAGGATCGGCTTGATGTCGAGTGCCGAGCCCAGCATGGCACTGACCAGGCCCACGCTGCGGTCGTTCTTCTTCTTGGCGCGGGCGCGCAGGTAGTAAAGGTCACGCGGCAGCATGTAGCCATAGGTGTGATTGGCGACATGGGTGAGTCGCTCGCGGATCGCGGCGGGCGGTTCGTCGGCGGCGATCAGGCGGGTCGCCTCGTAGATCGCCGGCGCGGCGCCGGCGAAGATGTTGCGGGTGTCGACCACGCGCATCATGAACGGGCCGGGGACGCCGGCCTGGTCGCGCACCTGGCGATAGTTCTTGAGGATGCCGAAGCTGGCCTTGTTGACGTGCTCGTTGATCGGGCTGCGGGTGGCGGTGATGGTCAGGCAGAACACGCAGTCCTGTTCCAGCACCAGTTTTTCCAGGAACAGCTTCTGGACCTCTTCCACCGGGCACGGTTCGGTCTCGGCCGAATGGCTGCGGTTGCCCAGCCGGCGGTTGATGAAGCGCTGGATCTCCTCCGGCCGGCGGTCATCCATGAAGACTTCGCGGTCGATCCGGACCGTGATCGGCATCACCGCGATGTCGTGCTTCTGAAGGAACTCCTGCGAAAGATCGCAGGCCGCATCGATTGCCAGACCCATCCGCATCAGGTAGTCCCCCGCAACATTGATGGCAGGCAAAACATAACATGAGGGCCGTGATTGTGGCGTCTGTCGCGACTTTGAACGAACGCCGCGATGATCCGGCTGGTCGGGGGCCGACGGCCCCCCTAAAATGAAGCCACTGAACTGGCATCTCGCCGGCGTGGCGTCGCCGGTAACGTGATTCGGGCAATACCCAGATGAAAAGCAAACAGGAAATCGTCTCCAACTGGCTGCCGCGCTATACCGGCACCGCGCTGGAGCAATTCGGCGAACACATCCTGCTGACCAATTTCGGCAATTACGTGGAGCTGTTCGCCCAGTGGCATGGCGTGGAGGTGCAGGGCCGCGACCGGCCGATGCCGAACGCCACCGCCGACGGCATCACCCTGATCAACTTCGGCATGGGCAGCCCCAACGCGGCGACCGTGATGGACCTGCTCGGTGCGATCGAACCGCAGGCCGCGCTGTTCCTGGGCAAGTGCGGCGGGGTCAAGAAGAAGAACCAGCTGGGCGACCTGGTGCTGCCGATCGCAGCGATCCGTGGCGAAGGCACCAGCAACGACTACCTGCCGCCGGAGGTGCCGGCGTTGCCGGCGTTCCAGTTGCAGCGTGCCGTGTCCACCATGATCCGCGACCTTGGCCACGACTACTGGACCGGCACGGTCTACACCACCAACCGGCGCGTGTGGGAACACGACGACACGTTCAAGGATTACCTGCGGCGCACCCGCTGCATGGCGGTGGACATGGAGACGGCGACGATCTTCGCCGCCGGCTTCGCCAACCGGATTCCGTGCGGCGCGCTGCTGCTGGTATCGGACCAGCCGATGGTGCCCGAGGGCGTCAAGACCGAGGCCAGCGATCGCAGCATCACCGCGAAGTATGTCGAGGCCCATATCAAGATCGGCATCGAGGCACTCAAGCTGGTGCGTCGCAACGGTCGCAGCGTGAAGCACCTGCGCTTCGAGGAAGAGATCGAGTCGGAATGAGCTGCAATGAAGAGCCCCGCCATGGCGGGGCTCTTCATGTAGCGAGTCGACCGGGTCGAATGCCCGATCAGGCTTCCGGCGCGCCCGGGAATTTCAGGCTGAGGCCTTCGCCCTGCACGGTGGACACCCAGTCGATCACGATGCCCCGGGCACGCTGTGCGCTGGCCGGATCAAAATGCACTTCGAGGCCGTTGGCCACCGCCACGATGTCGTGCTCGCTGGCCGGCGCCAGCTGGAAACCGGCGCTGTGGTCGGGGCCGATCTCCAGGTGCAGCGCCACGCCCTGGGCGTTCGCGGTGCCCTGGCGGATCGCCTCGGCGGCGGCGTCGGTGATGGTGATTTCCGGCGGCGTGCGGTCCGGTGCGGACACGCCGAACAGCTGGTGCAGTTCGCCGCTGCCGTACATCTGGCGAATGATGTCGGCGCCGCCGACCAGCTCGCCTTCCACGTACAGCTGCGGAATCGTCGGCCAGTCGCCAAAGGCCTTGATGCCTTCGCGGATCTCCGGATCGTCCAGCACGTTGACCGTGTGGTATTCCGGCAACAGTTCGTTGAGCGTGTTGGTGGCGGCGGCGGAGAAGCCGCACATCGGCTGGCTGCGGTTGCCCTTCATGAACAGCACCACGCGGTGCTCCCTGAGCAGGGTTTCGATGCGTTCGCGGGTGCCGGGATCGAGCGACATGGCGTGATTTCCTGAAGATCGGGGGGAGACCGTCCATGATACCGCGCCTGCGGGGCCGGCTGACTTGACCCGGATCAGCTTGAAAAATGACTTCCGGTCATTTATAAATGACCAATGGTCAACAAAGCTCCCGCCAAGATCGGTCCGGGTCGTCGCGCCGTCAGCGCCGACCTGAAGGATCGCCGCCGCAGCGAAATCCTTGCCGCCGCGCTGCGGCTGCTGTCGGAGCGGCCGTATGCGGCGATCACGATGAGCGACGTGGCGGCGGCGGCCGGCGTGGCCAAGGGCACCAGCTACTTGTACTTCCCCACCCGGGAGGCGCTGTTCCTGCAACTGCTGGCCGAGCATTACCTCGGCTGGTTCGATGCCTTCGATGCACGGCTGCAGGCGTCCGCCGCCAGCAACCTCGACGGCTGGATCGACGGGCTGCTGCAGGATTTCGCCCGGCGTCCGCTGCTGCTGCAGCTGATGGGCGTGCTGCATGCCGTGCTGGAACACAACGTGCCGGTGGCCGAGGTGCTGGCGTTCAAGCGGCAACTGGCGCAGCGGGTGACCGCCAGCGGCGCCGCGCTGGAACAGCGGCTGCAGCTGTCGCCCGGTGCAGGCAGCCGCCTGCTGCTGTGGCTGCAGGCGATCGTCCCCGGCCTGGCACAGATGGCGGCGCCGCCGGCGCCGTTGCGGGCCGCGCTGCTGGCTGCGCCGGATCTGTCCGGCTTCGTGATCGACTTTTCCGCCGAACTGCGGCGACTTCTGCTGGCCCTGATTGCCGGCTTGCGTACCTGCCCGGAGACCTTGCATGACCCCCGAACCTGATCACCGCACCGCCCTGGTGACCGGCGCTTCCAGCGGGCTGGGCGTGGCCTTTGCCCGCGAGCTGGCACGGCGTGGCTGGAACCTCGTGCTGGTGGCGCGCAGCGAGGCACCGATGCAGCAACTGGCCGATGAATTGCGCGCCGACGGTGCGATGGTGCAGGTGCATCCGGCTGACCTTGTCGACGCGGGCGCGCGCGAAGCGCTGGTGGCGAACCTGGCCAGTGCCGGCGTGCAGATCGATGCGCTGGTCAACAACGCCGGCTTCGGCGTGTTCGGTGAATTTGCCGACACCGATTGGGCGCGCCTGGAAAGCATGCTGATGGTGGACGTGATGGCGCTCACCCATCTGACCCGCCTGTTCCTGCCGGGCATGCGCCAGCGCGGCTACGGCCGCGTGCTGCAGGTGGCATCGACCGGCGCGTTCCAGCCTACGCCCGGCTACGCCGCCTACGCGGCGGCGAAGAGCTACGTGCTGGCGTTCTCCCACGCGCTGGACGAGGAGCTGCGGGACAGCGGCGTGCATTGCACCGTGGTTTCCCCCGGGGTCACCGCTACCCGTTTCCTCGAAGTGTCCGGCCAGCGCGCCACCTGGTACCAGCGGCTGACCCGGATGGAGGCGCCGGCGGTGGCCAGGCGCGGCATCGACGCGATGCTGGCCGGGCGCGCCGGGGTGATCACGGGTTGGGTCAATGCCTTGATGGCCCATTCGATCCGGCTGACGCCGCGCGTGCTGTCGGCGCGGGTCGCGGGCAGGCTGATGCGCAACTGAGCCGGTGCGGCGGTGATCAGCCCTGCGTGCGCAAGGCGTCCGCCGCCACCGGGGCGATCGCGGCCAGCCAGCGCCGGTACTGGTCGGCGGCAGGATGCAGTCCGTCTGCGGCGACCAGCTGTGGATGCGCCCGCGAGATGCCGGTGATGTCGACGAAACCGGCGCCCGCGCGCGCACTCTCGTGGCGGGCGATCGCGTTGTAGACGTCCAGTTCCGCCGCGATCACCGAGCGGTCGCGGCCCTGTTCGCCGGCGAAGCGGGTGACGCCCCAGTCGGGAATCGATACCACCACCACGCGGGCGGCGCGGCCACCCGCCAGTGCCGTGGCGCGGGCCAGCAGCGCGGCGAACTGCGTGCGGTATTCGTCGGCCGGCCGGCCGCGATACTGGTTGTTCACGCCGATCTGCAGGCTGACCAGCGCGTAGGGCGGGTGCAGCGCGGCCTGGTCCATGCCCTGCGCCAGCTCGTCGGTGGTCCAGCCGGTGACCGCGATGATCTGCGGCTCGTCGATCGGCAAGCCATCCGCCCGCAACTGCCGCGCCAGCAGGGCCGGCCAGCGTTCGTCGGCCGCCACGGCCTCGCCGATCGTGTACGAATCGCCGAGCGCGAGATAACCCGTCGGCACGACGTTCAGGCCACCGCGGCGGCGGGTGACTGCTCGCGCGCCATCCCCGCCAGCACCCGTTCGATGCGCACGAACACTTCATGCAGCTGCGCCGGCGGCGGCAGCAGGGTCAGCCGGAAGTGGCGGCTGCGCGGCACGTTGAAGCTGCTGCCGGGCACCACCAGCACCGACTCCTCTTCCAGCAGGCGCAGCGCAAACGCTTCGTCGTCGAAGCCGGGAATGCGGTCGGCGCGCACCTGGGGGAACGCGTAGAGCGCGCCATCGGGTGCGACCAGTTCCAGGTATTCGCTGGCGGCCACGCCGTCGAGCACGGCCCGCCGCGCCTCATGCAGGCGGCCGCCCGGCGCGGTCAGCGTGCCGATCGTGGGCGCGTCCTGCAGGGCGGGCAGCACCGCCCACTGCGCGGTGACGTTGGCGCACAGGCGCAACGCAGCCAGCAGCTGCAGTGCGTCGCGATAGGCGGCGCTGTGGGTCGGGTCGCCGGAAAGACTCATCCAGCCGACCCGGTAGCCGCAGGCACGATGGACCTTCGACAGGCCGCCGAAGCTGAGGCAGGGCAGCTCGCCGGCCACTTCGGCCAGCGGCTGGAACCGGGCGCCGTCGTAGAGGATCTCGTCGTAGATCTCGTCGGCCAGCAGCAGCAGCCGATGGCGCGCCGCGATCGTCACCAGCCGTTCCAGCATCGCGCGCGGGTAGGTGACGCCGGTGGGATTGTTCGGGTTGATCAGCACCAGGGCGCGGGTGCGCGGGCCGATCAGCGCCTCGATCTCGTCCGGATCGGGCAGGTGGCCGTTGCGCGCCAGGCAGCGGTAATAGCGTGGCTGGCCACCGTTGAGGATGGTGGCGGCGCTCCACAGCGGATAGTCCGGGCTGGGCAGCAGCACTTCGTCGCCGTCCTGCAGCAGCGCGCGCAGGGACAGGTCGATCAGCTCGCTGACGCCGTTGCCGATGAAGATGCGCTCGGCGTCCACGCCGCAGGCGCCGCGGGCGCGCTGTTGCGCGGCAATCGCCTCGCGGGCCAGCTCCAGTCCCTGCTCGTGGCCGTAGGCCTCGCTGTCGTGCAGGTGGCTGGCGATCGCCTCGCGCAGGTGCGCCGGCGCCTCGAAACCATAGCGGCCGGGGTTGCCGATGTTGAGCTTGATGATGTCCCGCCCGGCCGCTTCCAGCTCGCGCGCGCGCCGGGTCAGCGCCCCGCGGATTTCATAGCGCACGTCCGCCAGGTGCGCACTGGGTGTGATCGAGACCAACGCCGGTATCCTTGTCGCAGGTTGATGACGGGCGGCGGTCGTGCCGCCGGCAGCCCGATGCTAGCAGCGTGATGCAGTGCAGCGCGAGGGCTGCACGGCCGTTTTGCGGTTCATCGTCGGGCAATCTTCGGGCAGGGCATAATCACCGAACCGTGCCGACTGATCTCCCCCATGAGTGATCCCGAAACGATCGAACGCCTGCGCAGCATCGGCTGGCGTGGTGACTGGCTGCCCGATGGCGGCCTGCGGCTGGCGCGGGTGGTTGCCCAGCACCGGGCCGGCTACGAATTGCACGACGGCCAGACGCTGTTCGGCGCGCAGCCGGACGGGCGCTACCTCAAGCGCGGCATCGATGCGGGCGAGCGGCCGGTGGTTGGCGATTTCGTCGAAGTGAGCGACGGCAAGCCGCCGCACATCGTCAACGTGCTGCCGCGGCGCACGGTGCTGTCGCGCGCCGCCGCGGGCGAGCGCTACGAGCGCCAGCTGATCGCCACCAACATCGACTACGTGCTGGTGCTGACCGGTCTGGACGGCGATTTCAATCCGGCGCGGATCGAGCGCTACCTGTCGCTGACCGAGGACTCCGGCGCGCAGCCGGTGGTCCTGCTCAGCAAGCTGGACACCCGCGACGATGCGGACGCGCAGATCGCGGCCTTGCGCGCACGGCTGCCCGCCGATGTGCCGATCCATCCCTTGAACGGCAAGGATCCGGCCAGCGTGGCCTTGCTGGCCCGCTATCTCGGGCCGGGCGACAGCGCGGTGCTGGTCGGTTCGTCCGGCGCCGGCAAGTCGACCCTGACCAACACCTTGCTCGGCACCGCCACGATGGCCACCGCCGAGGTGCGCAGCCACGACAGCCGTGGCCGCCACACCACCACCCATCGCGCCCTGCTGCAGCTGCCCAGCGGCGGCTGCATGATCGACACGCCGGGCATGCGCGAACTGAAGCTCACCGGCGAGGAAAACCTCGACCTGTTCGCCGACATCGAGGCGCTGGCCGAAGCCTGCCGGTTCGCCGACTGCGGCCACGGCAGCGAGCCGGGCTGCGCGGTGCAGGTGGCGCTGGACAATGGCGAACTGGCGCCCGGCCGCTGGCGCAACTACCTCAAGCTGCACGACGAGCGCGAGGAGCAGGCGGCCACGCTGGAAGCACGTCTGCGCAAGCAGCGCGGCGGCCGTCCGATCGAACGGCCGCACGGCCATCGCGGGCAGCGCGAGCGCGACTGAAGCCGGGCGGCTCCCACGCTGGCGGGCGAAGCGTCTAGTATCGCGGCAACGCCATGGGTGCGCCGGCATGCGCTGGCGGAGTCGCCGCCTGCCACCCACCGCCGCGCGCCCGGATGGTGCGCCGACGCCGCCACCTGCGCTGGACTGCCACCATGAACGCCCCGGATCACCACGTCGCGCCCGAGCTGCAGCGCTACGCCGCCCTCGACCAGCGCCTGCTGGCGGCCGTGCGCGGCATCCACATCCTGCCCACGGTGGCGTGGCCGGCGTCGCTGGAAAACCGCATGATCGACGCCTACAGCCGGGGCCAGTTCAGCCTGCCGGAAGTGACGTACGCGCGGCCGGAGCTGAGTGCCGTGCGGGCCGAGCTGGCGGCGATCGAGGCCGCCGCCGGCGGCAGGGATCCGCTCGACATCGATCCGCTGGGCGACTACCTGCGGCGCACCGCCGAGTCCTGGCGCATCGCCGCCGAAATGCTGGAGTCGGTCGGCAGCGCGGGCGTCACCGCGCCGTCGATCGCCCTGTATGGACGTCCGGACGACATGATCCCCGGCAGCCAGCGCAGCAACCTGGACGCCGCCCATTACTTCGTCGCCCTGTCCGACGAGCTGGGCGCGGACCTGCTCGCCGACGACAGCATCGTGAACATGCCGGCCGACGCGCTGCGCGCCGACCTGTCCGCCACCCTCGACGACTTCTTCGGCGCCGGCACGATCAGCGTGGAAGTGGACCCCGAACTGACCGCCAAGGCCGCCGCCGGCGCCACCCGCATCCGCCTGCGCGGTGGCGACTGCTTCAGCGATTACGATCGCCACCAGTTGCTGGCGCACGAGGCCTTCGTGCATTCGCTGACCGCCCTGAACGGCCGCCGGCAGCCGTTGCTGGCGTCGCTGGCGCGCACCTCGCCGCGGGTCACCGCCACCCAGGAAGGCCTGGCGGTGTTCGCCGAGCTGATGTCCGGCGCCATCGACATCACCCGGCTCAAGCGCATCAGCCTGCGCATCCTGGCCATCGACATGGCGCTGAACGGCGCGGATTTCGTCGAGGTGTACAAGTATTTCAGCCTGTGCGGGCAGAGCACGGCGGACAGCTTCCACTCGGCCCAGCGGGTGTTCCGCGGCGTGCCGCCGGGCGGCGGCGCGGTGTTCGCCAAGGACAACGTCTACCTGTCCGGGCTGCTCACCGTGCACACCTTCTTCCGCTGGGCGCTGCGACAGCGGCGGATGGATCTGCTGCGCCACCTGTTCGCCGGCAAGCTGACCCTGCACGACGTGATCGCGCTGCAGCCGCATTTCGAATCCGGCGCGATCCTGCCGCCGCGCTGGCTGCCGCCGTGGATGCAGCACGTGCATGGACTGGCCGGCAAGCTGGCCTTCTCGGTCTTCATCAACGGCATCCAGTTGAGCCAGGTGCAGGGCGAGGACTGGCTGGCCGGCGTCTGAATCCGCGCCGTGGTCGAAACCGGGGCAGGCCGCGCCGGTGTTAACATCACGGCACGTCGACTGCACTGCCGGCCGACGCTCCTTCAAGGACAACAACGCATCCCATGAGCCTCCCCGAAGAACTGCGCCTCGCCGCGCTCGAATATCACCGCCTGCCCCGGCCGGGCAAGATCAAGGTCACCCCGACCACCTCGCTGCTGACCCAACGCGACCTGTCGCTGGCGTATTCGCCCGGTGTGGCCGCGGCCTGCGACGCGATCGTCGAGGACCCGACCACCGCCGCCGAATACACCGCGCGCTCGAACCTGGTGGCGGTGATCAGCAACGGCACCGCGGTGCTCGGCCTGGGCAACATCGGCCCGCTGGCCAGCAAGCCGGTGATGGAAGGCAAGGGCGTGCTGTTCCAGAAGTTCGCCGGCATCGACGTGTTCGACATCGAGATCGACGAGAACGACCCGGACAAGCTGGTCGACATCATCGCCAGCCTGGAGCCGACCTTCGGCGGCATCAACCTGGAAGACATCAAGGCGCCGGAGTGCTTCATCGTCGAGCGCAAGCTGCGCGAGCGGATGAAGATCCCGGTGTTCCACGACGACCAGCACGGCACCTCGATCATCGTCGGCGCGGCGCTGATCAATGCGCTGGTGGTGGTCGGCAAGAAGATCGAGGACATCCGCGTGGCCACCACCGGCGCCGGCGCGGCGGGCATTTCCTGCCTGGACATGCTGGTGGCGCTGGGCGTGAAGCCGCAGAACATCCTGGCGTTCGATCGCGACGGCGTGATCCACACCGGGCGCACCAACCTCGACCCCGACAAGCAGCGCTACGCGCGTGACACGAAAGCACGCACGCTGGCCGAGATCGTCGATGGCGCGGACGTGTTCCTGGGCCTGTCCGCCGGCGGCATCCTGAAGCCGGAGATGGTCGCCACGATGGCCGAGCGGCCGATCATCTTCGCGCTGGCCAACCCGAACCCGGAGATCACCCCGGAAGACGCCAAGGCGGTGCGGCCGGACTGCATCATGGCCACCGGCCGGTCGGATTATCCGAACCAGGTCAACAACGCGCTGTGCTTCCCCTACCTGTTCCGCGGCGCGCTGGACGTGGGCGCCACGGTGATCAACGAGCCGATGAAGATCGCCTGCGTCAAGGCGATCGCGGCGCTGGCGCGGCGCGAGTCGTCCGACGTCAGTGCGCGCGCCTACGGCGGCAAGCCGCCCAGCTTCGGGCCGAATTACCTGATCCCGCAGCCGTTCGACCCGCGCCTGCTGCTGCAGTTGCCGCCGGCGGTGGCGAAGGCGGCGATGGATTCGGGCGTGGCCACGCGGCCGATGGCCGATTTCGCCGAATACACCGATCGCCTCACCAGCTTCGTGTTCCGCACCGGCCTGCTGATGAAGCCGGTGTTCGAGCGGGCCAAGTCCGCGCCCGCGCGGCTGGTCTACGCCGAGGGCGAGGAAGAGACCGTGCTGCGCGCGGTGCAGGTGGTGGTCGACGAAGGCCTGGGCAAGCCGATCCTGATCGGTCGCCCCGAAGTGATCGACAAGCGCATCAAGCGCGCCGGCCTGCGCATCAAGCCCGGCGTCGACATCGAGATCTGCAACATCAACTCCGACCCGCGCTTCGACGACTACTGGCAGCACTACCACCGGCTGATGGAGCGCCGCGGGGTCACGCCGTCGATGGCCAAGGCGGTGATCCGCTCGCGGCCCACCGCGATCGCCGCGCTGATGGTCGAGCGCGGCGAGGCGGACGCGATGATCTGCGGCCTGGTCGGCCAGTACCAGAGCAAGCTGCGCTACATCCGCGACATCATCGGCCTGGACGAGGGCGTGGTGGAACCGTCGGCGATGGCCGCGGTGTCCACTGACAAGGGCACCTTCTTTTACCTCGACACCCACGTGCAGGACGATCCCTGCCCCGAGCAGATCGCCGAGGCCACGCTGCAGGCATCGATCCGGCTGAAGCTGTTCGGCATCCAGCCCAAGATCGCGCTGCTCTCCGGCGGCAACTTCGGCAGCCGCGACACCTGCGGCTCGAAGAAGATGCGCAAGGCGCTCGAGCTGATCCGCGCCCGCGCGCCGCGGCTGGAAGTGGAAGGCGAGATGCAGGCCGACGTGGCGCTGGTGCCGGCGTTGCGCGAAAAGCTGTTCCCGCATTCACGACTCGAGGGCAAGGCGAACGTGTTCGTGTTCCCGAACCTGGACGCGGCCAACATCGCCTACAACATGACCCGCATGCTGTCGGACGGCGTGGTGATCGGCCCGATCCTGATGGGCGTGGCCAAGCCGGCGCACATCCTGATGCCGCAGTCGACCGTGCGCCGCGTGGTCAACATGAGCGCGGTGGCCTGCGTCGAGGCGCAGATCCGCGCGGCAAATCGTTCGCAGGGCTGAAGTTTTGCGACGCCTGCCATGCGCCGGCGCATGGCAGGCGGATTGGCTAGCCTCAGGCCCAGCGGCTAGACTTGGACGTTGATTCCCGCCGCACTCCCCGGCGGCGGGCATTCCCCCTCAAGCATGAGCGCTGCAACGGCGCTGCGGAGAATCTTCATGGATCAGCTCGACGATATCCTCAACCAGGACATCGACCCCACCGAAACCCGCGAGTGGATCGATTCGCTCGACGCGGTGATCCATCACGACGGTACCGAGCGCGCGCACTTCCTGCTGGAGAAGATGGTCGACACCACCCGCCGTTCGGGTGGCCATCTGCCGTTCAATCCCACCACCGAATACGTCAACACGATCCCGCCCAGCCAGGAGGCGAAGAGCCCCGGCGACGCCGCGATGGAATGGCGCATCCGCTCGCTGATCCGCTGGAACGCGATGGCGATGGTGGTGCGCGCCAACCGCAAGCCCGGCGAGCTGGGCGGCCACATCGCCAGCTTCGCCTCCAGCGCCACGCTGTACGACGTGGGCTTCAACCATTTCTGGCGCGCGCCCAGCGCCGACCACCCGGGCGATCTGGTATTCCACCAGGGCCATTCCAGCCCGGGCGTCTACGCGCGTTCGTTCCTCGAAGGCCGCCTGGCCGAGGACCAGCTCGACCTGTTCCGCATGGAAGTGGTCGGCAAGGGCCGCGCGCTGTCGTCGTATCCGCATCCGTGGCTGATGCCGGATTACTGGCAGGTGCCGACGGTGTCGATGGGCCTGGGTCCGATCCAGGCGATCTACCAGGCACAGTTCTTCAAGTACCTGGAGAACCGCGGCCTGGTGCCGAAGAGCGACCGCAAGATCTGGTGCTTCCTGGGCGACGGCGAGTGCGACGAGCCGGAGTCGCTCGGCGCGATCTCGCTGGCCGGGCGCGAAGGCCTGGACAACTTGATCTTCGTGATCAACTGCAACCTGCAGCGCCTGGACGGCCCGGTGCGCGGCAACGGCAAGATCATCCAGGAACTGGAAGGCGTGTTCCGCGGCGGTGGCTGGAACGCGATCAAGCTGGCCTGGGGCAGCTACTGGGACCCGCTCCTGGCGCGCGACGACAAGGGCGTGCTGCGCAAGCTGATGATGGAAACCGTCGACGGCGAGTACCAGGCCTGCAAGGCGTTCGGCGGCGCGTACACGCGCGAGCATTTCTTCGGCAAGTATCCGGAGACGCGCGAGATGGTCGCCAACCTCAGCGACGACGACATCTGGCGGCTGAACCGTGGCGGCCATGATCCGCACAAGGTCTATGCGGCCTACCACGCGGCGTCGAACACCAAGGGCATGCCGACGGTGATCCTGGCCAAGACGGTCAAGGGCTACGGCATGGGCCTGGGTTCGGGCGAATCGCAGAACCCCACCCACCAGCAGAAGAAGCTGGACGACGAATCGGTGCGCCACTTCCGCGACCGTTTCCAGATCCCGATCGCCGACGACAAGCTGCACGACGAAGTGCCGTACTACCACCCGGGCATGGATTCGCCGGAAGTGCAGTACATGCTGGAACGCCGCAGGGCGCTGGGCGGCTTCCTGCCGCAGCGCCGGCGCAAGGCCGAGGCCAAGCTGAAGGCGCCGGAGCTGGCCGCGTTCGAGCAGATCACCAAGGGCACCGGCGAGCGCGAGATCTCCACCACCATGGCGCTGGTGCGCGGCATCAACCTGCTGCTGCGCGACAAGCAGCTGGGCGAGCGGATCGTGCCGATCGTCGCCGACGAGGCGCGCACCTTCGGCATGGAAGGCATGTTCCGCCAGATCGGCATCTACGCGCCGTTCGGCCAGAAGTACAAGCCGCAGGACTCCGACCAGCTGCTGTACTACCGCGAAGACCAGAAGGGCCAGGTGCTGCAGCAGGGCATCAGCGAGGCCGGCGGCATGGCCTCGTGGATGGCGGCGGCGACCAGCTACTCGGTCAGCAACCAGGCGATGTTGCCGTTCTTCATCTACTACTCGATGTTCGGCTTCCAGCGCATCGGCGACCTGTGCTGGGCCGCCGGCGACATGCGTGCGCGCGGCTTCCTGGTCGGCGGCACGGCCGGCCGCACCACGCTGAACGGTGAAGGCCTGCAGCACGAGGACGGCCACTCGCACCTGCTGGCCGGCGCGATCCCCAACGTGAAGGCGTACGACCCCACGTTCTCCTACGAGGTCGCGGTGATCCTGCAGGACGGCGTGCGCAGCATGCTGCAGGAGCAGGAAGACCACTACTACTACATCACCGTGATGAACGAGAACTACAGCCACCCCGACCTGCCCAAGGGCAGCGAGGAAGGCATCATCAAGGGCATGTACCTGTTCCAGGATGGCGGCAAGCCGAAGAAGGGCGAGCCGCGCGTGCAGCTGCTGGGCTCGGGCACGATCCTGCGCGAGGTGATCGCGGCGGCCGAGCTGCTGGAGAAGGATTTCGGCGTGAAGTCCGACATCTGGTCGTGCCCCAGCTTCGTCGAATTGCGTCGTGACGGCTTCGACGCCGAGCGCTGGAATCGCCTGCATCCGGAAGCGGAGCAGCGCGTGCCGTATGTCACCAGCCTGCTCGACGGGCGTTCCGGCCCGGCGATCGCCGCCACCGACTACGTGCGCGAGTTCGCCGACCAGATCCGCGCCTTCATGCCCGACGGCATGCGCTACACCGTGCTCGGCACCGACGGTTATGGCCGCTCGGACACCCGCGCGCACCTGCGTGACTTCTTCGAGGTCGACCGTTACTGGATCGCCCACGCGGCGCTGGCCGCGCTGGCGAAGGACGGCAAGGTCAACGCCAAGGACGTCAGCCGGGCGATCAAGGAATACAAGCTCGACCCGGAGCGGCCCAATCCGCTGGGTCAGTAGGCACCGCGCTCACGAAAGCCCCGCTTCGGCGGGG
>NZ_LMHR01000066.1:0-64942 GCF_001428465.1 Rhodanobacter sp. Root179 | reverse complement strand
GTTTGTTGGCGATGGCCACGATCACCTTGCCGAACGGCATGCGCCCGTCGAGTGAGCGTATCCTCCACGGAACGCAGCATCAGGATTATGGCGGATGACTACGCCGCCACCCAATTCCAGCGTCAGGACGCGCGCATCGGATCTCGGATAATGAACGGCAAAGCCATTCTCGGTGCTGTGGCAATCTCTACTCTGGCTGCCTGCGCGACCAGCTCCGGTCAAGCACGCCCCAGTTCCGCCGAATCAATATCGCGAGGAATCGCCGGGGCTTTGAAGGGCTCATCCCTCGACAGCCATACGAAGAACGGCTGCCTGAGCTCGCTGGACTTCTGGCGAGACGAAGTCGCCGACGACGCTCCACCCGCCAAGCTCACCGGCGGACTGTTCTTCCTGGGGGATAGCTACCTGGTCGCCAACTTCGCCTACTTGGACGGGACACAGCGGCTAATCTGGCAAACAGCCGACTTGACCAAGCGACTGGACGCGTCCACAGCTCAGCTCGCAGAGCTCTCTGATCTCCTGGTTGCAGCTCATCGCGACAGCCCGCCCAAACAGCCCACCCGATCCATGCATACGACATGCGTGGTATTCCTGGACATACACGGTCGCTACTACTCTGTGCAACCGGATGATTCCGTCGAGAGCGACCGATCAGTGGACCGAGCCATGACGCTTCTCGACAGGTTCATTCAGGGTACGCCGTAACAATGCGTACAAACCGAAATTGCGTCGCCGCCCCCGACAACATGATCGATAGAGCTTGCCATGTTGCCGGGTACGCGCTGCAATTCGCTTTAACTTAAGCATTAGGGGGCTTATGAGACGTACCGCTGCGTCAGTAGGCTGTTTTCTACTTTCAGGCTGTGCAGGCCTGCTCGGTCCGGCAGACGGTTACTTTTTCGCCGTTGGCGCTACGCCAGGCAGTTCCAGCTGTCAGCTTTCCGTCACTTCGCTTGGTTCCAAATCTGCACCGCAAGAGCGGGTTGTGTCCGGCAGCTTCCGGGAAAGTTTCGCCGTTGCACCATCGCACAAAGGGCACAGAATCGCGTTGAGCTGCAACAACAAGGTGGTTGAAAATCATACGTTCAAGTACGGCCACGACGTTCGCGCGGGTGGCGACTTCGCGGTCAACGCCAGCGCCTTATGACCAATTATCCAGGCGTCGGGCTTCACAACACACAATTTGGAGGTGTGGCATGAAGAATCTTGCAATCGCTTTGCGTGTCACCTACATCAGCCCAGCCCCTGCAACCACGCCTGCCTGCCCCCACGAATAGGCGCATGCCGGGACGGCTGAACCAACTATTCATTCGAAATGAACGACTGTGCCGCCGCGCAGTTCCGGTGTCTGGCCTCTGTGGAACGCAAATGACGAAGCTGCTGCTTAGTTTGATCCTCTCGACCGCAACATCGACTGCCTTCGCGAGTGCGAACTGCACGGATCGACCAGCATGCTGGCCGGAGGGCAGCTCGATGAATACCGGGCTGCTTTTGGTGCAGAAACGACAAGCAACTGAAAAGCGCCTTGACAGAGCATATGGACAGTTGGTCCTTCTGACGGAATCTGCGTCGATGCTCGGCCCTCGCGTCGTCGAAGCACTTAAAGCCGAACAAGTGGAGTGGCTCAAATATCGTGATGCGGAGTGTGAACTCGTCGGCGCGCTAACCGGCGCCGGTGGAACGTGGCCCTCAACGTACGCAGCAAGGTGCGAGGCAAACCTCACTGATCAACGTTTGCGACGAGTACGCTCTGCTACCAGATGTATCCATCGGGCTATCGCGAAAAATCAGGAATTCGAGGAAAGCAACTGCCTGCAGCAGCTTGCACCCATCGCAAATCGCCTGCGGGCAGGCCGGCAATCATCTGTTCAGCTCCGGCGCGATATCTCATGAAAACCGTTGGCCTCGTGATCCTGCTTGCCTTCTTGGTTCCAGGGATGGCGCTTGCTCAGTCATCCCTCGCAGATGTTCGGCGGTCACATATCGACGCAAACGTTCCCGCGGCTGTGAACTTCCCAAAGTTCCTCGAGCGTGACCTGCTCGGCTACCTCCAGATCCATGGCTTCCCTCAGGCAACTTCGGTCAGCTTCTCGCCGCTCAGAGACGGGCCCACGCAGTCGGGAGTGGCATACCCGAAGTTCTACTTGTGGGTCGAGGTCTTTCAAGGAAAACGTCTGTTGACGCAGGGTGCGGCGAGGGTCGCCGCCATTGAACGGTCTTACTTCCAGGTCACCGACTTCCTGCCTGGCTCCGTTGTTCGCACCTCGCCCGACCAGGTCTCTTCGGTTTTCCCAGCACCGCTCGTCACCTCCATCATGTCCCGCGCGAAGGCATCGCCATTGTTGCGGCATCCTTCCCGGGGTTCCACATCAAAGCCCTAGCTGGATGGGCCAGTTCATGCACCTTTGCCGTACCCCGCGGAGCGACGATGCCAACGATACGAAGAGCGCATGCCGGTGATGCCGGCAGGCTGGCCGAAGTTGCCGAGGCGACTTTCAGGGCGACGTTCGGCGCAACGAACACCACCGAGCACATGGAGCTTCATTGCCGAAGCAGCTACGGCTTGCACATTCAGTCAGCCGAGATCGCCGACCCCGACCTGCTCACCTTGCTCAGCGAGGATGAGGGGCGCCTGGTCGGCTATGCCCAGCTGCGCCTGGGCGAGGCACCGGGATGTGTGGCGGCGAAGCGACCGGGCGAGATCCAGCGCCTGTATGTCGTTGAGGACTGGCACGGCAAGGGAGTTGCGCAGGCGCTCATGGATGCCTGCATCGAGGCGATGCAACGACGCGGCGCAGACGCCGTCTGGCTCGGTGTGTGGGAGCACAATCCGAGGGCCATCGCGTTCTACGGGAAATTCGGCTTTGTCGTGGCGGGTGAGCATGTGTTTTCGCTGGGCGGCGATCAGCAGCGGGACCTCGTGATGGTCAGGGCGCTTGCTTCGGAGTCGCCTGCGCGATGCGGCGAGGACGTCGGCACATGAGTGTCCACGCCGGCTCCTGCCTTTGCGGCGCGGCGCGTTTCGAGGTGGAAGGCGAGTTCGAGCACTTCTACCTTTGCCACTGCATGTATTGCCGCAAGGATTCCGGTTCGGCCCACGGCGCGAACCTGTTTTCCGCGCAGGCCCGCTTGCGATGGCTCAGCGGCGAAGACAAGGTGACGCGCTTCGAGCTGCCGCAAACCCGGCACGTCCGGTGCTTCTGCTCGATCTGCGGCTCGGCCCTGCCGGTGACCCCGATGGACGGCCAGGTGCTGGTCGTTCCGGCCGGCAGCCTTGATACCGCTGTCACCCTCCAACCCGACGCGCACCTCTTCGTGGCCAGCAGGGCCGACTGGGACGAGGGCCTGGAGACGATTCCACGCATGGCGGGATTCCCGGACTGAGACGCCGGCGGTGGCGCATTGATGCGCCATGGCGCCAGACCGCATACTGAGCGAACACTGTTCATCGCCGGGGACCACGCGATGCGATGCAAGCCGGGGCTGCTGATGTTCGCGCTGGTGCTGCTGGCCAGTTGCGGGACCGTCCCGCGACTGCCCGCTCCACCGGAACTGATCGGCGCGGCGGCGCCGGAGGGCTTTTCGCCTGACGTGCGACTGGTCACCACCGACCTGAAGAACTTCACCGCGCTGGCCCCCGACTTCTTCGGCGGCATGCGCAGCGCGGCGCGCGACGGCACGGTCGACATCCTGGCGCTGTCCGGCGGCGGCTCGGGCGGCGCCTACGGTGCCGGCGTGCTGGCCGGCATGACGCGCGCGCACGCGCGACCGCAATTCGAGATGGTCACCGGCGTGAGCGCCGGCGCGTTGCTGGCCCCGTTCGCGTTCCTCGGGCCGGACTGGGATGCCCGCATGCAGGAGGCGTTCACCGGCGAGCGTAGCGCGCGGCTGCTGCATTCGCCCACCCGCACCGTGCTGTCTCGACTGCTGTCGCCGCGCGGCCTGCCGCACCACAACGCGCTGTTCCAGCTGGTCGATCATTTCGTCACGCCGCAGATGATCGAAGCGGTGGCGCGCGAAGCGACAACTGGCCGCCGGCTGGTGGTGGCCACCACCGACCTGGACAAGCACGAGACCGTGCTGTGGGACCTGGGCAAGATCGCCCGGCATGGCGGCGACGCGGCGCGCACGCTGTTTCGCGACGTGCTGATCGCCTCGGCCAGCGTGCCGGGCGTGTTCCCGCCGGTGCTGATCCGCGTGCGAGACGGTGACCACGTCTACGACGAGATGCACGTGGACGGCGGCGTCACCACCTCGGTGTTCAGCACGCCGCTGATCGCCGGCATCCAGTCCACCGATCTGCCGCTGCTGCGCGGCGCGCATCTGTACATGCTGGTCAACGGCCAGCTGGCGCGGGCGCCGCAGACCACCCGCTACAACACCATCGACATCGTCTCCAGCGCGCTGGCCGCCGAACTCACCTACAAGACGCGCGAGGCGATCGTGGACAACATCGCGGCCTCGCACCGGCTGGGCATGCAATTCCTGCTGACCGAAATTCCGGTGGACTATCCGCAGACCAGCTTCATCGACTTCGATCAGACGCAGATGCTGGCGCTGTTCGATTTCGCCGCCGGTTGCGCCGCGCGGGGGCTGGCGTGGATGACTCCGGAGCAATCGGTACGGCGCAACATGGGCGCGAATCACGCTGCCGCGGCATCGGATGCACCGGCCTGCCCGGCTGGAAGTCGACAGGACAAGTCGGACAGCTTCACGCCAGCGTTCCCATGAGGTAGCGCGATGGCGACGGCCATCGCGCGGCGACAGGGATAGGCGTCAGAGCTGACTCATGCCGCCGTCGATGATGATTTCGCTGCCGACGATGAAGGACGATTCCGCAGCCGACAGATGCAACACGGTGGCCGCCACTTCCTGCGGCGTGCCGAAACGGCCCAGCGGCACCTGGCCCTGGATCTGGGCGGCGGTGGCTTCCAGGGTCGCGGCGTCCATGCCCAGCTTGCCGTACAGCGGCGTGCTGATCGGGCCGGGGCTGACCACGTTGACGCGCACGCCGCGTGGCAACAGTTCGGCCGACAATGTCCTGGCCAGCGAGATCAGTGCGGCCTTGCTGGCGGCGTAGACCGACGAATTCGGCATGCCGATGTGCGCGTTGATCGAACCGTTCAACACGATCGAGGCGCCCGCATTGAGCAGCGGCAGCAAGGCCTGGATCTGGAAGTAGGCGCCCTTGACGTTGGTGTCGAAGCCCTGGTTCCACAGCTCCTCGTCGACATCGGCGAGCGAAGCGAACTTCGCGATGCCCGCGTTGATGAACACGGCGTCGAGGCGGATCCGCTGGCTGGCCAGCGCGGCAGCCAGGTCCTTCGCCTCGGCAACCACGCCAGCATTGTTGCGCAGGGCGACGGTGTTGCCGCCCAACGCTGCCCTGGCCTTGGCCAGCGCGGCGCTGTCGCGGCCGGTGATGATGACGCGCGCGCCTTCGGCGGCGAACGCATGGGCGGCGGCCAGGCCGATGCCGCTGCTGCCACCGGTGACGAGTACGGACTTGCCTTCGAAACGATTCATGATGTGCTCCAGCGATGGGGTGGTGTTTCAGTGGAGCCATCCTGATCGCCGGCGCGGTGTTTGCCGTACCATCGTCTCGACGAACTCGTTCGAAGGAGTTGCACATGTTGTCCGACGACGAACTGGCCCTGCTGGAGGCGATCCGCAGCACCGGCAGCCTGTCCCGCGCGGCGGCGCACCTGGGCAAGGCACCCTCGACCGTCTCGCATGCGGCCCGCCAGCTGGAAACACGTTTCGACGCGCTGCTGTTCGACCGCCGCCGCTACCGCCTGCAACTCACCCCGGCCGGCGAGTTGCTCACCCACGAGGCCGCGCGGCTGGTGCAGGACGTGGCCCGCTTGAACCAGCGCGTGAAGCAGGTGGCCAACGGTTGGGAAGACCGGCTGCACATCGTCACCGACGAGATCCTGGAGTTCGAGACGCTGCTGCCGGTGATCCGTGCGTTCGATGCGTTGCAGTCCGGCGTGCGCCTGCGCCTCACTCACGAGGTGCTCGGCGGCACCTGGGAAGCCTTGCGCGAAGGCCGGGCAGAACTGGTGGTCGGCGCCACCAACGAGCCGCCGGCGATGCCCAAGTTGCGCTGGTTCGAGCTGGGCACGATGGACTGGGTGTTCGCCGTATCGCCGCGGCACCCGCTGGCGAAGGCGCCCGCGCCGTTGTCACAGGACGCGGTCGGCGCCCATCGTTCGGTGGTGGTGGCCGACTCCTCGCGCAACGTCGGCCGCGCCTACGGCATCGTCGGTGGGCAGGCGACGCTGGCGGTGCCCAGCATGCGCGCCAAGATCCTTGCCCAGCGCGATGGCCTGGGCGCGGGCTGGTTGCCTCGACATCGCGCCAGCGCCCTGCTGCGGAGTGGCCAATTGGTCGAGAAGAGCATGAGCGAGCCGCGCGAACCGAACACGCTCTACGTCGCCTGGCGCAGCGACCAGGAAGGTCGCGCGCTGAGCTGGTGGCTGGAGCAATTGCGCCAGCCACGGCTGGCGAAGCGGCTGATCCAGGGACTGCCGGTGTCTGCGGAGAACCGCTAGCCGCGCGCGGCGTCGAGGCGCCGGGCTGCGTCGCTGGCGCTCAGGGCGTGACCGAGATGGTGGCCCTGTAGTTCGTCGCAGCCGGCGCCGACGAGGAACTGCGCCTGTTCCGCGGTCGCCACGCCTTCGGCTGCGACGCCCATGTGCAGCTCGTGCGCCACCGCGATGATGGTGCGCACGATCGCTGCATCCGCGGCGTCCTGCGGCAGGTCGCGCACGAAGATCTGGTCGATCTTCAGCTTGTCGATCGGGAATTGCTTGAGGTAGGCCAGGCTGGAATAGCCGGTGCCGAAATCATCCAGCGACAGCTTGATTCCCAGCGCCTTCAGCTCGGCCAGGGTGCGCTGTACCCGCCCCACGTTTTCCATCAGCGAGCTTTCGGTGATCTCGACGTCCAGCATCGCCGGCGGCACGGCATGTCGCTGCAGCGAAGCGGCCACCTGGGCCAGCAGCCCGGGCCGCTGCAATTGCTGGGCCGACACATTCACCGCGACGGTGAAGTCGCGATAGCCCAGATCGAGCCACTCGCGTACCTGCCGACAGGCTACGTCGAGCACCCAGCCGCCGATCTCGTGCATCAGGCCGAGCGCTTCGGCAATCGGGATGAAGCGGGCCGGTGAAACCTGCCCGAGCTGGCGGCAGTTCCAGCGCAGCAGCGCCTCGAAACCGGTCAGCCGCAGGTCGGCGGCAGCATGCTGCGGCTGGTAGTGCAGCTCCAGCTCGTCCAGCCGGATCGCATCGCGCAGGTGATTGCCCAGCAGCAGGCGGTCTTCCAGTTCCTGCATCTGCGCCAGCGAAAATTCGCAGACGCGGTCGCGCCCTTCCTGCTTGGCCTGACTCATCGCCGCCTCGGCGCGGCGCAGCAGGTTCCTCGCATCGGTGCCGTGCGCGGACGAATGACTGACGCCCACGCTGGCGGTCAGCAGCAGCCGGTAATCCTCGCCCTCGATCGGCTCGGCCACCACCGCCCGCAGCACCTCGGCCAGCTCCAGCACCGCGGCGGGAGGCATCCCGGCCACCGTCACCATGAATTCGTCACCGGCGAAACGGGCGATCCGGCCGCGCCCGCCCAGCGCCGTCTGCAACCGGGTGGCGAGGCGCAGCAGGACGTCATCGCCGGTGGGATGACCGACCGAGGCGTTGACCAGCTGGAAGCGGTCCAGGCCCACCACCAGCACCGACGCCGGCACGTTCGGATAGCACAGGATTTCCGCCAGTGCGTGTTCCAGCAGCAAGTGGTGCTGCAGGCCGGTGACCGGGTCGTGGCTGGAGGCGTAGGCCAGTTCGGCCTCGACCCGTCGCCGCTCGGTAATGTCGCGCGCCACGGCATAGACCAGCCCGTCGGGCGCCACGAACGACACCCACTCCAGCTGTCGTTCGCTGCCGTCGCGGCAGATGCAGCGGCTGACGAAATCGTGCATGCGCTGGCCGGCCGCATCGAGTTGCTGCATCGGATCGACGTCGAACACGTCGCTTTCCACGCGCAGGAATTCGCGGTAGCTGCGCGACTTCAATTCGTCGGCGGAGTAGCCGGTCACACGCGGCAACGAGGGGTTGAACTGCACCAGCCGCTGCTTGGCCGGATCGATGATGCAGAAGATTTCCAGCGACATCTCAAAGAAGCGGTCGCGCTCGCGCAGGCGGCGGATGAGCTGCTCGCTTTCGATCGCCACGCCGGTGAGCGGCAACATGCGGTCGATGCTGTACAGCTCTTCCGGACGTGGTTCGCGCAGTTCGCGGAAATACACCGCGAAGGTGCCAAGCACCTTGCCGCCACTGCCCAGCACCGGCGTGGACCAGCACGCCTTGAGGCCGTGCGCCAGCGCCAGCGACTTGTAGTTGGCCCAGTACGGATGGCTGGCGATGTCGGCCACCACCACGCGCTCGCGCCGCCACGCAGCGGTGCCGCAGGACCCCCTGGCTTCGCCGATTTCCAGGCCATGCAGGGCCCGGCTGTAGGCCTCGGGCAGACTCGGCGCGGCGCCGTGCAGCACGTGCTGCCCGCTTTCGTCGAGCAGCAGCAGCGAGCACAGCGCGCCGGGGTTCATCGCCTCGTGCAGGTGGGCGATCTGCGCCAGGCTCTGCGCCAGCGGACGCTGCGCCGCGATGCCGGCCAGGATTTCGTGCTGGCCGGCCTCCAGCTGTTCGGCGCGCTTGCGTTCGCTGATGTCCTGGCAGGCGCCCATCAGGCGCACGGCGCGACCGGCGGCGTCGACCTCGACCATGCCGCGACTGAGCAGGGTGCGCACCGCGCCGTCCGGACGCACGATGCGTTCCTCGAACTCGAACGGCTGCGTTCCGGTCACGGCCTGGGCGATCGTCTGCTGCACGCGTTCGCGATCCTGCGGATGCACCAGCGCCAGGTAGGACTCGAACGTGGCGGCGTGCTGCGCCGGCGTCATCCCATAGATGCGATACAGCTCCTCCGACCAGGTCACCCGGTTTTCCGCGATGTCCCATTCCCAGCTGCCAACGTGCGCCACCTTCTGCGCCTGCGACAACATGCGCTGGTGCTGCAGCAATTCCTGTTCGGCACGTTTGCGTTCGGTAATGTCGAGGAAGTAGATGGTCAGGCCTTCCGCCGACGGATAGATGCGGTTCTCGAACCAGCGCTGGTACGGCGGGTACCAGGCCTCGATCTGCCGCGGCTGCTGGTCGGCCATCGCCTGCTCGTAGGCGCGGTGGAACGGCTGGCCTTCGCCTTCGGGGAATTCGGTCCAGATATGCCGTCCGATCAGGTCTTCCACCCGACGGCCGAAAAACTCGCAGGCCTTCGCATTGAGGTAGATGTAGCGCCAGTCCCGATCCAGCGCCACGTACGCATCGGTGATGCGTTCGAACATCTGGTGAAATTCCAGCTCGGACGTGGTGCGATCCATGGCGCTCTCGATCCTGTCATGCGGAGGAACCCGGACAACCTCCGCAGACTACGGGATCACCCGCACCAGCCGCAACGGCGGCCGGCCAGGCCTTCATCAGCGCAGGCTGGAGCGGCGCACCATCAGCTTCACCGGCAGCACTTCGCTGTCCACCGGCTCGCCCCGGATCAGGCCGAGCAGGCTGTCGACCAGCACTTCGCCGGCCTGGCGGGTGTCCTGCAGCACGGTAGTCAGCGGCGGGTTGACGAAGCTGGCCATGGGGATGTCGTCGAAGCCGGCCAGCGCAACATCCTGCGGCACGCGCATGCCGTGGTCGCTCAGCGCACGCATCGCACCGATCGCGATCAGGTCGCTGGCAGCGAACACGGCATCGAAGCCGGTTTCGTTGAGGATCAGTCCGCGCATCGCCTCGTAGCCGGAGTGCTCGGTGCTTTCGGCGTTCTGCTGCAGCTCCGGATCGACCGCGATGCCGGCCTGTTCCAGCGCCTGCACGTAGCCACGATAGCGGCCAAAGAATTCCGGGTAGTGGCTGGAGGCATCGCCCAGGAACGCGATGCGGCGACAGCCGCGCTCGAGCAGGTGCTCGGCCACCGCCAGGCCGCCGGCGAAATTGTCGCAACCGATCGACACGCCGGGCTGGTCGGGCAGCACCGCGCCCCAGCGCACGAAGCGGGTGCCCTGGCCGACCAGTTTTTCCAGCTTGTCGGTATAGGCCAGGTAATCGCCGTAGCCCAGCAGGATCAGCCCGTCGGCCTTCTTGCTGTCGGCGAAGTCGGCATGCCAGTCGTGCGAAAACTGCTGGAACGAGATCAGCAGGTCGTAACCCTGCAGGGCACAGGCGCGGGTGATCGAGCCCAGCATCGACAGGAAGAACGGGTTGATGTGCGACTCGTCGGCGGTGGGGTCCTCGAAGAACAGCAGCGCCAGCGTGCCGGTGTGCATCTTGCGCAAGTTGGACGCGTTCTTGTCGACCTTGTAGTTGAGCTGGTCGGCGGCGGCCTGGATGCGCCGCCGGGTTTCCTCATTGACCAGCGGGCTGCCACGCAGCGCACGCGACACCGTGGCCTGGGATACCCCGGCCAGGTGGGCAATGTCGATTGAAGTGGCCTTTGCCTTCATCCGCAACGCGATCCGCCGGCATCCCTTGCGACGGCGCCGTGCCGTCGTTTCCGAATCCTAGCCGGTTTGCGCGGCGCGCGTCGTATCGGCTCCTTCGCTGCTCGCGCGCGGCACAGGCCAGCTGCACCGTGGCCGGCTTTTTTTGCGGGAAGGCGTTCATGCGCGCATGTCCTCCAGTTCGACGCCGCGGGTCTCGCGCACGCCGGACAACACGAACAGCAGCGACAGCAGCGCGAAGCCGGCATACAGGCCGTAGGCGAAGGTGAGGCCCAGTTCGGCCAGCGCGGGGAAGCTGCTGGTGATGGCGAAGTTGGCCAGCCACTGCGCCGCGGCGGCCACCGCCAGCGCGGTGGCGCGAATCGAATTGGGGAACATCTCGCCCAGCAGCACCCAGACCACCGGGCCCCAGCTGACGCCGAAGAACACCACGTAGGCGTTCGCCGCGACCAGGGCCACCATGCCGACCGAACCGGGCAGGCTCAGCTCCGCGCCGCTGCCAGTGGCCTGCGAGAAGCACCACGCCATCACGCCCAGGGTGATCGCCATGCCGGCCGAGCCGACCACCAGCAGCGGCTTGCGGCCGATCCTGTCGACCAGCGCGATCGCCACCAGGGTCACCAGCACGTTGACGATCGAGGTGACCACGGTAATGGTGAACGAGTCGGCCTCGCTGAAGCCCACCGAATGCCACAGGGTGGACGAGTAGTAGAAGATCACGTTGATGCCCACGAACTGCTGGAACACCGACAGCAGGATGCCGATCCAGACCACCGGCAACAGCCCGGCCGCCTTGCCGCGCAGGTCGCTCAGGCGCGGCTTGTGTTCCGAATGCAGGCTGGCTTCGATGTCATGCAGCTTGCTGTCCAGCGCTGCCTCGCTGTGCATGTTCAGCACCTTGCGCAGCACGATGCGGGCTTCGTCGATGCGGCCCTTGGCCACCAGGTGGCGCGGCGATTCCGGCACGCCCAGCACCAGCACGCCGTACACCAGCGCCGGCAGGGTGGCCACCAGGAACATCCAGCGCCACGCCGCCAGGCCCAGCCACAGCGGCTGGCTGGCTCCGCCCGCTGCACCGCTCAGCCAGGCATCGCTGAGCAGGGCGGCGAAGATGCCCAGCACGATCGCCAGCTGCTGCATCGAGCCGAGCCGGCCGCGGATGTTCGCCGGCGATACCTCGGCGATATAGGTGGGCGCGATCACCGAGGCCACGCCCACGCCGATGCCGCCGACCAGTCGCCACAGGATCAGGTCCCACACCGCAGTGGCCAGTCCCGAACCGATCGCGCTGGCGACCAGCAGCACCGCCGCCACCTGCATGGTGCGCACGCGGCCGAAGCGGTTGGCCAGCATGCCCGCATACCAGGCGCCCAGCGCCGAACCGAGCAGGGCACAGGACACCGCGAAGCCGATCTGCGCCGCGTCCAGCGCGAAGCTGCCGCGGATCGCGTCGACCGCGCCGTTGATCACGGCCGTGTCGAAACCGAACAGGAATCCGCCCAGCGCGGCCGCCGCCGAAATCAGTACCACTCGCGCCGTGGCGTGCCGCCCCAGGCCATCTCCGGTTGCATCCATCGTGCTCATCGCGTCTCCCCAACGTCATGACCAGTCATCGCAGTCGATTCTGCGGTGTGCGTGCGGCGCTGTCCGGCTGAATACGTATGCAGGAACCCACGCGGACTGCCCGTGCCCACCCCTGCCCGCTCCTGCACCTGGCGCCATCGGGCGCTACTATGACAGCGCTGTCATGTTTCGCCAAGCGTGATCCGAAAACGTCGCTGGAACCGCGCTCCCATGCTGCTTGCGGAACGGCGGACGGCGCCCGGACGCAGCCGTACGCCAGGTGTTTGCGAATCATCGGTGGCGCCACCGGTGCGCTGCGGCGAAAGCTAGTCCGCCGCGTTGATCACCGCGAGGAAGTCGCGGCCGTAGCGCTTGAGCTTGGCCTCGCCCACGCCGCTGACGCTGGCCAGCTCGTCCTCGTTGGCCGGCAACGCCCGCAGCATGGCCAGCAAGGTGGCGTCGTGGAACACCACGTAGGGCGGCACGCCCTGCTGTTTCGCCAGCTGGGTGCGCAGCGCGCGCAGCTGGTCCCACATCGGCTGCTCGTAGGCCTCGATGCCCAGGCTGCCGCCATGACGGGGATCGCCGGTGACCAGCTTGCTGTCGCGCCGGCGCCGGGTGGCGCGTTCGGGGCGGGCGTCCTCGCGCAGCCTTACCTGCTTGCCGCCGCTGAGCACGGCGCGGCTGGCAGCGGTGAGCCGCAGCGTGCCATAGCCTTCGGCGTCGGCTTCGAGCAGGCCGGCCGCCAGCAACTGGCGGAACACCGAGCGCCACTGCTTGTCGTCCAGCTCCGCGCCGATGCCGAAGGTGCTCAGGCGATGGTGGTCGAAGCTCAGCACGCGCTCGCTCTCCTCCCCGCGCAGCACCGCGATGACGTGGCCGGAGCCGAAGCGCTGGCCGGTGCGGTACACCGCCGACAACGCCTTCTGCGCGGGCACCGTGGCGTCCCAGGTTTTCGGTGGCGCCACGCAGTTGTCGCAATGGCCGCAGGGGCCGGGATAGCTTTCGCCGAACGCGCCCAGCAGCAGCTGGCGGCGGCAATCGATCGCCTCGGCGTAGGCCAGCAGGGATTCCAGCTTCTGCCGCTCGACCCGCTTGCGCTCATCGGCCGATTCGGACTGCGCGATCATCTGGCTCATGGTGACCACGTCGGACAGGCCGTAGATCATCCACGCCTCGGCGGGCAGGCCATCGCGGCCGGCGCGTCCGGTTTCCTGGTAGTAGCCCTCGATGCTGCGCGGCAGGTCCAGATGCGCCACGAAGCGCACGTCGGGCTTGTCGATGCCCATGCCGAAGGCGACCGTGGCCACCATCACCACGCCGTCCTCGCGCAGGAAACGCTGCTGGTTCTTCGCACGGGTGGCCGCATCCAGGCCGGCGTGGTACGGCAGCGCCTCGATGCCCGATTCGGCCAGCCACGCGGCGGTGTCGTCCACCTTGCGCCGGCTGAGGCAGTACACGATGCCGGACTCGCCCTCGTGGCCGAGCAGGAACTCGCCCAGCTGGCGCTTCGCGTTGTGGCGCTGGCCGACCCGGTAGCCGATGTTGGGCCGGTCGAAACTGGAGACGAATTGCCGCGCGTCCTGCAGTGACAGGCGCTCGACGATTTCCTCGCGGGTGCGCGGATCGGCGGTGGCGGTGAGCGCGATGCGCGGCACGTCGGGGAAGCGCTGGTGCAGGATCGCCAGTTCGCGATATTCGGGGCGGAAGTCGTGGCCCCATTGCGACACGCAGTGCGCCTCGTCGATCGCGAACAGCGCCACTTCGGTGCGTTCGAGCAGGTCGAGGAAGCGTGAGGTCAGCAATCGCTCCGGCGCCACGTAGAGCAAATTCAGCTCACCGGCCAGCAGCTGCCTCTCGACCTCGCGCTGCTGATCCCCCGCCAGGCTGGAATTGAGAAACGCCGCCGCCACGCCGGCCTCGCGCAAGGCGTCGACCTGATCCTGCATCAGCGCGATCAACGGCGACACCACGATGCCGGTGCCCTGACGCAGCAACGCGGGGATCTGGTAGCACAGCGACTTGCCGCCGCCGGTAGGCATCAATACCAGTGCATCGCCGCCCTCGCCCAGATGCTCGACCACCGCCTGCTGCTGGCCGCGAAAACTGGGATAGCCGAAAACGCTTTGAAGAATGTCGAGGGAAGTGGGCATTCCGGGAATGCTAGCAAATGCAGGGGCGCCGCTTCGCGCAAGCGGGTGTGCGCGGGACGCGCGAGGGCTTGTGGGTTGGCGATGACAAGGGGCTTCTCCCCTTCCGTGGGCGGAGAGAAGAGGCGAAGGCAAGGGGCGCTTTGGCTTGTTGGGGCTTCCCTCTCCTCAATCCTCTCCCGCAAGCGGGAGAGGAGGCGAACGCAAGAGGCGCTTTTACTCTATTGGAGCGGGGGGCCCCACAGCGCGTGGTCGAGATCGGCGTCGAGGCCGAACCGCGACAGGGGAACACGGCCGTTCTTTACCTCGACGCCTTCGGCGCGCAGGCGGCGCGACTGTTCGCGGAAGCCGCGGCTTCCCGGCGGCATCGCAATGTGCCCGCTGGAACGCAGCACGCGGTACCACGGCAGTTCCATGCCGTCGGGCACTTCGCCCAGCAGCCGGCCGACCAGGCGCGCGCGACCGGGCAGGCCGGCGCGCGCGGCGATCGCGCCGTAGCTGGCCACGCGTCCTTGCGGAATGGCGGCGATGGCGGCGTAGATGCGGGCGGCGGCATCGTTCATGGTTCACGCGGCGCAAGGGAATCCGTGTCAGAGTAGCTTCCGACCTTCGCCAGCGGAAGCCGCACCATGCGCCACTTCGAAGCCGTGCGTTCCCACATCGGCAGCCTGCACGAGCTGCGCCACAACGATCCCTACCTGATCAGCTTTGACCTGCAGCTGGCGCAGGATCGCAGCCAGGGGATCTACCTGGCCGAGCTCGAGGACGAGGCGGGACGACGCTATCTGCGCATCTCCACGCCGGTGGGTCCGCTGGCCGGCACCGACCCGAACCGCTGCCTGCGCTTCAACTGGCAACAGCGCACCGGTTTCCTCGCGGTCGCCGACCTGGACGGCTCGCCCTATCTGCACCTGTGCGAAAACCGCCCCTACGAATTCCTCGACCAGGCCGAGCTGCAACGCGTGGTCGGCGAGCTGGGCACGCTGGGCGACGAGCTGGAGCAGCTCATCGCCAACAGCAGCGATTCGCTGTAGCCGAAACTTCGCTCAGGACACCAGCCGGAACAGCAGCACCAGCCCGTAGGCCAGCAACGCGGTGATAGGCAGGGTCAGGATCCATGCCCACACCATCCGCTCGACCACCGACCAGCGGATCGCGTTGAAGCGCTTGGCCGCGCCCACGCCCATGATCGAGGCGGACACGTTGTGGGTGGTCGACACGGGAATGCCGAACACCGACGCCACCAGGATCACCGCGGCGGAGCTGGTTTCGGCGGCGAAGCCGTTGATCGGATGCAGCTTGACCATCTTGTGGCCCAGCGTCTTGATGATGCGCCAGCCACCGCCGGCCGTGCCGGCGGCCATGGTCAGTGCCGATACCACCTTCACCCACACCGGGATTTCGAAACCGCCGGCCGGGTTGCCGTCGATGCGCAGGAAGCTCAACCAGTGCGGCAACTGGTCGAACTGGTGGGCGGCGGTGCCGCCGGCCAGTGCCAGCGCGATGATGCCCATGCTCTTCTGCGCGTCGTTCATGCCGTGCGCCACGCCCATCGCGCCCGCCGACAGGATCTGCGCCTTGCCGAAGAACGCGTTGACGAACGGCGTGCGCCCGAATCGGCGCGACCAGCCCTGCCGGTTGGCGAACCAGGCCAGCAACGCGTACAGCGCCCCCATCAGCAGGAAGCTGATGATGAAGCCGCCCAGCGGCGACAGCACCATCGGCACGATCACCTTGGGGATCACGCCGTGGCCCTTGAACACACTGCCCTCGACCCAGATCACCGAATCGAAGTTGTTGCCCGAGGCGGCGATCGCCGCACCGACCAGCGAACCGACCAGCGCATGGCTGGAGCTGGACGGCAGGCCCAGCCACCAGGTGATCAGGTTCCACACGATCGCCGCCAGCAGCGCGCAGATCAGCAACTGCGAACTCATCTCGATGACGCCGGCATTGATCAGCCCCGAGGCGATCGTGGCGGCCACCGCCGTGCCCATGAACGCGCCGACCAGGTTGGTGCCGGCCGCCATCAGCACGGCCTGCCCCGGCGTCAGCACCTTGGTCGCCACTACGGTGGCGATCGAGTTGGCGGTATCGTGGAAACCGTTGATGTAGGTGAAGGCCAGCGCGATCACCACCACCGCGATGACGATGCTCATGGGCGTTCACCGCAGCTGGGGGAAATCCCGCACGGCGTCGCATGCCGGGTTGCAATGCACAGGGTCACGGGCGTGGCCTCAGGAGTTCTTCAGCACGATCGAGTAGACGATGTTGCCGACGTCGCGGCACTTGTCGATGGCCTTCTCGATCAGCTCGAACAGATCCTTGGACAACATCGCCCGCATCACGTCGCCGCCTTCCACGTACAGCGTGCGGTACGGCGCCAGCAGCATGCGGTCGCCTTCGGACTCCAGCGCCTGCAGGCGATCCTGCAGCTTCTTCACCGGGTCGATGCGCAGGCCGCGGCGCAGCTCGTGCACCATCTGCACCACCACCGCGCTGGACTGCTCCAGCACCAGCGCGCGCTGGGCGAAATCCACGCCGACCAGGCGCCCGGCCACGATCTCGTAGCGCTCGGCGAATTTCTCCACGGTCTTGGGAATCTTGTACAGGGCGGAGTTCAGGGCCTCGATGTCCTCGCGATCCAGCGCGGTCACGAAGGTGTTGACCAGGCCTTCGCTGATCTGCGCAGCCAGTTCCTTTTCGCGCGCCCGGGTCACCGCGAACGCGGCCATCACCTGCTCGGCGCCCGGCCGGGTCAGCAGTTCGTGCAGCGCCTTGGCGCTTTCGTGGGCGGTCTCGGCGCTCTGTTCGAGCAAACCGTAGAACTTGTCGCCTTTGCCGAAAATCGTCTGCAGTGAAAACATGCGGGCCACGCCTGATCGAACGGAATGACCGGGATGTTACAGGACTGCCGTGCTGCCCTGCATCAATCCGCATCCATCGGCGGGGTGATGCGCAGGGTCAACACCACTTACACTGTGCCCATGCACCCTCCCCCATCATTGCCGCGATGCTGACCCAAATCGCGCTCGTCCTCGTCCTGGCCCTGTGCAACGGCTTCTTCGCGCTGTCGGAGATGGCCCTGGTGGCTTCGCGCAAGAGCCGCCTCAAGCAGATGGCCCTGAACAGCCGCAAGGCAGCCGCGGCATTGCGCCACGCCGAGGCGCCGGAGCATTTCCTGTCCACCGTGCAGGTCGGCATCACCCTGGTCATGCTGATCACCGGCGCGATCGCCGGCGACGCGCTGGGCGGCCACATTGCCGCCGCCTTGGAGGGCACGCGCCTGACCTGGCTGCTGCCGTACGCGCGGATCATCGGCATCGTGCTCGGCTTCGTGCTGATCTCGTACATCCAGATCGTGTTCGGCGAACTGGTGCCCAAGCGGCTGGCGCTGGCCTCGCCGGAGAAGGTGGCCTCCTACGTGGCCATCCCGATGCTGGTGCTGTCACGGATCACCGCGCCGTTCGTGTGGCTGCTGAACCATTCCAGCAACCTGCTGCTGCGCATGTTGCGGGTCAACCAGCTCGGTAGCGGCATGGTCACCGAGGAGGAGATCCGCCTGCTGGTGGCCGAGAGCGCCGAACAGGGCGTGCTGGACCCGGATGAGCACAACATGGTGAACCGGGTGCTGCGCCTGGGCGACCGCACGGTAGACAGCGTGATGACCCCGCGCATGCGCATCGCCTGGCTGGACATCGCCGGTACCCGCGAGGAGAACATCGAGGTGCTGCGCGAAACGCCGTATTCGCGCTACCCGGTCTACCGCGGCGACGAAAGCGACGTGGTCGGCGTGGTCGAGGTCAAGCGCCTGCTGCACAGCTTCGCCGAAGGCATGCCGGAACTGTTCGAACACCTGTCGAAACCCCTGTTCGTGCCCGCCGCCGCCCGCGCGCTGGACCTGCTGGAGGAATTCCGCGACGCCGAAACGCCGCTGGCGCTGGTGGTCGACGAGTACGGCGACATCGAGGGCGTAGTCACCGTCAACGACCTGCTGGCGGCCGTGGTGGGCGCCAGCCAGATCGGCCACGGTGGCGGCAACGAGGCCAGCCCGATCATGCAGCGCGCCGATGGCAGCTGGCTGATCGACGGCAGCCTGCCCACCGACGACCTGCGCGAACTGCTGCAGATCAGCACGCTACCGGGCGAGGACGAACACGATTTCCGCACCGTCGCCGGCATGGTGATGACCGCGCTGGGCCACGTGCCGCAGACCGGCGAAGTGTTCGCCTGGCACGGCATCCGCTTCGAGGTGGTCGACCTCGACGGCGCCCGCATCGACAAGCTGCTGGTCACGCCGGCACCGTCGCTGGAACCGTCCGACGACGAGCAGTAACACTGCTTATGTTCCTCCCCCTGCTTGGCAGGGGGAGGCCGGGAGGGGGTAGCCCGAGCTTGCCCCAAAGCTGAAATCAAGAGCGAACCCCTCCCCGGCCCTCCCCTGCATTGCAGGGGAGGGAGCGAAGCGGGCTACTTGTCTTTTGCCAGTCCCGCCATTCGCTGCGCGTCAGCCAGGATGCCGTGCAGCACGCGCAACTCGCGTTCGTCCGGCTGGGCGCGCTGGAACAGCTTGCGCAAGCGCAGCATGATCGTGGTGGGCTCGCGGCCCTTGTGGAATTCGATGTCGTTCAGGGTCTGCCCCAGGTGGCGGTAGAACTGCTCCATCTGCGCGGCGTCGGCCGGCGGCTCGTCGTGCTCGGGCGGTGGCGCGGGCAAGTCGTCGCCCAGCATCGCCAGACGCACCTCGTAGGCCATCACCTGCACCGCCTGCGACAGGTTCAGCGAACTGAAGTCGTCCACGCTGGGAATCCGCACCATCGCGTGGCAGCGCGCCAGTTCCTCGTTCTCCAGCCCGGTGCGCTCGTTGCCGAACACCAGCGCCACCTGCTCCCCGCGCATCGCCGCGGCCAGCACCTGTTGCGCCGCCTCGCGGGGGGAAATTTCCGGCAGGTTCACCCCGCGCCGGCGCGCCGACAAGCCCAGCGCCAGGCTGGTGCCGGCCAGGCCTTCAACCAGCTCGCGATGGATGCCGGCCCCGGCCAGCACGTCGTCCGCGCCCGCAGCCAGCGCGTTGGCCTCCGGGTCGGGGAAGCGGTACGGCGTCACCAGCTCCAGTCGCTGGAAGCCCATCGTGCGGATCGCCCGCGCCGCGCTGCCGATATTGCCCGGATGCGAGGTGCGCACCAGCACGTAACGGATGCGGGCGGCGAGGTCGTGGAGATCGGTCATGCGCTGGGCGGATTGGCGGTGCGGGTCGACAAGGATAGTGGACAAGGGCGCCCGGGGCTCGCCTCTGCTAGAATCGCCGGCCGCAAACCCGCTCTCTTCCAAAGTCGATACCCATGGCCAGACCACACGTCACGATCGCGGCGCGCGCCGCGCGTTCAGCAGGCAATGTGATCCTGCGCTACATGAACCGCATCGACGGCCTCAACATCGTCGAGAAGCAGCAGATGGACTTCGTCTCCGAAGTCGACAAGCTGGCCGAGGCGGAAATCATCAAGGAACTGCGCCGCGCCTACCCCGACCACGCGATCCTCGCCGAGGAAAGCGGCGCGATCGGCAAGGGCCCGCTGACCTGGGTGATCGACCCGCTGGACGGCACCCACAACTACCTGCGCGGCATCCCGCACTTCAGCGTCTCCATCGCGCTGCTGGAAAAGGGCGTGCCGATCCACGCCGTGGTGTTCGACCCGCTGCGCGACGAGCTGTACACCGCCAGCAAGGGCGATGGCGCCTATCTCAACGACCGCCGCATGCGCGTGTCCAAGCGCGAGAACCTGGGCGGCGCGATGATCGCCACCGGCTTCCCGTACCGCCAGCGCGAACACCTGGTGCCGCAGCTGGACATGACCCGCGCCATCCTCGGCCAGGCCGAGGACATCCGCCGCTCCGGCTCCGCCGCGCTCGACCTGGCCTACGTCGCCGCCGGCCGCTACGACGGCTACTTCGAGATCGGCCTGAAGCCGTGGGACATGGCCGCTGGCGTGCTGCTGGTGCATGAAGCGGGCGGTCGCTACTGCGACTTCGCCGGCCGCGACGGCATCCCGGAAAGCGGCAACATCGTCGCCGGCAACCTCAACGTGGCCAAGGCCATGGTCGACGCGATCGGTCAGCAGGCGACGCCGGCGTTGCTCAAGGCCTGAGCGCCTCCCCCCTTCCGTGAAAAAACAACGGTGCCCATGGGCACCGTTGTTTTTGTCATAACGAAACTGGCTCTGCGTCAGCGTGACGCCTGCGCCTGCCGCAGCCGTTTCATGAGAGCCTGCACGAAAAGCAGGTCGGTGACGGAATCGCCCATATCCTCGTCTTCGCTCAAGAGCAATTGCGCCTCGTACTTTTTCAGCGAAAGCAGCAGATACGTCAGTTCCCTGTCTGTGAATTCGAGTGCACTCATCGGTGTTCCAGGTCAATAAATGGAAGTAACAAGATCAATGCCGCGCAGGCTGAACGGAACTTGCGCAACCAACGAAAGGAAGGCGGAAACCGGCATCTTGCGAGTAATCGACAATCGTCCGAGTCGACTCAATATCCTGATTCGTCAGCCTCGCGCAGGAAGCTGCGCAGGAACGGCACGGTGATCCGCCGCTGCGCCGCGAGCGAGGCCTGATCCAGCTTGTCGAGCAGGTCGAGCAGCGCGCCGAGATCGCGCGCATAGCGGGTGAACAGCCAGTCCAGCACGCTGTCATCCAGTTCGATGCCGCGTGACGCGGCTTGCGCTTTCAGCACCATGCGGCGTTCGTCGTCGTCCAGCGACTTCAGCGCGAACTGGGTGCAGGCACCGAGGCGCGAGCGCAGGTCGGGCAGTTCGATGCCGAGCCGGGTGGGCGTGGCGTCGGCGGCGAACAGCAAGGCGCTGCCTTCGGCGCGGGCGCGGTTGTAGAGGTCGAACAGCGCGTGTTCCGCGTCGCGGTTGCCGGCAATGGCGCCCAGATCGTCCAGCGCCAGCAGTTCGCCGCCGGCGACGCCGCGCAAGGCCGCGGCATGGTCGGCAATCGTCGCCAGCGGCAGGTATTGCACGCGCCGTTCGGCGGCGATGGCGGCCTGGCAGGCGGCCATCAGCAGATGGCTGCGGCCGCTGCCGCTGGCGCCATGCAGGTAAACCCACGGTGCACCGGGCTGCAGCGCCAACGCCTGCACCGCGGCCAGTGCGGCGGCATTCGCGCCGGCATGAAAATGTTCGAAGCGCTGCCGGCGTGGCCAGCGCAGCGCGAGCGGCAACTGCGGGATCATGGCGTGGACGAGTCGCCCGGCGATGCCACGTCGACCGCGGAAGTCTCGACCTCACCATCGTGGTGCACGGCCACATCCACCTCGGCGATCACCGGATCGTCCGGCCCTTCCTCGTTGTACAGCTCGCTCATCCGGTAGCGTTCGATCAGGTAGCGCAGCAACACCATGATCACCGACGCCGCCGGCAGCGCCAGCAGCACGCCGAGGAAGCCGAACAGGTAGCCGCCGGCCAGCACCGCGAACATCACCGCCACCGGGTGCAGGCCGATCTTGTCGCCGACCAGCTTGGGCACCAGCACGTAGCCTTCCAGCAACTGGCCGACCGCGAACACGCCGCAGACCAGCAGCACGTGGGTCCAGTCGCCGTACTGCACCAGCGCGGCAATGATCGCCGCCACGAAGCCGATGATGAAACCCAGGTACGGCACGAAGCTGAGCAGACCGGCGACCATGCCGATCAGCAGGCCCACCTGCAGCCCGACCATGCCCAGGCCGGCGCCGTAGAAGACGCCCAGCGCCAGCATCACCAGCAACTGGCCGCGCACGAAGGCGCCGAGGATCTTGTCCGACTCGCTGGCCAGGTGCGCGATGGTGGGCTGGATCGAGCGCGGCAGCATGCCGTCGATCTTCGCCACCAGCCGATCCCAGTCGCGCAGCAGGTAGAACGCCACCACCGGGATCAGCACCAGATTGGTCAGCGCCATGGCGATGCCCAGACCCGAGCGCGAGACCTTGCCGATCACCGCGGTGGCGACGCCGCCGATCGAGCCGATGTGTTCCTTGATCGCCGTCAGCATCCGATCGCTGTCGAAGGTGTGCGGGTCCAGGTGCAGCCGCGCCTGCAGCCACGGCCACACGGTGTTCTGCGCCCAGTCGCCATAGCGCGGCAGGTTGCCGACCAAGTTCTCGACCTGGCGCGCGATCAGCGGGATCAGCAGCAGCAGCACGCCGACCACCGCCACCAGGATCACCACGAACACGATCGTGGCCGACCACATCCGGTTGAGGCCGAGCCGCTCCAGCCGGTCGGCCAGCGGGTCGCCCAGATAGGCCAGCATCGCGGCCACCGCGAACGGCATCAGCACCGGCGCCAGCAGCCACATCAGGTAGCCGATCACCAGCACGATCGCCAGCAGTTGCCAGCGCCGCGAAATGTCCCTGTCCTGATTCATCCCGTCACCTCAGCCAGCGCAGGTTCGCGTCGGCGCCCGGATGCGGTTCGCCCTGCAGCAGCAGGTGGCCGCCCGCGGCGAGGTTGGCGGCCAGCGCGCTGATCGGAACCGCCGCCTTGATGTCCAGCAGCACGGCATCGTTCTGCGCGCCCAGGGTCAGCACCTGTTTCACCGTCGGGTCGTCCTGCAAGGTGGAGATCAGCCTGGCGTAATCCATCGCGCTGTCCAGCCCGCTGACCCACAGTTTGCCCTCGCTGGGGCCGGCGCCAATCACGTTGAGCTGCTTGCCCAGCCGGTCGACCAGGCCGTTGCCGGCATCGCCCAGCAGGCTGTCCGCGCTCGCGCCCTGCGCAGTCCAGTGCTGGGCCTGGCCACCGGAAATCAGCGTCCAGTCCGCGCTGTTGCCGGCGAGCTTGCCCAGCAGGACCAGGCCGGTGCGGTACTGCTGGTTGACCCCGGCCAGGGCCGACGGGTCGGCAGCGGCGATCTTGGCCGGATCGGGCGCGCTGGCCGCATCGGGATACACCACGTTGATGCCGCGCGCGTTGGCACTGGCCGCCAGGCTGGCCAGTGCCGTCTGGTCGAGCAGATGACCATTGCCGTCCTGCACCAGCAACAGCACGGGCGGCTTGATGCCCGCGCTTTGCACGCCCAGCTTCGAGACCAGCCGGCGCACCGAACCGGGCTCGAAATCCACGTTCAGGATCAGCCCGGTGGCGGCGCGCTGGTACTGGAATTTCTGCACCATGGAGGTGGCCTTGCCCAGGGCATCGGCGTAACCGGCGTTGCTGCGCAGATCCTGCCCGCCGGCGACCCGCGTCAGCACCTGGGCCAGCGCGGTGGAGAACGCCTGGTCGCGCTGGGCGTCGCTGGTGTCGGCCACCGGCACCACCACCGAATACGGCGAGCCGGCGAGCTGGGCATGCAGGGACGGCAAGGCGGCAAAAGCCAGCAGCAAGGTGAGCATCAGCAGGCGGGACAGGCGCATGGGGCAGGCATCTTCTTGGAGAAATCTCCCGGGAAGTCTGCCCAATAGTGTCCCCAGCGTCCATCGCGACGGTGTCGAAGCCGGCGAAGGCGAACGGCAACGGCGCCACAAGCTGGTAAACTTGCGCGTTTCACCCACGCCGCAGATCCTGACCAAGGTCCTCGCCATGTCTGACGCCCTCACCTACCGCGCCGCCGGCGTCGATATCGATGCCGGCAATGCGCTGGTCGAACGCATCAAGCCGCTGGTCAAGCGCACCCTGCGGCCCGAGGTGATGGGCGGGCTGGGCGGCTTCGGCGGCCTGTTCGACCTTTCCGGCCGCTACAGGGAGCCGGTGCTGGTCTCGGGCACCGACGGCGTGGGCACCAAGCTGAAGCTGGCGCAGATGCTGAACCGCCACGACACGATCGGCATCGATCTGGTCGGCATGTGCGTCAACGACGTGCTGGTGCAGGGCGCCGAGCCGCTGTTCTTCCTCGACTATTTCGCCACCGGCAAGCTGGACGTGGACACCGCCGCGGCCGTGGTCGGCGGCATCGCCACCGGCTGCGAGCTGGCCGGCTGCGCGCTGATCGGCGGCGAGACCGCCGAGATGCCGGACATGTATCTGCCGGGCGAATACGACCTGGCCGGCTTCACCGTGGCCGCGGTGGAAAAGTCGCAGATGCTGACCGGCGACGCGATCGTGGCCGGCGACGTGGTGCTGGGCGTGGCCTCCAGCGGCCCGCATTCGAACGGTTACTCGCTGGTGCGCAAGATCCTCGAACGGGCGGGCAGCCCGCTGGATCTCGACCTCGGCGGCGTGAAGCTGGTCGACGCGCTGATGGCGCCGACCACGATCTACGTCAAGCCGATGCTGGGATTGCTGAAGAATGAAACCGTCCACGGCATGGCTCACATCACCGGCGGCGGCCTGAAGGAAAACATCATCCGCGTGGTGCCGGATGGCCTCGGCATTGCACTGGATGCCACCGCGATCGTGCTGCCGCCCGTATTCGACTGGCTGATGCGCGAAGGCAACGTGGCGCGCGAGGAAATGTGGCGCACGTTCAACTGCGGCGTCGGCTTCACCGTGATCCTGCCGCGCGAAGCGGTGGCCGGCGCGTCCGCGCTGCTGGCCACGCACGGCCTGGCCAGCTCGGTGATCGGCGAGATCGTGCCCGCGCAGGGCGACGAGCGCGTGCATATCGGCTGATCCGTTTGGCCTCCGCACCCGCCAAGGTCGCCGTGCTCGCCTCCGGGCGCGGCAGCAATCTCGCCGCCCTGCTCGACGCGCGTGCGCGCGGCGAACTGCCGGTCGAATTCGTGCTGGTGGGCAGCGACAAGGCCACCGCCGGCGCACTGCGGCTGGCCGAAGCCGCCGGCATCGCCACCCTGGCGCTGGACCCGCGCAGCTATGCGGATCGGCGCGCGTTCGATCTCGACCTGTTCAAACGAATCACCGACAGCGGCGCCGAATGGCTGGTGCTGGCCGGCTTCATGCGCATCCTCGACGGCGAGGCGCTGCGACCGTGGGCGGGACGCATCATCAACATCCACCCCTCGCTGCTGCCGAAATACCGGGGCCTGCACACGCATCGTCGCGCGCTGGAAGCAGGCGACGCCGAGCATGGCGCCAGCGTGCATTTCGTCACTGCCGAGCTGGACGGCGGCCCGGTGATCGCCCAGGCGCGCCTGCCGATCGTGGCCGACGACGACGAACAGTCGCTGGCCCAGCGGTTGCTGCCACTGGAACACCGCCTGCTGCCGGCGGTGCTGGCCGACCTGGCCCATGGTCGACTGCAATGGGACGGCCACGGCCCACGCTTCGACGACCAGTCGCTGGCGATGCCATTGCAACTGGGCGAGCACGGGCTGCAGCCTTAAAGCAGGTTCAGCCCGGCCTGCGCAGACTCGGCGCATGACTATCCGATCCCTGCTCGCTCCCCTGCTCGGCCTTGGCCTGCTGTTCGGCAGCCACGCCGCCGCAGCCACCCAACCCCAGGCCTTCACCGCCACCTACGACGTGCTGCAGGGTGGCCAGCCCATGGGCGTCGCCACGATCCGGTTGCACGCGGCCGGCGACGGCCAGTGGATCTACAGCAAGGACGTCAAGGGCACCGGCGGACTGGCCGCCCTGCTTGGCGCCAGCGTCAGCGAATCCTCGCGTTTCCGCTGGAAAGGCGACGTGCCCGAGGCGATCAGCTACGACTACCGGATGCAGGCCGCGGTGAAGCAGAAGCAGCGACACCTGGCGGTGGACTGGGCGGAAAACCGGGTCAGCGTCGACGAGGGCAAGGGCGCGCAGAGCTATCCCGCCAGTCCCGGCATGGTCGAACGCAACACCCTGGCGCTGGCGCTGGGGTTGGCGCTGCGCGACGGCAGACAGCAGATCGCCCTGCCGGTGGCGGTACGCCAGGAAGTGCAGACGCAGAACTTCAAGGTCAGCGGCAAGGAAACCGTCAAGGTACCCGCCGGCAGCTTCGACGCCGAGCGCATCGACCGCACCGACGCCGACCGCGGCTTCAGCGCCTGGTACGCCCCCGACCGCTACCCGCTGCCGGTGAAACTGGCCCAGCACGACGGCGGCGACCTGGTGCTGGAACTGGTGAGCTACCGGGCCGAGTAAGCCCAAACCCGCATCCCCGGCAGACCCGCCGCCCCGACAAACCGCCGCCCCGGCAAACCCGTAGCCCCGAGAGCACCTTGATCCCTCCCCCTGCTCGCAGGGGGAGGAAGGGAGGGGGTAGCTCAGGCCCTCGCGGAAAATCGGCGAAACCAGCGGGGGTAGCTCACGCCCTCGCAGAAAATGAGCGGAACCCGCGGGCTAGCCCAAGCCCTCGCGGAAAACGGGCGGAACCCGCGGGGCTAGCCCAAGCCCTCGCGGAAAACGGGACGGAACCAGCGGACTAGCCCCCCTCACCGAAGATCAAGCGCCCCCATCCCAACCCTCCCCTGCTACGCAGAAGAGGGAGCAAGACGAAGGATCAGTTCGGCAGACGCCGGATCTTCGCGCCAAGCACACCGAGCTTCTCCTCGATGTTTTCGTAGCCGCGATCGATGTGGTAGACGCGGTCGACGGTGGTGTCGCCCTTGGCCACCAGGCCGGCCAGCACCAGGCAGGCCGAGGCGCGCAGGTCGGTGGCCATGATCGGCGCGCCGCTCATCCGGGACACGCCCTGGATCACCGCGGTGTTGCCTTCGAGCTGGATGTTCGCGCCCAGTCGCTGCAATTCCTGCGCATGCATGAAGCGGTTCTCGAACACCGTCTCGGTCACCACGCCGGTGCCTTCGGCCACGCAGTTGAGCGCGGTGAACTGCGCCTGCATGTCGGTGGGGAACGCGGGGTATGGCGCGGTGCTGATGTTGACCGCCTTTGGCCGACGGCCACCCATGTCCAGCTCGATCCAGTCGTCGCCGGTGGAGATGTGCGCGCCGGTCTCCTCCAGCTTGGCCAGCACGGCCTCCAGCGAGCTGGCCCGGGCATGGCGGGCACGCACCTTTCCACCGGTCATCGCGGCGCCGACCAGGTAAGTGCCGGTTTCGATGCGGTCGGGCAGCACGTCGTGCTGGGCGCCGTGCAGTCGTTCGACGCCATGGATCACCATGGTCGAGGTGCCCACGCCCTCGATCTGCGCGCCCATCGCGATCAGGCAGTGCGCCAGATCGACCACTTCCGGCTCCTGCGCCGCGTTCTCGATCACCGTGGTGCCCTGCGCCAGCGTGGCAGCCATCATGATGTTCTCGGTGCCGGTGACGGTGACCATGTCCATCACGATGCGTGCGCCCTTCAGCCGCGATGCCTTCGCCTTGATGTAGCCGTTTTCGACCGTGATCTCGGCACCCAGCGCCTGCAGGCCACGGATGTGCTGATCGACCGGACGCGAGCCGATCGCGCAGCCGCCCGGCAGCGAGACCTCGGCCTGGCCGAAGCGCGCCACCAGCGGCCCCAGCACCAGGATCGAGGCGCGCATCGTGCGCACCAGGTCGTAGGGCGCCACGCAGGTGCTGGTGGTGCGCGGGTCGACGTGCATCTTCATGCGGTCGTCCAGCACCAGTCGCACGCCCATCTGACCGAGCAGCTCGATGAAGGTGGTGACGTCATGCAGGTGCGGCACGTTGCCGATGCTCACCGGCTCGTCGGCCAGCAGGCACGCAGCGAGGATGGGCAGCACGGCGTTCTTGGCGCCGGAAATGGCAACCTCGCCGTTGAGTGGCGTGCCGCCGCTGATCAGGATTTTGGCCATGGGTGCAGGGAATCGGGAATGGAGAATCGGGAATGGAAAATCGGAGGAGCCGAGGTCGGGCGCGGAACTGGACGGAATGGCTTTTGACCATTCCCCAGTCCCTATTCCCTGTTCCCGTCTTCCTCCGGAGTCAGTGTCTTCAGCGCCAGCGCGTGGATCGCACCGCCCATCAGCTCGCCCAGCGTGGCGTACACCAGCCGATGCCGGGCCAGCGGCAACTTGCCGCCGAACTGGCTGGCCACCACGGTGGCCTCGAAATGCACGCCATCGGCGCCGCTGACCTCCGCCTTTGCACCGGGCAGGCCCTGTTCGATCATCGCCTGGATGCGGCTGGAGTCCATCGGGTAGTGTTCCATGAGGTGGTCGGGCCAGCCGGAAGGCGGATTCCCGCTGGAACGGAATCCTTTGTGCTGGCTTATCACGTTAAAATGGGAAGATGCCATGGTAATGGAAATACGCTGGCGCAGAAATGACGAGGGCTCGGCAGCAGGCGGAACCGGCCCGCTTTCCACCGCCCTCCGTGTCCCCGCCACCTTGCCTGAGCCCTCATGAACGCACGCACCGCCCCGCCCCTCCCGACCTCGCTGGATGCCGACCTGGTCACCCGCAGCGCACGCACGGTGGTCGCCACCGAAGCGGCCGCCGCGCTGGCGCTGGAATCGCGGATCGGGCCGGAGTTCGTCGAGGCCTGCCGGCTGATCCTGGGCTGCAAGGGCCGCGTCGTGGTCAGCGGCATGGGCAAGTCCGGCCATATCGGGCGCAAGGTCGCTGCCACCCTGGCTTCCACCGGCACGCCGGCATTCTTCGTGCATCCGGGCGAGGCCAGCCATGGCGACCTCGGCATGATCCTGCCGCAGGACGTGGTGCTGGCGCTGTCCTATTCCGGCGAGACCGACGAACTGCTGTTGATCCTGCCGGTGATCAAACGCCAAGGCATCCCGCTGATCGCGATCACCGGACGCCCCACCTCCTCGCTGGCGACCCAGGCCGACGTGCACCTGGACGGCAGCATCTCCAGCGAAGCCTGCCCGCTGGGCCTGGCGCCGACCACCAGCACCACGGTGGCGCTGGTGTGGGGTGACGCGCTGGCGATCGCCCTGCTCGAGGCACGCGGGTTCACCTCGGACGACTTCGCCCGCTCGCACCCGGCCGGTGCGCTGGGCCGCCGCCTGCTGTTGCACATCAGCGACGTCATGCATACCGGCGACGACGTGCCGAAGATCTCGCCCGACGCCGGGATCACCGCCGCCCTGGTCGAGATGACCCGCAAGCACCTGGGCATGACCGCCGTGGTCGACGCCGATCAGCGCCTGCTGGGCGTATTCACCGACGGCGACCTGCGCCGCGCGCTGGACGACGAAGGCGTGGACCTGCGCGGGGCCACCGTGGCCGAGCTGATGACCCGCGGCCCGAAAACCATCGGCGCCGACAAGCTGGCGGCCGAGGCGGCGCAGCTGATGGAGAAATACCAGATCCACGCCCTGCTGGTGGTCGACGACGAACAGCGCGTGGTCGGCGCGTTGAACATTCATGATCTGCTCCGGGCGCGTGTGGTCTGATCCCGATTTGCCCCGGCAAATCGGAAAATCAGGCAAACCCGCCTTTCGAGGCTTTTCACAGCAACCATGGACTCATGACCTACCTCGCCAACCTCTCCGCCGACATCCTCACCCGCGCCGCGAAAATTCGCCTGGCCGTGTTCGACGTGGATGGCACGCTGACCGACGGCCGCCTGTGGTACGGCGAGGATGGCCGCGAAACCAAGGTCTTCCACGTGCATGACGGCCTGGGCCTGAAGCGGCTGCAGGCGAACGGCGTGCAGGTGGCCATCATCACGGCACGCATCAGCCACCCGGTGTCGCTGCGCGCCGAGGAACTGGGCATCAGCCACGTCTACCAGGGCCAGGGCGACAAGCGCGGCTGCCTGCAGCAATTGCTCGACGCCCTGCAGCTGACGCCCGAACAGGCCGCCTTCGTCGGCGACGACCTGCCCGACCTGCCGCCGATGCACATCGCCGGGCTCGCCGTGGCGGTGGCCAACGCCCACCCCTGGGTGGCCGAGGCGGCGCACTGGCAGACCACCCGCAGCGGCGGCATGGGCGCGGCGCGCGAGGCCTGCGATCTGATCCTGCACGCCCAGGGCAAGAGCGACGCCGAACGGGAGCGCTGGCAGTGAGCCTGCGCCTGTGGCTGCGCGACCGGCGCCTGCCGGCCGCGACCATCGCGATCGCGCTGGCTGCCGGCGTCGCCCAGATCCTGCTGTGGTGGTTCGGTCCGGCGCCCAGGACCAACGACTTCGTGGGCCCGCCGCGCTCGGGCTACACCCTGACCGACGCCCGCATGACCGAGTTCAACGCCGAGGGGAAGCCCAGCTTCCACCTGCAGTCGCCGCACCTGGAACGCCGCGAGGGCGACGACTCGCTGTACCTGAATTCGCCCACGTTCCAGCTGCCGGCGAACCAGGCTGGCGTCCCCGACTGGCAGGGCAAGTCGTTGTATGGCTGGGTCAACAAGAGCGGCACCGAGCTGAAACTGCAAGGTCCGGTCGACATGCACCGGGCAGCCTTCCGCGACGCGCCCGCCGCGCAGATCCAGACCGCCGACATCACCGCCTGGCCGAAACAGAACCGGCTGGAAACCGCCGCGCCCGCGCAGATGGTGCAAGGCGGCACTAGAATCAGCGGTATCGGCATGCGCGCCGACCTGAATGACAAACACCTGGAGCTGCTCGATGACGTTCATGCCACCTTCCCGCCGCGCAAGCGCTAGGTTCGCGCTCGGCATTGCCGCTCTGGGCCTGCTCGCGGCACAACCTGCCCTGGCGAAAAAGAGCGACCGCCTGCAGGAAATGCACGTCGGCGCGAAGCATTTCGACGGTTTCCAGAAGCCCAACAGCGTCAGTACGCTGAGCGGCAGCGTGGTGATCACCCAGGGCACCCTGAAAGCCACCGGGGCGCAGGCCAAGGTGTATTTCGACGGCGACAGCCAGATCAGCCGCGTGGTGATCACCGGCAGCCCGGCCCATCTCGAGCAACTGGACGAGAACAACAACCTGGTGCTGGGCGACGCCGCCACGCTCGACTACGACAACCTCAAGGGAATCGCCGTACTCAGCGGCAACGCCTCGATCACCCAGAAGGGACGTGGCGACGCCCACGGCGACAAGCTCACCTACAACACCGAGACCAGCCAGATGACCGGCGAAAGCAGCGGTGACGGCCTGGTCCACATGACCTTCAAGCCGAAGGCGAAACCTGCCGACGACGCGGCGCCCGCCGCATCCTCGAGCACACCGGCCAAGCCGGCCACGCAGGGACAGCCGTAACCGATGCTCTCCGCCGAAGGTCTGCAAAAGAGTTTCAAGTCGCGCCAGGTCGTGCGCGAATTCGGTTTCTCGATCCGCGAGGGCGAAGTGGTCGGCCTGCTCGGCCCCAACGGCGCGGGCAAGACCACCTGCTTCTACATGGTGGTGGGACTGATCGAGGCCGACGCGGGCAGCATCAAGCTGGACAAGCTCGACATCACCGGCCTGCCGATGCATGCGCGCGCCAAACTCGGCATCGGCTACCTGCCGCAGGAAGCGTCGGTATTCCGCCGGCTCAGCGTGTCCGACAACATCATGGCGGTGCTGGAACTGCGCGACGGCCTGACCGCGCAGCAGCGCGAGACCGAGCTGGAAAACCTGCTGGACGAGCTGAAGATCGCCCACATCACCGAACAGAAAGGCATCAGCCTGTCCGGCGGCGAGCGGCGCCGGGTGGAAATCGCCCGGGCGCTGGCCGCCAACCCCCGCTACATGCTGCTGGACGAACCGTTCGCCGGCGTCGATCCGATCTCCGTGGGCGAAATCCAGCGCATCGTGCGCCACCTCAAGGAACGCGGCATCGGCGTGCTGATCACCGACCACAACGTGCGCGAGACCCTGGGCATCTGCGACCGCGCCTACATCCTCAACGAGGGCGAAGTGCTGTCGCGCGGCACGCCGGCACACATCCTGGCCGACGACAAGGTGCGCGAGGTGTACCTGGGTCGCGAGTTCCGGCTCTGAAAAAGCTGTCGCGGCATCTTTCGGCGCCACGGGAATCTATGGCCGCGCCCGCAGGCTCGGGTTACGATGGCCCGCGTCCCCTTCCGATCCGGCTGGCATGAAACCCGCACTGCAGTTTCGCCTCCACCAGCAGCTGACGCTGACGCCGCAATTGCAGCAGGCCATACGCCTGCTGCAGCTGTCGCAACTGGAGCTGGAGACCGAGCTGCGGCAAATCGCCGAAAGCAATCCGCTGCTGGAATTCGCCGAGGAGATCGAAGACGAGGAAGCCCCCGAGGTCAGCGAGGCCGAATTCGACTACCCCAGCGTCGAGGCGGTGGCCACGGCCGGCAGCAACGACGAGGGCGAAAGCAGCGAGTGGGCTGACGGCGGCGGCACGGCGGAAGCGCCCATCGACTTCTCCAGCAGCAGCTCGGGCAGCAGCTCCGGCTCGCGTGGCGACGACGACTTCGAGCCGCAGAGCGTCGCGCCGGAAACGCTGCAGCAACACCTGCTGTGGCAGCTCAACCTCGCCTCGTTCAGTCCGCGCCAGCACCTGATCGCCACGGTGCTGATCGATGCGCTGAACCCCGCCGGCTACCTGGCCGAGGGCCTCGATGCGGTCATCGCCGCCCTGCCCGCCGGTTTCGATGCCAGCATGATCGAGATCGAGACCGTGCGCCGCCAGTTGCAGGGATTCGATCCCACCGGCGTGGCCAGCCTCGACCTGCGCGACTGCCTGCGCGTGCAGCTGGAACAGTTCGATGCCGCCACGCCGCAGCGCGAACTGGCGTTGCACATCGTGGACAGCGAACTGGACCTGCTGGCCCGCAACGACATCGCCCGGCTGGCCCGGCGCCTGCGCGCCAGCGAGGACGACGTGGCCGAGGCGGCTGTATTGATCCGCAGCCTGGACCCGCGCCCCGGCGCGGCGCTGGACACCACGCCGGTGGAATACGTGGCGCCGGACGTCTACGCCCTGCGCGACGGCCCCCGCTGGCGGGTCAGCCTGAATGCCGACGCACAGCCGCGGCTGGGCCTCAACCAGCACTACTGCGGGCTGATCGCCAAGGCGCGCGGCGAGGATGCCAGCTGGATGCGCGGCCAGCTGCAGGAAGCGCGCTGGCTGATCAAGAGCCTGGAATCGCGCGCCGAGACGCTGCTGAAAGTGGCCGACGCGATCGTGCGTCGGCAAAGCGCCTTCCTCGACTACGGCCCCGAGGCGATGCACCCGCTGGTGCTGCGCGAGGTGGCCGAGGAGGTCGGCATGCACGAATCGACCATCTCGCGGGTCACCACGCGCAAGTACCTGCATACGCCACGCGGCACCTTCGAGCTGAAATACTTCTTTTCCAGTGGCGTATCCACCGAGGACGGCGGCAGCGCCTCGGCCACCGCCATCCAGGCCATGCTGCGCAAACTCATCGACGCCGAAGACGTGCGCAAGCCGTTGTCCGACCTCGCCATCACTGAGGAGCTCAAGCGCAAGGGCATCCAGGTTGCCCGTCGCACCGTCGCCAAGTACCGGGAAGGCCTGCGCATTCCCACCTCCAGCGAGCGCCAGCGCGCGGGCTGAACGCCTCGTCGCGGCGGGAACTTGGTTAACGAAAATTCGCTCCCATACCTGTTACAGAATGACTGACGATGTGTCGGCGCCTGCGGCCCGACGCGTCCACCCCGCCGCGACAACGCGGCACTGCACCACCAGAGGAGGCGACCCATGCAATTCCAACTCAGCGGCCAGCAGATTGAAGTCACCCCGGCCTTGCGCGAACACGCCACGGCCAAGCTCGACCGCCTCACTCGCCTCGACGACAAGCTGATGAGCCTCGCGATCGTGCTTTCGGTCGACAAGCTGCAGCAGCGCGCCGATGGCACGCTCAACGCGGTCGGCGCCACCCTGCATGCCGAGGCCACCGAGGCCGACATGTATGCCTCGATCGACGTGCTGTTCGACAAGCTGGTCGCCCAGTTGCGCAAGCACCGCGAGAAAGTGGCCGACAAGCATCAACGCGAAGCGCGCGAGGAGCGCCAGTACGGCTGATCCCGTCGCTTGAACGCCACCCGGAACGGCCCGCCACGTGCGGGCCGTTTCCTTTTCTGAACACGTACCACCGTCCAAGCTGGCACAATGGCCGCGTCGCCGCGAAGCCCCGCCGGGCAACGACACGCGGCGCAGAGGACTGAGCTTGGACCGGATCAGCGCGCGACAACTCTACGATGGTGTCCACGAACGCATGGCCCTGCGCTGGGTGTCGGGCATGCGTGGCGAATCGCGCGTGCTGGAGCCGGGCGTGGCGCAGTCGCGGCGGCCTTCGCTGATCGGCTACCTCAACGTCATCTACCCGAACAAGGTGCAGATCATCGGCTCGGAGGAGCTGAACTTCCTCGACGGGCTGGACTCGCGCCAGCGCTGGGAGGTGATGCACAAGATCGCCGCCTACCAGCCGGTGGCCCTGATCGTGACCAAGGACCAGCCGATCCCCGCCGACCTGCGCGAGGTCGCCGAGGAAACCGGCACGCCGCTGTGGACCAGTTCCAAGCGCGGCCACGAACTGCTGACCTACCTGCAATACCACCTGGCGCGCATGCTGGCGGCGAAGATCACCCTGCATGGCGTGTTCATGGAGGTCTTCTCGATCGGCGTACTGATCACCGGCGAAGCCGGCTCGGGCAAGAGCGAGCTGGCGCTGGAACTGATCAGCCGCGGCCACCGGCTGGTCGCCGATGACGCCACCGAATTCACCCTGATCGCGCCGGACGTGATCGACGGCACCTGCCCCGACCTGCTGCAGGACCTGCTGGAAGTGCGCGGCCTGGGCGTGCTCAACGTGCGCGAGATGTTCGGCCACATGTCGGTAAAGACGTCCAAATACCTGCGCCTGGTGATCCACCTGAAGCCGCTGCGCGACGGCGAGGACATCGATGCGCTGACCCGTCTGACCGGCGACATCGGCCACCGCGAGGTGTTCGACGTGCAGGTGCCGATGATCACCCTGCCGGTCGCCTCCGGCCGCAACCTCGCCGTGCTGGTCGAGGCCGCCGTGCGCAGCCATGCGCTGAAGAGCAAGGGCATCGATCCGGCGCAGACCTTCATTGACCGCCAGGCGCATCAGTTGCGCCGGCTGCCGCCATGGTGAACGCATGAACGGAAACACTCCCCTGCTCGACCTGCAGGTCGACCCCAGCGAGATCCACCTGATCGTGCTCACCGGCATGTCCGGCGGCGGCAAGACGGTGGCGCTGCGCGCGATGGAGGACCTGGAGTTCTACTGCGTCGACAACCTGCCATCGGCCCTGCTGCCGCAGCTGGTCAACGCGGTGATCCAGGGCAACAGCAAGCACCGGCGCATCGCGGTGGGCGTGGACGTGCGCAATCGCGGTACCGACTTCGCCCACATGCCGACCGTGCTGTCCGAGCTGGCCGCCGCCGGCGTGCAGGTGCACCTGGTATTCCTGGACTGCCGCGACGAGGTGCTGATCAAGCGCTACTCGGAAACCCGTCGCCGTCATCCGCTGGCCACCCGCGGCGTGTCGCTGGCCGATGCCATCGTCGAGGAGCGCCGGCTGCTGCGCCCGCTGATGGCGATCGCCGAGAAGGTGATCGACTCCAGCGAACTCAACGTGCACCAGTTGCGTCGCCTGGTGGCCACCGGCTACGCCCAGGCCACCGAGGGCCTGACCCTGATGTTCCAGTCGTTCGCCTTCAAGCGCGGCCTGCCGCTGGACGCCGATTTCGTGTTCGACGCGCGCTGCCTGCCCAATCCGCACTGGCAGGCGCACCTGCGTCCGCTGTCGGGCAAGGACGCACCGGTACGCGAGTTCCTCGAAGCCGAACCCCTGGTCGGCGAATACTTCGCCGACACCGCGCGCTGGCTGGATGCCTGGCTGCCCCGCTTCGAACAGGACGACCGCAGCTACGTGACCATCTCGATCGGCTGCACCGGCGGCCGGCATCGTTCGGTCTACCTGGTCGAAAAGCTGGCCGCCTACTATCGTGACCGCCGCGAGGGCGTGCTCGCCTTCCATCGCGAGCTGGAGTGAACCGGCATGACTTCGCCAACCCGCAGGAAACAGCAGCCATGAGCGTGGGCGTGCTGCTGATGACCCACGAAGCGGTCGGTCACGCGATCATCTCGGCGGCGCACCACGTGATGCCGAAGCTGCCCTTGCGGGTGGACGCGGTGGAGGTGCCGCCCAATGCCGATCCCGACGTGATGCGCACGCTCACCGCGCATCACGCCCGCGAACTCGACCACGGCGACGGCGTGCTGATCCTTGCCGACCTGTACGGCGCCACGCCGTGCAACATCGGGCTGTCGCTGGGTGCGCTGGGCGTGCGCCTGCGCTGTGTCTCCGGGCTCAACCTGCCGATGCTGCTGCGCGTACTCAACTATGCGGAAAAACCGCTGGACGAACTGGCCGAGATCGCGGCCAGCGGTGGCCGCGGGGGAATTTTCATCGACCATGCCTGACCTCAAGGATGCCCTGATCCATTCCACGCAGGCGTCACCGGCTCTGTCTGCCCGCAGGTTCGCGGTGCGTCGACGAAGCCAGGCCGGCCGCCTGTCAAGGAGGCGCGCCGCGGAGATGCGGGCAGACAGAGCCGGCCCCCACCGGCTGACAAATAATGACGGGGTGATGTCCAGAAGGCCCGCAGCCGGCAGCGCGCGGCTTGCCAAGGCGGCCGGCCTTGGCTGCGCCACGCGCCACCATCTGCGAACCTTCTGGACATCATGCCGCCTGTGCGGAATGGATCAGGGCATCCTTTCTCATGCTTGAACAAGAAGTCGTCATCTCCAACAAACTCGGGCTGCACGCCCGCGCCTCGGCCAAGCTGGTGCAGCTGGTGCAGGGCTTCAAGTCCACCGTGTGGCTGATCAGCAAGGGCCGCGAGGTCAACGCCCAGAGCATCATGGGCGTGATGATGCTGGCCGCCGGCCTGGGCAGTCCGCTGACCATCCGCGCCGAAGGCCCCGACGAGGAACCTGCGCTCGCCGCCGTGGTCGAGCTGTTCGAGCGCAAGTTCGACGAGGGGGCATAGTGATGCAGGGAATCGGGAATCTGGAACCGGGAATCGGCAAAGCCGGCTGCACCAGGTTGACGGTGCATCGCCGGCCTTCGCGCGCCCTGCTCCTGACCATTCTCCATTCCCCATTGCCCATTCCCGACTCCGCAAGGAGCCAAGCGTGAGACACCTCCTTCCCGGCACCGTCGCCGCCCACGGCATGGCGCTTGGCCGTGCGCGGCTGGTGCAGCCCAGTCGTTACGCGGTCGACAACCGGCCGCTGGGCGAGGACGAAATCGAGGGCGAGCTGGAACACCTGCACCGCGCGCTCGACACGGCGCGGCAGGAGCTGCGCGAACTGCGCAACCGGCTGCACGGCGCGCTGGCCCGCGAGGTCAACGAATTCATCGACGCGCACAGCCTGCTGCTGGACGACGCCGAACTGCTGCGCGGGCTGGACGACCTGGTCCGGATCGGCCACTACCGCGCCGGTGCCGCGCTGAAGAAGCAGCGCGATCGCCTGTCCGCCGTGTTCGAGGCGATGGACGACCCCTACCTGCGCAGCCGCAAGGAAGACGTCGAGCAGGTGATCAACCGGGTGATCTCCGCGCTGCAGCGACAGACCAGTCCGGAAGAACGCAAGCTGGCCGCCCGCGTGGGCGAAATCCTGGTGGCCGATTCGATCGCGCCGGGCGACATGGCGCAACTGGCCGGCAACGGCCTGCTCGGCGTGGTCGCCAGTTCCGGCAGCGCCTATTCGCACAGCGCGATCCTGGCGCGCAGCCTGGGCCTGCCGATGCTGGTGGGCACCCGTGACGCGCTGTCCAACATCCACGACGACGACCTGATCCTGCTCGACGCCGAAGGCGGCGAGGCGATCGTCCATCCGACCGCGCAGGACCTGTCGCGCTACCGTGCCTGGCAGCGCGAGGCGGCCATCGAGGGGCGCCGCCTGGCCAAGCTGGCCAACGCGCCCACCCGCACCCGCGACGGCGTCGAGATCGCCCTGCTGGCCAACGCCGAAACGCCATCGGACGTGGCCATGGCCCGCGCCCGCGGCGCCGACGGCGTGGGTCTGTACCGCACCGAATTCCTGTTCCTCAAGCACAAGGGGCTGCCTTCGGAAGACGAGCAGTTCATCGCCTATCGCGACCTGGTGATGGGCATGGGCGGCCTGCCCGTCACCATCCGCACGCTGGACCTGGGCGCCGACAAGGCCGACGCCGCCGGGCTCAGCCTGCGCGGCGAGGACAACCCCGCGCTGGGCGTGCGCGGCGTGCGCCTGTCGCTGCGCTATCCCGCGGTGTTCACCACCCAGATCCGGGCGATCCTGCGCGCCGCCTGCTACGGCCCGGTGCGCGTGCTGGTGCCGATGGTGACCCAGCCCGACGAACTGATCGCGGTGCGCACGCTGTTCAAGCTGGCGCGCCAGGACCTGAAGCGCGAGAACATCGACCTGCCCGAGAAACTGCCGCTGGGCGCGATGATCGAGGTGCCGGCGGCGGCGATCAACGTGCGCGCGCTGCTGGAGCACGCCGACTTCCTCGCCATCGGCACCAACGACCTGGCCCAGTACGTGCTAGCCGCCGACCGCGGCAACGACGCGCTGGAGAACATCTACAACCCGTTGCAGCCGGCGCTGCTGCGACTGATCTCGCACGTGCTCAGCGCCGGCCGCCGGGCGAAGAAGCCGGTCAGCCTGTGCGGTGAAATCGCCGGCGACGTGAATTTCACCGCGCTGCTGCTGTTGCTCGGCCTCAACGAATTCAGCATGCACCCGGCGCAGATCCTGCAGGTGCGCGACCGCCTCGCCACGCTCGATCACGCCGACCTGCGCCGCAACCTGGCCCGCCTGCTGCGCGCCCACACCCATGAGCAGGCCGAGGCGATGCTGCGCGAGATCGTGAGCCGTTCACAGGAGCAGGCGCTGCCCGCCAGCGCTTCCACGTAAATCATCGCGGGTTTCCGGCGCGGCAAGGCGGCGCGGGCTTCAGGCGGCGATCTAGAAACCGATGCTGTCGAGAAACGCCTCCAGCAACGCACCCCGGTATTTCTGCCGGTGCAGCAGCAGCGAGAGTTTGCGTTGCAGATCCAGGAACGGCGTCTTCAGCGCCTTCAGCCGTCCGGTTGCCAGGGCATCGGTGACCGCCACCGAAGGCAGGCAGGCGATGCCCAGGCCGGCGACCACGGCCTGCTTGATCGCCTCGATCTGGTCCAGCTCCAGCACCGTCTCGCCTGGCGGCAGCTGTGACAGCACCCGCTCGCTGGTGGCGCGCGTGGCCGAACCCGGCTCGCGTAACACCCAGCGGGCACCGGCGAAATCGGCGGGTTTCAAACCCCGCTTGCGCGCCAGCGGATGCTCCGGCGGCGCGCATACCACCAGCGAGTCGTCGCGCCACGGTCGCACTTCCAGCAGCGGATGGGCCACTGGGCCCTCGACGCAGCTGATGTCCAGGCTATGCTCCAGCATGCCTGCGGTGATCGTCTCGGTGTTGGCCACGCGCAGCCGGATCGCCACCTGCGAATGCGCCCGCACGAAGCCACCCAGCAATTCGCCGACCAGGTAATTGCCCACCGTGTTGCTGGCGCCGATGCGCAGCTCGCCGCCCAGTTCGGCACCGTCCTCGCGGCCGCGGCGACCGAACTCGGCGTGTCGCTCCAGCAGCTCCTGCGCCAGCGGCAACAGCTCGCGGCCACGGGCGTTGAGGTGCAAGCGGCCGCGCTCGCGGTCGAACACCGGCCCGTCCAGCTGTCGCTCCATCTCGGCCAGCGCCATGCTGGCCGCCGGCTGGGTCAGGTGCAGTCGCTCGGCCGCGGCACGCACGCTGCCGAGCAGTGCGATCTGCACGAACACGTCCATCTGTCGCGGGCTGATGTTGATCATCAGCCGAGTTTATACGACCAATCACATATTCCAAGTTCTGGTTATGGACTGCACGACGGACAATGGCCGCCATTCCAGGAGTCCAGCATGTCCGCCCCCGCTTCCGTCGCCACGCCCAACCCCTTGCTGCAACGCGCGCCTGGCTTGTTGCTGGCGGTGGCGATCGCGCTGCTGGCCTGGTTGCTGGGCCGCTGGGCGCCGCTGATCGGCGGGCCGGTGATCGGCATCGTGCTGGGCATCGTGGTCGGCAACACGCTGCCGCTGGGCGCGCGTTACGCGCCGGGCATCGCGTTCGCCGGCAAGAAGGTGCTGCAGTGGTCGATCATCACGCTGGGCTTCGGGCTCAGCCTGGACCAGGTGGCGAAGACCGGACTGGAGTCGCTCTCAGTCACCCTGATCACGATGACGATGGCCTTTCTGTCGGCTTGGGCGCTGGGCCGCTGGCTGGGCGTGCACGACAAGCTGATGGTGCTGATCGGCGTGGGCACCGCGATCTGCGGCGGCTCGGCGATCGCCGCGGTGACGCCGATCATCCGTCCCGACGACCACGACACCGCCTTCGCGATCTCGACCATCTTCCTGTTCAACGTGGTCGCCGTGCTGCTGTTCCCGCTGCTCGGCCACCTGATGCACCTGTCCGACCTCGGTTTCGGCCTGTGGGCCGGCACCGCGATCAACGACACCTCGTCGGTGGTCGCCGCCGGCTACAGCTACAGCCACGCCGCCGGTGACTACGCCACCATCGTCAAGCTGACCCGTGCCACCCTGATCATCCCGATCTGCCTGGTGCTGGCCTTCGTGGTCGCAGCCCGCGAAAAGAGCAAGCACGCCGAAGCAGGCAGCGCCGGCCACTTCAGTCTGGCCAGCATCTTCCCGTGGTTCATCCTGTGGTTTCTTGTCGCCTCCGCCTTGCGCACCGCCGGCCTGATCCCTCTGGCCATCCAGCCATCCATCCACTTGCTCGCCGAATTCCTGATCATCGTGGCGCTCACCGCGATCGGCCTGTCCGCCAACCTGCGCAAGATGATCTCCAGCGGCCCCCGCCCGATCCTGCTCGGCCTGGGCGTGTGGATCGCGGTGGCAGTGAGCAGCCTGCTGGTGCAACTGGTGATCGGGCGGCTCTGAGCCACTGCTCGAGGCGTGACCCTGCGCCAACCACCTGCCATGCTTTGCCGACCACGCCCGCGTCCAGCGGCACATAGGGAAATGTCGAATGATGAAACAGGTGATTTTTGCCGCCCTGGCGCTCGGTCTTCTCACCTCCTGCAGTTCCAGAAAGCTTTCTGCCGATGAATGTGGGACCTTGATCGACAAGGAAATCGACTTCGCCGTCTCGGTCATGCCGCCTGATGCCGAAGATTGGTTCCGCAAATCACACGCGGATGACCGTGCCGATCTCGTGGCCAAGTGCGTTGCGCGCAAAACCCATCGCAAGTATTACAACTGCATGAGCAAGGCCAACGATCCGTCGACCCTGCGAAAATGCGTCATGGACGAAGGCCGGCGCAACAAGTAGAACTTCAAAATGGGCATCATGGGGAGCATCGCGATGCTCCGCTGGCAGGATGGCAACGGGATATTCCACGCTGCCTCCCTGCATGACCCTCGACGCTTACGCCTTGCCCTGCTCCACCAACGTCAACGCCACCTTGTCGCGCAGATACACCGGCAAGGCCAGCTCCGGCGCTTGCGCGTGGCCAGCCATGAACTCGCGCATGGCCAGTTCGGCGACGTGCGCAGCTTGCGGGTAGCAATGGCCATCGGCCGAATGCAGGGTGCCAGTGAGGCGCTGGCTCAGCACGGTGGCGTAGGTGACCCAGCCGCTGCCGACCACCTGCCAGGCATCCGCTTCAGGCAACACCAAGGTGTCGGCGGTGCAGATGCGTTCGTCGTCCAGCGCGACCAGGCCACCGTTGTCGTCGCGGCGGTAGCAGGCAGCGTAGATTTCGCCCATGCGCGCGTCGATCACCGCGAGGATGGCGGTGCCTTCCTCCTCCGGCGCCTCCAGCGCCAGCGCGGCGAGCGAGGAGACGGTGATCACTGGCAGGTCCAGCGCCAGCGCCATGCCCTGCGCCAGCGACACGCCCAGGCGCACGCCGGTGAACGCGCCGGGGCCGCGGCCCACGGCGATCGCGTCGAGCGCGTGGCGGCCGATGCCGGCTTCGGCCAGCAGTTCGTCGGCCATCGGCAACACCAGTTCGGTGTGCCGGCGTGGCGCGATTTCGCTGCGGGCGATCAGTTCGTCGCCGTGGATCAGGGCGACGGAGCAGGCTTCGGTGGCGGTTTCGATCGCGAGCAGATTCATGATTGTTCCATGATAGCCGCTGGCGGCTCGGTCGAGGTCGGTACGTACGCATACCAGTCGATGCGGCGGGTCAGGTACATCATCAGCGCGACCATCGCCAGCAGCACCAGGGCGCCGATCAGCAGCGCGTACTGCTCGGCCGCGATCAGCCCGTACAGCATCGCGTAGATCAGCCCAAGCACGCCGCCCAGCAGCAGGCCGGCGCGACGTGCATGCAGCACCGCCATCGCATAGCCACCGACCGGCACGACTACCGCGGCCGCCGCCAGTGCATAGGCCAGACCGAAACCGATCTGCTCGGACAACGCCAGCAGCACCACGTAGAACGTGGCCAGCGCCGCGCCGACCAGCAGGTATTGCACCGGGTGCACGCGCAGCCGCTTGAGCACCTCGAACAGGAAGAACGCCACGAAGGTCATCGCGATGAACAGCAGGCCGTACTTCCCCGCGCGCACGTTGCGCTGGTACACGTCGACCGGCTGGTACAGCTGCACGCCGAAGGTCGACGCCTGCAGCGCGGCCGCCATGGCGTCGCCGTCCGTCCAGTGCTGGCCGTAGCTGCGATTGAGATCCAGCAGGTGCCAGTGGGCGCTGAAGCCGTTGGCATCGATCGCGTGTTCCAGCGGCAACGCGGCGCCGATGAAGCTGGGGTCGCTCCACGGCGCGCGCATGGTCACGTCGGTGCTGCGCGCCAGCGGCAGCATCTGCAGCGCCTCGGTGCCAGCCAGCTTCAGGCTGATCTGCACGTCGATCGGCCGGTCGCCCAGCACGTCGAGGTCGATCGGCACCACCACGTTCGGCCATCCACCCAAGCGATCGGCCGACGATTCGAAACGGGCCGGCTGACCGTTGACCCGCAGGTCGGAAATTTCCTGCAGCCCGCGCAGGTCACCGATCGGCAGCCGCAGCTCGGCCTTGCCGCCCTGCCACGGCGCGTCGCTGGCATGGCGATACTGGGCGATGTCCTGCGCCCGGAATTGCGCGCCGAGCTTCACCGTGGCGACGAAGACCGGGGCGGTGTAGATGCCATAACTGCGCGTGGTCACAGCCATCGCCACGTCCAGCTTCAGCGCGTCGGCCAGCATGCTTTCGCTGCCCGCCTGCCAGCGCGGCGCCGCCTGACCTTCCACCGCCACCTGACGCAACGTGGGCACCACCAGCACCGGCCCGCCCAGCACCTGCTTGCCGCCCCAGCCTTGCGCGATCTGGCTGATCGCATCGGTGCGCAATTGCTGCCGCTCGCCCACCAGCCCGCGTACCTGCATCAGCGGTATCGTCATCAACAAGGCCAGCACCCCGACGCCAAGCACCTTGGCGGTCACCGTCTGTGTCCATTGCATCATGTCGCCTCCCCGAATGGAGCCTGCATGAAAACAGGCACAACGGGCTGCACCGCGCCCCAAACGGCCCGTTCGAGGGCGGGCATGTGGCCGGGGCAAGGCAAGCAGGAACCGGGTGACGCCACTTCGCAACGACGGTCTTCAATCGCGGGCGCCGCTGCGGATGGCTTCGAGAAAGCGCATCACCTCATCGGTGCGCCCAAGAGCCACCAGGTTCGCGGCCGTGAGGCCATCCAACTCCGCGATGCGGATGTGCAGATACCAGTCGGCTGCCTCGTCGGGGTTGCGCTCGATGCGCGACGCGGCCCGGCACACCGCCAGCATGTCACTGGCCGGAGGCAGCACAGCGGCGCTGTCCCGCCTCGATTCGCTCGACAAACCCATGGCACTCTCCCGAAGTGATCCAGCCGCACGGCGTGCGTCCATCACGGCAGGGTCCGGTGGCGGCACCCATCACACGATGGTGTCGATCGATACCATCGGAGAGGGCGCGGCTCAGCGGTGTCCTGTTCACGTGGTCGGCCTGTAAAGATCGACAGGCAAGCGCTGGCAGAACGCCAACGCCTGCCCGCTTGGCCCGGTTACCTTGCCTGCGCGGCCTGTTCGATCAGCGCCGCGACCTCGGCGGGGTGCGACACCATCACCACATGCGAGGCGCCCTTGATCACCACGGTCTTGCGCGAGTGGGCGCGTTTCGCCATGAAGGCCTGGGCTGCCGGCGGAATGTTGAGGTCCGCGCTGCCGTAGATGAACCATGACGGGATGCTCTTCCACGCCGCCGACGTGCTCGCCTCGTGCAAGGCGGCGTCGGTGACGGGACGCTGCCCGACGGCCATCAGCGAAGCCTGCGCGGCGGGAACGTCCGCGGCGAACTGGGCATGGAACTTGTCCTGTTCGATGTACAGATCCTTGCCGCCGTCGGCCAGCTCCACCGGCGGTGCCAGCGCCGAACCCAGCGAACTTCCCGGGAAGCGGCCGGACAGCTCAGCCGCGTTCTCTCCGACTTCGGGCGCGAACGCCGCCACGTAGACCAGCGCCTTGACGTTGTCCTGACCCGTGGCCGCTACGCTGATCACCGGGCCGCCATAGGAATGGCCGACCAGCACCACCGGCCCGTGAATCGACTTGACCAGGCTGGTGACCGCCACCGCGTCGCCGTTGACGCTGCGCAACTCGTTGGCCGCCGCGATCACCGTATAGCCCTTGTCGTGCAGGCGCTTGATCACGCCATTCCAGCTGGACGAATCGGCGAAGGCGCCATGCACCAGCACCACCGTGGGCTTGGGCGCCGGCGTGTTCCGTGCCGAGGCGGCCAGCGGCATGGCCAGCGCGAGGACACCCAGCACGAGCCATCCGGCGAGCGGGTTGATGAGACGTTGGGACAGGAATTTCATGAGCTTGCCTCCGAGGGCGGGATGGGGAAGGTCAGCCAGGCTGACGCGAGAGTTCAGGCCAGTTCGATCGTCACCACGATGTTGCCGCGCGTGGCATGTGAGTACGGGCAAGCCTGGTGCGCGCCGTCGACCAGCCGCTGCGCCTGCTCGCGATCCAGTCCCGGCAGCGAAACCGACAGGGTCACGGCGAGTCCATAGGCCGTGTCGTTTTCCGTGCGCCCCAGCGACACGCTGGCGTCCACTGCGGTATCCGCCGGCAGCCTGATCTTCTGCGCCGCGCCGACGATCTGCATCGCACCCATGAAGCAGGCGGAATAACCGACGCCGAACAGCTGTTCCGGATTGGTGCCCGGCTTGCCCGAGCCGGGCGGACTGAGCGTGACATCGAGAGCGCCGTCGCTGGATGTGCCCGCGCCGTCACGACCGCCGGTGGTGTGGGTATGCGCGGTGTACAGGATTTTCTCGAGTGGCCTGGTCATGCTGAATCCTCTTGCGGAATGGAAGAAACCGAATCCACCGGTGACCGCCAGCCCCGTTTCGCGATGAAGAGGTGGCTGCCTTGTGGCAGACATGTTTGCGATATCGCGCAGCACCGGCCAGCCGGGTTCAGGGCAACAGACTGTCGACACGAAAGACTGTTGACGGGCGCCTCCCGGAAGCAGCAGGCCACTCAGCGCGATGCCGATGACGCGTGGCGCATGACATCAAAGCCAGTGCCCCGGCTCCATTGCACGAAGGTATCGACCGATACCAAAGCATCACTGCGCCGCGCGGTCAGCGCCGGATGTCTTCCGCCAGCTGCCCGTCGGAAAGTTCAAGCCAGCGCTCCACGGCGATCTCCGCCAGAAAGGCCGGATCGTGGCTGACCACGACCAGCGCGCCTTCGTACGCGCGCAGCGCCTGCGCCAGCAGATCGGCGGATGCGAGGTCGAGGTTGTTGGTGGGCTCGTCCAGCAGCAGTAGTTGCGGTGCCGGCGTGGCATGCAGCACGCAGGCCAGCATTGCACGCAGGCGCTCGCCGCCGGACAGCGCGGCGGCCGGCAGGTGCATGCGCGCGCCCTGGAACTGCAGCCGGGCGAGCAGGTTCGCGCGCTCCCGCGCCGGCATGTCGGGTGCGGCAAGCGCAAGGTTCTCGATCACCGTGCGAGCAGGATCGAGCCCGTCCAGTCGTTGCGACAGGTAGGCCACGCGGCCCGCGCCGCGTCGCACGCTGCCCGCGTCCGGCGTCAGTTCGCCGGCGATCACCCGCAGCAGGCTGGACTTCCCCGCACCATTGCGGCCGCCCAGTGCGATGCGTTGTGGCCCCTGGATGTCCAGCGCCAGTCCCTGCGGGCCGAACAGCTCGCGGCCGCCCTGCCGCACTCGCAAACCTTCAGCGGCAAACAGCACGCGATCGGCTGGCACCCGCGTGGTCGGCAATGAAAGATCGAGCTGCGCGCTATCGCGCAGCGCCTGCGAAGCATCGAGCAGACGCGCACGCGCCTGCTCCACCCGCGCCGCGTGCGTCGCGTCTGTCTTCGCTGCCGAAACCTGCGCCGCGCTCTTGCGGTTGCCCGCGACGATCCGCGGCAGCCCGGCATCGGCCACGCCGCGCGCGGCGTTGCCCGCCCGTCGCGCGGCGCGTTCGCGTGACTGCTGCATCGCGCGCTGCTCGCGCTTCGCCTCGCTGCGCAGGTTGCGCGCCTGCTGCTCGGCCGCGTTCTGCGCGGTTTCCAGCGCGTCGCGATAGAACGAAAAGCCGCCGCCGTAGACACGCAGGCCGGTCGGCGTCAGCTCGGCGACCTGGTCCATCCGCTCCAGCAACTCCCGGTCGTGGCTGGCCACCAGCAGGCAGCCCTTCCAGTCCTGCAGCACCGAATGGAGCCGCTGGCGCGCCGTCCGATCCAGGTTGTTGCTCGGCTCATCCAGCAAAAGGACGCCAGGACGCCGCAGCAGTTGCGCGGCAAGCCCGAGCGACATGGTCTCGCCGCCACTGAACGTCGCGAGCCGGCGTTCCAGCACCACCTCGCCGAGGCCCAGACGGGCCAGCGTCGCCATGCTGCGCTCGCGCAGGTCCCAGTCGTTGCCCACCGTGTCGAAGTGCGCAGGATCGGCATCACCCGCGGCGATCGCTTCCAGCGCACGCAGCTTCGCCGCAATGCCCAGCACCTCGGCCACCGTGGCCTCGCCATCCAGCACCAGGTCCTGCGGCAGGTAGCCGACGATGCCGGACACCTCGATCCGGCCCGCTTGCGGTTGGAGTTCGCCCGCCAGCAGTTTCAGCAAGCTGCTCTTGCCCGCACCGTTGGGTGCGACCAGACCGGTGCGCACGGCACCCAGGACGAAGGAAAGATCCTGCAGCACCGGCGTGCCGTCGGGCCAGGAAAAAACGAGGTTGGAAACGCGAATGCGTGGATCCGCCATGCGGAATCTCCCATAGTGCGCAACCGCCTTGGCGGATGCAGCTGAAGCCGGACGGCAGCCCTTGGGCATGTCGTCAGATGCTATGGATGGACCGTATGGCTCACATGTGGATCGCGATCTCCTGCAGGAACACGCATTCTACAGACAGGCCAGCTGCAGCAAACTAGGCCACCGGAAAATCCGTGGAGGCACTCAATTCGCGCCATCGCTCCAGTTCGTCGAGCTTCGCCCGGTCAGCCTGCTCGATGATCTTCAGCGCGTCGCTGCCCAGCGGCAGACGAAACGGCGGTTGTTCCAGCGATGCCAGCTTGAGGATGGCCTGCGCCGCGCGTACGGGATCACCCGGCTGCTTGCCGTCATAAGCGCGCTGCGCCCGCGCGGTCGCGCCGACCACCGCATCGTATTCCGGACGTCCCGAGTTCAAACGGGTCGACGCGCCGGCAAAGTCGGTGCGAAAGCCACCGGGTTCGACCACGCTGACGTGCACGCCGATCAAGGCCATCTCGCGCGCCAGCGATTCGGAGAAACCTTCGATTGCCCACTTGGCAGCGGAATAAGGCGCGCGCCCAGGGGCACCGATGCGTCCGCCCACCGACGAGAACTGGATGATGTGGCCGCTGCGCTGCGCACGCATCAGCGGAATCACCGCCTTGGTCATGATGATGGTGCCGAACAGGTTGGTGTCGATCTCGCGCCGGAAGTCCTCCAGCGTGGTGTCCTCCACCGAATCGACATTGCCGTAGCCCGCCACGTTGGCCAGCACGTCGAGTCCGCCGAAATCCTCCAGCGCCATCGCCACGGCACGGGCGGCCGCCACCGGATCGGTCACGTCCAGCGCGACAAGCCGCACGGCGTCACCGTGACGCCGTTTCAGATCGTCGAGCGTTGACGGATCGCGGGCGGTGGCGACCAGCTGATGCCCGGCCTCCAGCACGGCCTCGGCCAGTGCGCGGCCGATGCCGCGCGAGCTGCCGGTGATGAGCCATCGTTGTGACATGGGTTCTCTCCTGATGGTTTCTGCTGATCAACAACTCACTTCGCGTAGCGGGTGAACACCAGATCGTGGTTCTTCACCCGCGAATGGTGACAGGCGTAACAGGTGCGGTGCTGCGTCTCGTCGGCCGGCTTGCCGTTGATGAAGCGGCCAAAGCCCCAGCCGCCAGTGGCCGCGTACCTCTTCGAATCCTTCACCATGAACTGCACCGTGGTGGCCGCACCGGGGACGGAAGCCGGCTCGAACTCGCTCGACGGCACACGCTTCCACGCCAGCTTGGCCAGCACCGCGCCATCCGGAAATGGCAGCGTACCTTCGCGATAGGCCTGGATCGCGATGGCATTGCCCAATACCGCGCGCAGCTCGTTCAGCGGCGCCGCTTCCTGCGCCGGGGCGATCAACTGCCATTGCCGGTAGCCGTCGGGGATGGTGACGCCGTAGATCGGCGAGGCGGGCTTTTCGGCGGTGGCGTGAGTGGCGAACGCCACCGCCAACGTGCAAGAGGTGGCGGCCGCCGCGAAAATCACGAGCTGCAGCAGTTTCATCGAAGTACTCCCTTCACAGACTCGACTTTTTCAATGCCGTCATTCCCGCGAAAGCGGGAATCGCTCCACCACGGCGGAGCGGGTCATCCAGGTCGCTTCCCTGCGAGATCAGGATGGATTCCCGCTTCGCGGAAATGACGGCCGGAGGGGAAGGCTCGGGCGGCGTCAGAGATGATCAGCGTCGACCACTGCCTTCGTGAACGCCTGCGGTGCTTCCTGTGGCAGGTTGTGGCCGATGCCGCCGCTGATCAGGCGGTATTCGTACTTGCCGCTGAAGCGCTTGCGGTAGGCCTCCGCTGGCGGATGCGGTGCGCCATTGGCGTCGCCTTCCATGGTGATGGTCGGCACGCTGATCGCCGGGAATGTGGCCAGCTTCTTTTCCAGCGTCGCGTACTTCGCCTCGCCCCTGGCCAGATCCAGCCGCCAGCGGTAATTGTGGATCACGATGGCGACGTGGTCGGGGTTGTCCATCGCCACGGCGCTGCGTTCGAAGGTGGCGTCGTCGAACTTCCATTGCGGCGAGGCCAGCTGCCAGATCAGCCTGGCGAAGTCGTGGCGGTTCTTTGCATAACCGATGCGGCCGCGCTCGGTGGCGAAGTAATACTGGTACCACCACTGCAGCTCGGCCTTGGGCGGCAGCGGCTGCTTGCCGGATTCCTGGCTGCCGATCAGGTAGCCGCTCACCGACACCAGCGACGTCACCCGCTGCGGCCATAAGGCTGCGACGATGTCGGCCGAACGAGCACCCCAGTCGAAGCCGGCCAGTTCGGCGCGCTCGATTTTCAGCGCATCCATGAAGTCGATGACATCCTGCGCCAGCGCGGCGGGCTCGGCATTGCGCATGGTCTTCGCCGACAGGAAGCGCGTGCCGCCATAGCCGCGCGCATAGGGCACCAGCACGCGGTAGCCCTTCGCCGCCAGCGCCGGAGCTACCTCGGCGAAGCTGTCGATGTCGTACGGCCAGCCGTGCAGCAGGATCACCACCGGCCCATCGGCCGGGCCGGCCTCGGCATAGGCCACGTCGAGCACACCGGCCTTGACGTGCTTCAACGGTCCCAGCGTCGCGTGCGCCGTGGCAACCGGCGCGGGCACGGGCTGGATCGGCTGCGCATCGGCCGAACCGGCCAGGCCCAGCTGCGTGATCGCCAGCGCCAGCAGCGAGGTACTGAGGAAGCGGCGACGGATGGACCGGCTCGGTCCGTTCAACATGTTCAAGTTCATGACAGTCTCCGCGCAGGCGCGTGCCTGCGGTTCGGGTTCAAGTGGGGAAACAGGCAACGCTCAGTGCGGGGCGCGTCGTTGCTGGCTGGCGCGCCAGGCCAGCAGGCCTGCCTGGATGATGAAAAACACGCCGCCGCCGGTGGCGTAGACCGACAACACGGCCAGCGACGGCTGCTCGCCGAGCGCACGGGCGACGTACGACGTGCCGACCAGGAAAGACAGGCCGCCGGCAATCAGCATCGGCCACTGCCTGCCCAGTTCGCGTCCGCGCCGGCGCAGGCCAAGCACCAGCTGCGCCGCCCCGGCGATCACCGCCCACGCGCCGAACAGCGCCAGCGCCTGCGCCACGCCGAGCGTTCCCGCCACGCCCATGCCGATCGCGGCGAGCGTGCTCAGCACCGCGTTGAAGGCGGTGATCCGGCGTTCCGCGTCGCGCGGCATGCTGGCGTAGTCGATCAGCGACGACACCGCGTCGATCAGCGGATACGTCGCCAGCAGCGCGATCGCCAGCGCATCGAGCGGGTCATGTCCCTTGGCAAACGCTGCCGCCCACAGCACGGCCAGCACGCCGCGGACCAGGTACAGCCGCAACAGGGAGGACCGGTTCGCCGGGCGCGGACGCGTCGGCGCTACGAGGACGGCACGTTTCAAGGTGGTAGTCGTGGTCATGGTTCGCTCCATGGCGAAGTGGAGAATGGACAAGCGCAGCCAGGGGCCGCACCTGCCTCCGTGGTCAGCCGGCCGGCGCGGCCGTCACGTCCTCGGCGTTCTTGCGCAGCGGACGGAACGCCTCGCGCAATTCCTCGCTGAACTCCTGCGGCTGCTCCCACGCGGCGAAATGGCCACCCTTGGCCGCTTCGTGGAAGTAGTACAGCGACGGATACGCCTGGCTGGTCCAGCTCTTCGGCGCGCGGTAGATCTCGCCGGGAAACACCGTCACCGCCACCGGCACCTTGATGGTGGCGGTCTTCTGCGCCTCGGCGCTGAAGTTGTTGTTGTTGTTTTCCCAGTAGAAGCGCGACGACGCGGCGCCGGTGTTGGTGACCCAGTACAGGGTCAGGTCGTCGAGGATCTGGTCGCGGCTGAGCACGCGCTCGGGGTGGCCGTCGCTGTCGGTCCACTCGGCGATCTTCTCGTAGGTGAAGGAGGCCAGGCCGGCGGGCGAATCGGACAGCGCATAGCCGATGGTCTGCGGCCGCGTCACCATCATCGCGCCGTACGCCGCGTTGCGGCCGAAGAAGGTGCTGAGCTGGTTGTACGCGCGACGTTCGTCGGCGGAAAGATTCGCCGGCGCCGGCGCGTCGGTGTTGATGCCGGTCACCAGGTTCGCCGGTATCGTCGCCGGCATGTTGAGGTGGATGCCGAGCAGGCCCTTCGGCGCCTGGCGTGCCAGCGCATCGGAAATCACCGAGCCGTGGTCGCCACCCTGCGACACGTAATGCGTGTAGCCCAGGCGCTTCATCAGCACGTCCCACGCCCTCGCCACGCGGTCGGGATTCCAGCCAAGCTCGGTCGGCTTGCCCGAAAAGCCGTAGCCGGGGATCGCCGGGATCACCACGTCGAACGCATCCGTGGCACGGCCGCCGTGGGCCACCGGATCGGTCAGCGGCCCGATCGTGTTGATGAACTCCAGCGGCGAACCCGGCCAGCCGTGGGTGAGGATCAGCGGCATCGCATTCGGTTCGCGCGAACGCACGTGGACGAACTGGATGTCGACACCGTCGATCGTGGTGACGAATTCGGGCAGTGCATTCAACTTCGCCTCCACCTTGCGCCAGTCATAACCGTTGCCCCAGTACTTAAGCAGCGCCTGCATCGTCGCCAGCTGCACACCTTGCGAGGCGTCGCTCACGGTTTCCTTGTCGGGCCAACGTGTAGCAGCGATGCGCTTGCGCAGGTCGGCCAGCTCGGACTCCGGCACGTGGATTCGGAAAGGACGAATGCTCGTGTCGCCCTTGCCGGCAGTCGATCGCGCACCGGCGACCGAAGCGGCCTGGGCGAAATGGCAAGGCACCGACAAGACGACAGCACTCGCCATGACCAGGAACGAGGCGACGATGGGGCGCCGACGGGGCAACGAAGGGGATGCAGACATGACCGATCTCCGGGGACGGGAGCACCGCAGCGAGCGATGCGAAACGGTGAGCTGCCGAGCGGCAACTCGCAGAACCGATCACACCAGAAGACCCGGAGACGCACGATTGCACGATGGTGTCGGTCGATACCTTGGTATCGGTGGCTGTGCGCAAGGCTACCCTGAGACTGCCGCGAATTCGCCGATCTTCCCTGCCATGACGCTGGCATGGAGACATTCAGGCGTGTCCGCACTCGCGGATGCGGACACGCGCAACAGCGCCTCGCAAGGAAACGCAGCTTGCAGTGGCGTCGAGCGGCACGCTTATCCGAGGAACGACATCAGGCGAGCGTGAGGCGCCCGCCTGCTCATTCGGCTAGCGGAGACATGGCCGCTATGAGGCGCCGGTGTCTGTATCCGGCAATGCGGAGGCAAGTTGCTTCCTCAGTGTCTGCAGATTGTTCACCGCTTGCTCAAGCATGGCCGTCATCTGACTGACCACATGCAGGAATTCCCGCGGATGCACCGTATCGGTACGCAAGTCGGCCACCGTGTCGACCAGACCGGTCCCGCTCATCAGCAGCTCCGTGTCTTCGGACATCGTGGTAACGACGTCGCGCTGGCTCGCATAGGCCACGGCGTACCGTTGCAAGCGGCCCGGATCGATCCACCCGGCCGACTGATTGGCGACCATCACGTCCCATGCCTCATGGCGCAACGTGGGAAACATGAGTTTCAGGTCGAAATGTTGCCTGGTCTGCTCCAGGACGCGCTGCGCGATCAGGTCATCGGAGGTGTGCATCTTCAGCTCCCGGGTCACCTCATCCCGGATGCCCCGCAGTCGCACCATCTGCGCCAGGTCGTGTTGAAGATCGGTATCGCATTCCGCGAGGTTCGCGCGGATTTCCGCTTCGATCTGGGTACTGGCCTCGGCCGCTGCATGACGGTGATGCGCATGTTCGATCCAGGCTTCCAGCCCCAGCGCCGTGAGGATGCTCAGCACGATCATCAGATAATGCTTGGCGAAATCCTTGAGTGAATGGAGGCGTACTTTCAACACTTCGAGGTGCATGGCGGACTCCGCTGAATGACGTTTTGAATTGCCATCGGCGATATTAATGGGGGCGGAGGTTCCTGGCAGGCTCAAACAACGGCGCCTGGCCTTGGCAGCCACCTCACGTTCTTCCAGACATGGCATGTGGTGAACGCAGCGCGCCTGCAAGGCGCGCAGGTCTTGATCACCGCCAGTCGCCCAGGAGCATTCGTGCCGGCCTTCTGATGATCCGCAAGGGCAGCGCTCGCTGGCCGTTCACGCCAGGTAGCCGCCGTCGACCGTCAGTGCCGCGCCGGTGATGTAACTGGCCTCGGGGCGGGCCAGGTAGGCGACCAGGCTGGCCACTTCATCACCACTGCCCATGCGTCCCAGCGCCATCATCGGCCGCAGCCGTTCGCGCACGGCTTCGTCGCTGACGATGTCGGTTTCGGTGGGGCCGGGCTGCACCACGTTGACGGTGATGCCGCGTGGCCCGAGGTCGCGGGCCATGCCGCGGGTGAGGCCGGCGACCGCCGCCTTGCTCATGCTGTACGCCGACGAGCCCGCAAAGCCGGTGCGGTCCGCCGCCACGCTTCCGGTGGTAATGATCCGCCCACCCTCACCCATGTGGGCCAGCGCCGCCTGCACCGCCACGAACACAGCGCGCACGTTCACTGCCACGATGCGGTCGAAATCGGCCAGCGCGTAGTTGTCGACGCTGCCGTTGCTGATGATGCCCGCGTTGTTGACCAGGATGTCCAGACGGCCAAACCGCTGCGCCGCCTGTGCCACCGCCGCTTCGACTTCGGCAGGCTCGGCGCTATCCGCCTTGATCGCAACGGCGGTGCCACCGTTCGCTGCGATGCCGGCAACGATTTCTTCGGCGGCCGCCGGTGAAGCCGCGTAGGTGAAGGCAACCGCAACGCCTTCGCTGGCGAGCCGGCGCACGATGGCCGCGCCAATGCCACGGGAGCCGCCGGTGACCAGCGCGGCCTTGCCGGCGAGACTGTTGGTGTCGTTCATGAGCGTGCTCTCTCTGGAAAGTCAGGGGAGCGATCAGACCAGAGCGATCACGGCCGCGCGATCGCACGATGGTGTCGGTCGACCTTGCGCCACGCCTACCTGGAGCGGGCGCACGCTACACGAAGCGAGCCTCCATCGACGCGCCCTTCCGGACGGCCCCGCTCGGGGCCACCGAACCGGCACGCCGCCAACCGACACCAAAGTATGATGGGCAGGCGCCGGTGACTGGCGCATCCTGCTGCCACGACGACGCCAAGCGAGGGCCGGTATGGAGAACGAATTCAGCCGCGCCGTCGATGTGATTCCGGGACTTGTCTGGATCGCGCGTCCCGACGGGCAGGTCGACCACGTCAACCGGGGCTGGTGCGAATACACCGGCGGCACGCCTGGCGATGCCGCCGGCCAGGGCTGGCTCGATGCCATCCATCCCGACGACCTGCCCGAGCTGCGTGAGCACTGGCATGTCATCGTGGCGTCGCGGCAACCCGTGGACATGGCGGCACGCCTGCGGCGTTTCGATGGCGCCTGGCACCACTTCGTCTTGCGGGTCAGCCCCGTAACCGACGACACCGGCAAGCTGACCCATTGGCTCGGCATGGCCTGTGACATCGAAGATCACCGGCACACGACCGGCGTAGCCTTGAGCTTCGTCGGCGATTTCGCGGCAATGGCCGATGTCATCCCCGCCTCCGTGCTGCTCATGACGCCTGACGGAGAGATCGAGTATTCCAATCGCCGGTCGCAGGAATTTCGCGGCGCGACACTGGAGCAGCAGCGAGGCTGGAAGTCGGCCGATCTGATTCACCCGGACGATCTGCCTGCCGTGGTTGCCGCCTGGGAACGCTGCGTCGAGACCGGCGACCTGTTCGAGATGGAATTTCGCTCACGCCGCGCCGATGGCGTCTATCGCTGGTTCCACGTGTTCAGCCAGCCGATGCGGGGTGCCGCAGGCCGCATCGAGCGCTGGTGCACGCTGGACGTGGACATCGACGACCAGAAGCGCGGCGAGGCCTTGCTGGCAAGCACGCTGGATGAGCTGGCGGATTCGGAAAATCACATGCGCGCGCTGATCGACACGGTGCCGGGTTTCGTGTGGCGGGCCAAGCCGACCGGCGAGGTGGAATTCATCAACCAGCGCTGGTGCGACTACACCGGCCTCAGCCTGCAGCAGTCGCTGGGCCATGGCTGGACGTCGCGGATTCATCCGGAGGATGCCCTCCCGCTGGGCAACTACTGGCAAGCGCTGCTTGATGCCGGCAAACCCGGATCATTCGAAGCCAGGCTGCGCCACCTCGACGGCAGCTATCGCTGGTTTCTGATCCGCGCCGTGCCGCTGCTGGACGCCGCCGGCCGTGTCGTCAACTGGTACGGGCAAAACACCGAGATCAACGATCGCAAGCGGGCCGAGATGCTGCTCGCGGGCGAGAAACACCTGCTGGGGCTGATGGCTGGCGGCGCACCGCTGTCGCAGGTGCTCGCATCGCTTTGCAAGCTGGTGCAGGCGAGCCTGGATGACGCACTTTGCAGCGTGGTGCTGGTCGACCCCCGGCGCACGCGCTCGGTGCAGGAAACATCGCGGCGCCTGCGCCTGCAGCCAGGCGCCGCCCCGGATGTGCCCGCCGACCTGCTGGAAGACACCGATGGCCGACCGCTGGAGTCCGATGCCAGTCCCCTCGCGCTGGCGGCGACGCGCGACGTGCCGGTGTTCGTGGCGAACGTGGCCGAAGAAGCCCGTTGGGAGGCGTGGCAGTCAACCGCGTTCGCGCACGGCATCCGCGCCCATTTGTCGACGCCGGTCAAGTCCAGCACCGGTGACGTGATGGGCGTGCTGTCGATCCTGTTCCGCGAACCCAGGGCACCGGAGCCGTCGCACCACAACCTGATCGCACAGTTCACGCAGTTGGCCAGCATCGCGATCGAACGCTCCCGCAGCGAGGCCGCGCTGCGGCAGAGCGAAGCGTTTCTGGCCAGGACCCAGCGACTCACCCTGACCGGCACGGTTGCCTGGCGGGTGGCTACCGACGAAATCCTCTGGTCGGAAGAGTTGTATCGCATCTACGAATTCGATCCCGGCGTGACGCTGACACACGACCTGATCAACACCCGCATCCACCCGGAAGACATTCCCGCCCACGATGAAATGCTGCGGCGGCAACGCTACGAGGCCAGGGATTTCGAAAGCGAGCACCGATTGCTCATGCCCGACGGGAAGGTGAAGTTCCTGCACCTTGTCGCCCACATGACGCGCGACGAGGACGGTGGACTGGAATACATCTCCGCCGTGCAGGACATTACCCACCGCAGGCTGGCGGAAGAAGCCCTGGGCAAGGCGCGCACCGAACTTGCCCACGTGGCGCGCGTGGCCACGCTCGGCGCCCTGACCGCGTCGATCGCGCACGAGGTGAACCAGCCACTGGCCGGCATCATCACCAACGCCAATACCTGCCTGCGCATGCTCGGCGCCGATCCGCCCAATGTCGATGGCGCACGCGAAACCGCGCGCCGCACGATCCGCGACGGCAACCGCGCCTCCGACGTGATCAAGCGGTTGCGCGCGCTGTTCGCCAAGAAGGACATGACGACCGAACGCGTCGACCTCAACGAGGCCGCGCGCGAGGTGATCGCGATGCTGCTGGGCGAACTGCAACGTGGCGGCGTGATCCTGCATCCGGATTTCGACGACGACCTTCCCCCTATCCGCGGCGACCGGGTGCAACTGCAGCAGGTCATCCTCAACCTGGTGATGAATGCCAGCGACGCAATGAGCGAGGTGGCGGATCGACCGCGGCAGATGCGGATCAGCACCTCGCGCGACGATGGCGCGCGGGTTCGCCTGACCGTGAGCGACAGCGGCATCGGGTTCGACCCGCACGATGCGGAACGGCTGTTCCAGGCGTTCTACACCACCAAGAGCACGGGCATGGGCATGGGCTTGTCAGTCAGCCGTTCGATCATCGAAGGCCACGACGGCCGTCTCTGGGCCACACCCAATGACGGCTGCGGTGCGAGCTTTGCGTTTTCCCTGCCCCAGCTGGCCGCCAGCGAGCTCGATGCGCCGGAGGCAGACCACGTTCACCCGGAAAGCAACGTCGATCCGGATCACGTCATGGAGCGTTCTTGATGGGCCTGCCGTTACTCGTGTCGGTGGTGGATGACGACGAGTCCGTGCGCGAGTCACTGCCGGACCTGCTGCGTGAGTTCGGCTTCGCGGTCGAGGCGTTCGCGTCGGCCGAGGCGTTTCTCGCCTCGGGCCACGTCGGGACGACCCGCTGCCTGATCCTGGACATCGCGATGCCGGGCATGTCCGGGCCGGACCTGCAGCTTGAACTGATCCGGCGCGGTCACGCGATTCCGATCATCTTCATCACGGCGCACGGCGACGCCGCCGACCGGCCACGGCTGATTCGCCAGGGCGCGGTGGACTGCCTGTTCAAACCGTTCAGCGAGGCGGCCCTGCTGCGGGCACTCGGCGCCGCTCTGCCGCTGAACTGACAAACATTCGACGCCAGCGGGAGGTCGTGGCATGTTCAACGCAGACTTTGCACCCATCGACGAATCGAGGTTTTCAGCGATGCCTTCGGCCCTGCCCATCGTCTTCGTGGTGGACGACGACATCTCGGTGCGCGAATCGCTGGAGCTGATGATCCGCTCCGCCGGATGGCTACCCGAGCTGTTCGACTCCGCGCAGGCCTTCCTGGCCCGGCCGCGGCCCACGGCGCCCAGCTGCCTCGTGCTGGACGTGAACCTGCCGGACCTCAACGGGCTGGACCTGCAGACGTCGATCGGCACCGACCGGCCCGAGATGCCGATCATCTTCATCACCGGCTACGGCGACATCCCGCTCACCGTGCGCGCGATGAAGGCCGGCGCCGCCGAGTTCCTGACCAAACCGTTCGAGGACGACGTGCTGTTGCTCGCCATGGCCGACGCGCTGGAGCGCAGCCGCGAAGCGCTGGTGCGGGAGCGAGGCCTGCACGGGCTGCGCGACGCCCATGCCTCGCTGACGCCTCGCGAGCGCGAAGTGCTCGCGATGGTGGTGGCCGGTCGCTTGAACAAGCAGATCGCCGCCGACCTGGGCATCAGCGAGATCACGGTGAAGGCGCACCGCGGCAAGGTGATGCGCAAGATGCATGCGCGCTCGCTGCCGGATCTGGTGAAGATGGCGGCGCAGCTTCCAGCCGTCCCGGCTGCGCACGACTGAAGTCTGCTTCGTCGTACCCGACGGGTGACGAACCGGGGCCATCAGGAAACTTCGCCTTGCCGGCGCGGTCATCCTCCTGACCACGGGCGTTCGCCCCGCATCGCCCTGCACCCGGAACACCCGACTGGAGATCTGCATGCACAGGCTCGTCCGCTTTCTGACCCGCAACCGGGGCTTCATCACCTTCATGCTGTGCATGGTCGTTTTCCGCAGCGCGGTGGCCGACTGGAACGTGGTGCCGACCGGCTCGATGCAGCCGACCATCCGCATCGGCGACCGCATCCTGGTCGACAAGCTGGCCTATGACCTGCGCCTGCCGCTGACCCACGTCTCGCTGCGCCACCTGGCCGATCCGCAACGCGGCGACATCGTGGTGCTGGATTCGCCGGCCGCGCGCGAGCGCCTGGTGAAACGCGTGATCGGCCTGCCCGGCGACGAGGTGGCGATGCGCGCCAACGTGCTCTTCATCAACGGCCGCGCGGCCAGCTACGCGGCCAGCGGCTACCAGGGCATCCACGACGACCTGCGCGATCCCGCGCATTACGCAACCGAACGCTACGGCGCGCTGCGCCACGCGATCCGCCTGTCCAACGGTCACCCCAGCCCGCTCAGCAACTTCGGTCCGACCAAGGTTCCGCCCGGCCAGTACCTGCTGCTGGGCGACGACCGCGACAACAGCATGGACTCGCGCTACTTCGGCTTCTTCGCCCGCAGCGAGATCGTCGGCCGCGCGCACCACGTCCTCGTCTCGCTGGACCCGCAACAGCATTACCTGCCGCGCGGAGACCGCTTCGGCGCCGCGCTGCACTGAGACCGCGGTGACGCCGGCCTGACCAGTCCGGGCTGTTCGCCGTGCAGCTACACTGGCGCGCTTCGGCTTCCACGGTTTCCGCATGCAGGCTTGGGTGATCATCTACGCCAGTGCCGCCGCCCAGGCGGTGCTGCTCGCACTGGCGCTGTGGCGGCGCCCGGCCAATGCTGCCGCCAACCGCGTCCTGTCCGCATGGACCGGCCTGGTCGGCGTGGACCTGGCGGTCAAGGCCGTCCATCTGGCCGGGGCCGATGATCGCTGGTCGCTGGCCTACGCGGTCGTCAGCCTGTTTCCGTTCCTGCACGCCAGTCTGTTCTATGTCTACGTGCGTGCACTCACCACCGGCAGTCGCCTGTGCATGCGCGACCTGGTGCATTTCGCCGGCTTCGCACTGGCGCTGGTGGTGGCCTGGCCACGGCTTGCCGGTAACGCCGGTTGGGAAGGACCCGGAGCGTGGTTCACGCTGTTCCTGTTCGGCTACGCGCTGGCCTACGTCGCCGCGGCCCTGGTGCGGATCGCCCGGTTCCGACAGGAATTGCGCGCGCGTCGTGCCGACGCCGACCGCCAGTCGCTGCAATGGCTCGGCGCGATGGCGTTCTCGCAGGCATTGATCTGGTGCATCGCCGCCTTGCGGGAAATCGCGCACATTCCGTTCGTGGATTACCACCTGATCTACGGTGCCGTGGCCTTGTGGATCTTCGTGATCGGCTGGTTCAGCCTGGCGCAGCCGCAGGTGCCGGCCCAGCCGATGACCGGTGCCGGACACGATGCAGCGACGCCCGACGAAAGCGGCGTGCCGCCCGATCGCTCGCGCGACGAGGTGGAAGACGACCCGCGCTTTCCCGAAGTTGAGGTCCGGCTCACCCAACTGATGAGCGGCGAACAGCTCTACCGCGAGCCGGCCTTGACGATCGGCCAGCTGGCGCGACGCAGCGGTTACCCGGAGTACCTGGTATCGGTGGTGATCAACCGCCGCTTCGGCGCCACTTTCTGGGATTACGTCAACCGCCTGCGCATCGACGCGATGCGCGACCATCTGGCCAATCCGGGCGAGACGCGCACGATCCTGGACCTCGCCTACGCCTGCGGATTCACCTCGAAATCGACCTTCAACGCGGCGTTCAAGCGCCAGTTGGGCGAGACGCCCAGCGACTACCGCCGGCGGCACGCGCGCGACGCCACGACGGCCAGCGCAGGATGAATTCGCACACGGCAAGGTTGAGCAGCCACGACGCCCACGCCATCGTGATGTAGACCGACAGGAACGGCAGGTGCAGCACACCCGCGCCCACGCCGAGTCCCACCCTCAGCGTGACGGCAGCGAAGGTCAACGCCACGCTGCGGCACATCCAGCGCCGGTGGCCGGCGGTGTCGCCCGCGATCGCCAGCACCACGCCGCGCAAGGTGAAAACCGGCCACAGCAGCGCCAGCAGGGCGAAGCCGACGCCGCTGGCCGCGCCGCCTTGCGCATGGAACGCCAGCGACAGTCCCGACGGCGCACCGATCAGGATCGCGGCCACGTACAACCAGCCCGCGGTGCGATGCAGCGCCGGCAGGCGTCGGCGCACGCCGGCGCTGAGCTGCAACGGCGCCAGCAGCAACGCCAGCCCGGCCAGGAACATGTGCAGCGGCACGTCCCATCCGGAAATCGCGAACTGCGCGGCGAACGGATTGCCGGCCGCGTGGCTGCGATAGAGATAGCCGAAGGCGTAGATGGCGACCGCCACCGACGTGAGCGCGAACAGAAACCGGGCGGTCCAGCGAACGAGAGACAGCAGAAGGGACATGGTGGTCTACCTGGGCGGAATGCGAACTCCAGCCTCGCTCCGCCGGGGCGTTCGGTCGCCCGAGACCGTCGGACCGGACGTCCGACCCGGCCGGATCGGACGTCCTGCACGCCGCAAGTGCAGGATCGACCTATCGCCCGGCGGTGGGCCGGTTCCCGCGCGGCTCTTCCCGGGACAGCCAGGCGAGGAAGTCGGCGCACATTGGCGCGCCCAGTTCGTGGCCGGTCGGATAGAGCTTCGTCTCGTGGGCGACGCCAAGGCGGGTCAGCCAGTCATCGCTGCGCTGTGCCCAGCTCACCGGGAGTTTGTCGTCGTGCGTGCCATGCGCGATGTAGCCCCGCAAGGCGGACAGATGTTCCGGACTCGCCAACAGCGGCTCGAGCTCCGGCAGGATGCGCCCGGCCAGCACGGCGAATGCGGTGACGCGCTCGGGCGCGGTCAACGCCACGCTGGCGCTGAGGATGCCGCCCTGGCTGAAGCCGGCCACGACGGTATGCGCCGCGTCGATGCCGTGAGCCTGCTGCAGTTGTCCGATGAAGTCGATCAGGCTGCGACGGCTGGCGTCGGCTTCGCTGGCCACGATCTGCGGACCATTGCCGCTGAAGGCCACGCGGAACCAGCCGAACGCTGTCGAGCCCAGCGTGATCGGGCCGCGCGGCAAGACCACCAGCGTGTTGCTGTCGACCTCGGCGCCGAGCGCGGCGAGATTGGTTTCGTTGCCACCCACGCCATGTAGCAGCACCAGCAGCGACGTCGGCTTGTCCGGCGGCGGCTGCAAGGTGCGGAAGGCCAGCGCAAAGGCCGAGTCGTTCGACGGTGCTGACAAGGTCTTCATGCTGCTTTCTCCGGCGCGGCCTGCGCGACATGAGGCAGGCCGAATGCGAACGAATCCATCGACAGCACGCCGTAGGTCATGCCGCCTTCGACCAGCTGCGCCGTGTCCGTCGCGGAGCTTGCGCCCACAGCCACCAGCAGCGGCAGGTAGTGTTCCTCGGTCGGATGCGCACGCTCGCCGTGCGGGGCGCGACGACGGTAGTCGAGCAGCGCTTCGACATCGCGCGCGGCTATCGCGTCGCGAACCCAGTCGACGAATTGCTGGGCGTATTCCGGGTCGCGGATGTGCTGGCGGAATTCGTACAGGTTGTGGGTGAGGCTGCCGGAGCCGACCACCAGCACGCCACGCTGGCGCAGCGGCGCCAGCGCCTGGCCCAGTCGCAGGGCGCCGGCCGCATCGATGCCCTGCGGCAGCGACACCTGAAACACCGGCACGTCGGCGTCCGGAAACAGGTAGCGCATCGGCACCCATGCGCCGTGATCGAGGCCGCGACGTTCGTCGAGGGTCACTTCAAAACCCGCCGACGCAAGCAGACGCGCCGCGTCCTGCGCCAGCGCCGGTGCACCCGGCGCGGGGTATTGCAGCTGATACAGCGGCTCGGGGAAGCCGCCGAAGTCGTGGATCGTTCCCGGCGCGCCGTTGCTGCCGATGCGCACGCCGCGCGTCTGCCAGTGCGGCGACACCACCAGCACGGCGGTGATGCCGCTCAGCGACTGGCCGATGGCGCGCAGGTTCGGGCCCAGCAGGCCCGGTTCCAGCGCAAACATCGGCGAACCGTGGGAGATGAAGAGCGAAGGGGCGGTGGTCATGGTGTTTTCTCCATGGGCAACGGGCGCGAGGCGCCCGTTGCGTGACTGCAGGATGGAAACTCAGGCGTTGCGGCGCTTGTTCCACAAGTGGTCGAGGCTGAGCGCGCCGGCACCGTGGGCGGCGACCGTCAGGAAGCCGCCGGCCATCGCCACGTTCTTCCAGAAGTTGATCGCCTGGGCGGCATCGTCGAAGTGGGCGTGGAACACCACGGCACTGACCAGCGAGAACGCGGCCATCGCCAACGCGATCCAGCGGGTGAAAGCACCGGTGAGGATGGCCAGGCCACCGCCGAGTTCCAGCGCGATCACCAGCGGCAGCAGCGCCCCCGGCAAACCTGCGGATTCCATGTACTGCTGGGTGCCGGCGTAGGCAGCGATCTTGCCCCAGCCGGAAATGATGAAGATGAGCGAGAGGCCGATGCGGCCAAACAGCGCGAGCGAAGCGTTCATGAGGATTCCTTGATGACGAGAAGTGAGGGGATGACGCGGACGCATCAGGCCTTGCTGATCCAGGTCGGCGCGATCGACGTGCCAAGACCGGCGCCGTAGCCGAGATAGATGTTCAGTCCGGCCAGCGGTTCGAGATAGCGCGCGTTCTTCAGCGGGCCGGCATCGACCGGCGTGAAACCAAGGCTTTCAATCAACGCTTTCGCGGTCTGCTTGGCACGCTCGCTGTCACCGGCAAAGAACGCCGGAGCCACCTGGCCATCGGCAAACTGCGGGCCGTCGGCCAGCACCTGCGCGAACAAAGTATTGAACGCCTTGACCACCTCGGCTTCGGGCAAGGCCTTGGCGATCTCCTCGGCGGCCGAGGTGTCGTAGCCGAGGGTCAGCCCCATGTAGTCGGCGGTCAGCGGATTGGTGATGTCGATGACGATTTTGCCCGCCAGCGAACCCAGCGAGCGCAGCGCCGGCACCGCATCGGCGTAACCGGTGGCGACGATGACGACGTCCGAACCGGCCAGCGCATCGGCGGCAGCCGCGGCCACGGCACCGGGATTCGCGGCGGCGAGCGCGTGGGCCTTGGCCAAGTCGCGGGCGGTGATGCGCACGGCGTGGCCGGCGCGGGTGAGTTGCTTGGCAAGCGCCGAACCCATGTTGCCGGTGCCGATCAGGGTGATGTTCATGGAAGTCTCCGTCAGGGACCCGGGACGTCCGGGCATGGAACGTACTCTATTGACCAGCGAATCACCGATAAACTAGCTTTGCATTGACTTTCTGTCTCGAAATTCGAGACAAAAGGAGGCGTCGTGGATAAATTCCAGGAAATGGCCAGCTTCGTGGCGGTGGTCGAGGCCGGTAGCTTCGTCGGCGCGGCGGACGCGATTGGGTTGTCCAAGGCGGCGGTATCGCGGCATGTCGGCGAACTCGAACAGCGCCTCGGCACGCGCCTGCTGCACCGGACCACGCGGCGGCTGTCGCTGACCGACGACGGCCAGCTGTTCTTCGCCCGCGCGAAGGAGATGCTGGCCGCAGTCGACGAAGCGGAATCGGAAATCAGCTCGCGCAGCGGTGAGCCCAGCGGCATGCTGCGCATCAACGCGCCGCTCACCTTCGGCGTACTGCATCTGGCCCCGCTGTGGGGACGCTTCGCGCAGCTGTACCCGAAAGTGTCGCTGGACATCGACCTCAGCGATCGCGTGGTCGACCTCGTCGAAGAGGGCTACGACCTCGCCGTGCGCATCACCAACCTGCCCAGCTCGCAACTGGTCAGCCGGCAGCTGGCGACCACCCGCATGATCGCCTGCGCATCCCCCCAATACCTTGCGGAACACGGCACGCCCACGCACCCCGCCGAACTGGCGCAGCACGAAGTCATCTCCTACAGCTACTTCGCAGGCCGCGACGAATGGACTTTCACCGCGCCCGACGACACCCCCATCGTGGTGCGCATCCATGCACGCATCCACGCCAACAACGGCGACACCTGCCGCGCGGCAGCGCTCGACCATCAGGGCATCATCCTGCAACCGGATTTCATCGTCGCCGACGACCTGCGCCGCGGCGACCTGGTCGAACTGATGCCGACGTACCGCGCGATGACGCTCGGCATCCACGCGGTGTATCCGTCGCGCAAGCACCTGCCCATCAAGACGCGCAGGCTGGTGGATTTTCTGGTGGAGGGGTTTGCGGTGCCGGGATGGGATATGGCGCGATGATCGCGCTTCTCTTGCGTAGCCCGCACCTGCAGGAGCGCACCCTGTGCGCGATGCTCTGGCCCTGTCGTAGGGCGGGCACTGCCCGCCGGCTTTCCCCACGTGTCACTCATGCCCATCAAACCCTGGCGGGCAACGCTTGTACCCGCGTGTTTCGTTCAACCCGAAGCATTTGGAGCGAAGAGCTTTCGTCCTCCTTCGGAGGGCGAGG